>JBQTJE010000169.1:0-49277 GCA_052387455.1 Pseudonocardia sp.
GACATGGAGCCGACGAGGAGCACCGGGTGGGCGCGCAGCGCACGATGTTGACTGAGGCCGATCGGGAGGAGATCTCCCGCGGGATCGCCGAGCAGCTGGAGGGCAAGGTGATCGCCGCGCGGATCAGGCGGGGGCGGTCTCAGGCGGTGGAAGCAATCGAGCCGACCACGCCGTATCCTCGGCTACCGAACCCCAGCAGAAGTCTTCACCGACCTCCTGGCCAGCACGATTGCTTCCACCGCCTGAGACCGCCCTGCCGTTTGTCCGAACGGTTCACTTTGCCTGTACGAGCACATGGAGTACGAAGGGCGAATGTATCGCGTCGGTGGTGATGTTCGCAAGACCGGACTGTTGGGCTTTGAAGACCTGACATCCAGCTGGTACAACAACAGCAGCAAGACGTGGTGCGTCTTCGACAACTCCGATCCGCATATCTCCACAATTCTTGTAAGGGTGCTGCCGTTCACGGGTGGGAATGCTAGTACGGGCTGGTTCGGAGAGGATAACAAGGCTGACTTCGTGACCAACTTCTGCCCGAACCTGAGATAGCCATGCGGGCCGGCGCGGTGCGTGGTCGTTTCGCATCGCGCCGGCTCCCCCCGCAAGTCCGCATCGCGCGGCGACGTAGCCTGGTTCGGTGGCCCGCAGCACCCCCGCGTCACCCGCCGCGGCCTACGCCGCCGCCCGCGACCGCACCGCCCGCCCGCAGCTCACCGAGTTCGCCGCCGGGTTCGCCTTCGATCTCGACGAGTTCCAGCACGCGGCCTGCTCCGCGCTCGAGGACGGGCACGGGGTGCTGGTCTGCGCGCCGACCGGTGCGGGCAAAACGGTCGTCGGCGAGTTCGCGGTGCACCTGGCGCTGGCCACCGGCCGCCGGTGCTTCTACACCACACCGATCAAGGCGCTGTCGAACCAGAAGTACAACGACCTGGTCGAGCGGCACGGCAGCGGCGCCGTCGGGTTGCTCACCGGCGACACGAGCGTGAACGGTGACGCGCAGGTGGTCGTGATGACCACCGAGGTCCTGCGCAACATGATCTACGCCCAGCAGGACGGCCGCGGCGGCCCGCTGGAGCACCTCGGCTACGTCGTGATGGACGAGGTGCACTACCTCGCGGACCGCTTCCGGGGCGCGGTATGGGAGGAGGTCATCCTCCAGCTGCCCGAGCACGTCCAATTGGTGAGCCTGTCGGCCACGGTGAGCAACGCCGAGGAGTTCGGCGACTGGCTGGTCACCGTGCGGGGCGACACTACGGTCGTCGTCGACGAGCACCGCCCGGTGCCGCTATGGCAGCACATGATGGTCGGCAACCGGTTGTTCGACCTGTTCGCCGAGAGCGATGATGCGTTGAAGGTCGACCCCGAACTCGTCCGCCACACCGCCGACCTCGACCGGCAGAGCGCGGTGTGGGACCGCGGCCGGGGCCGTGGTCCGCGCGGCAACGGCCGGGCGACGACCCGGTTCCGGCCGCCCTCGCGGATCACCGTGATCGACCGGCTCGACCGCGACGGGTTGTTGCCCGCGATCACGTTCGTGTTCAGCCGGGCCGGCTGCGACGCCGCGGTGGGCCAGTGCGTGCGGTCCGGGCTGCGGCTCACCACGGAGGCCCAGGCAGCGGAGATCCGCCGGATCGTCGAGCGGCGCACCGCCGACCTCCCGCAGGGCGACCTCGCCGTCCTGGGCTACTGGGAATGGCGCGATGCGCTGGAGCGCGGGATCGCCGCGCACCACGCCGGGATGCTGCCGGCGTTCAAGGAGACCGTGGAGGAGCTGTTCGTCCGCGGGCTGGTGCGCGCCGTGTTCGCCACCGAGACGCTGGCGCTGGGCATCAACATGCCCGCGCGCACCGTCGTACTGGAGAAGCTGGTCAAGTACAACGGCGAGGCGCACGCGGAGCTGACGCCGGGGGAGTACACCCAGCTCACTGGGCGCGCCGGGCGACGCGGCATCGACGTCGAGGGGCACGCCGTCGTCGTGTGGGCGCCGGGGGTGGAGCCCGCGCAGGTCGCGGGGCTCGCCTCCACCCGCACCTACCCCCTGACCAGCTCGTTCCGGCCCGGCTACAACATGGCCGTCAACCTCGTCGCCAGGCTCGGGCCGCCCGCCGCGCGGGATCTGCTGGAGCAGTCCTTCGGCCAGTTCCAGGCCGACCGTTCGGTCGTCGGCCTGGCGCGCCGGATCGAGCGCAACGCCGAAGCCCTGGCCGGGTACGAGGCGTCGATGGGCTGCCACCTGGGCGACTTCGCCGAGTACGCGACCCTGCGCCGCAAGGTGGGCGAGCGGGAGAAGGCGCTGAGCCGCCAGGGCGTGTCGCAACGCCGGGAGGCCGCAGCGGACTCGCTGCGCGCGCTGCGCCCCGGCGACGTCATCGCCGTGCCGGGCGGGCGCCGGTCCGGGCTGGCCGTGGTGCTCGATCCCGGCGTCACCGCCGACGGTGACCCGCGCCCGCTCGTGCTCTCCGAGGACCGGTGGGCGGGGCGCCTCTCGGCGGCCGACTTCCCGACGCCGGTGGAGGCGCTGGGCCGGATGCGCCTGCCCAAGCGGGTCGACCACCGTGCCCCCCGGGTCCGCCGCGACCTCGCGTCCAGCCTGCGCAACACCGGCATCCGGGCCCCGGACGAGCCACGCCGGCGGTCCCGGGGCGCGTCGTCCGACGATCCCGAGCTGGCGACGCTGCGCCGGGCGCTGCGCGCGCACCCCTGTCACGGCTGCACCGACCGGGAGGCGCACGCACGCTGGGCCGAGCGGTACGCGCGGCTGGACCGGGAGACCGAGCAGGTGCACCAGAAGGTGCGGGCCACGACGCACTCGCTGGCCCGGGCGTTCGACCGGATCCGCGCGCTGCTGGCCGAGCGCGGCTACCTTGCAGGCACCGGCGACGAGCAGGAGGTCACGCCGAACGGGGAGCAGCTCGCCCGGCTGTGGGGCGAGTCGGACCTGCTGGCAGCGGAGTGCCTGCGCCACGGTGTCTGGGACGGCCTCGAACCGCCCGAGCTGGCAGCGGTGGTGTCGGCGCTGGTGTTCGAGTCGCGCCGGGACAACGGTCCGGTGCCGCGGGTGCCGGCGGGGGCGGTGTCGGACGCGCTGGCCGCGACCGTACGGCTCTGGTCGGAGCTGGACGCCGACGAGCGGCGTCACCGGGTCGACCGCACCCGCGAGCCCGATCTCGGCTTCGCGTGGCCGGTGCACCGGTGGGCCCGCGGCGAGCCGCTGTCGGCGGTGCTCACGGCAGCCGAGCAGAACGGCGCGGAGCTGTCGGCGGGCGACTTCGTACGGTGGTGCCGGCAGGTGCTCGACCTGCTCGACCAGATCGCGGGCGTCGCGGGCCGGCGCAGCCCCGTGGGCCGGGCGGCGGTGCAGGCGGTGGCAGCGGTGCGCCGGGGAGTGGTCGCGGTCGGCGCCACCTGAGGGCCCCCCTGATAGCCACCTGTTGGCCGTGGCCGGTGCACTCGATCTCCCGCGCCGGGCCGCCGGTTGTGCTTCGATCTCGTCGTGACCATGACCTGGGATGCCGGGCAGGCTTCGGACGACCCCGCGGGACCGCCGACCTGGGGTGGCGCGCCGGTGGGCGGCTGGGGAGTCTCCACGGCCCGGCCCGGCCCCGATCGCCGAGCACGGCCTCCGGCGCCCCGGACACCCGACATGCCGCACCCCTGGCCGCCCGAACCGGGAGTGCGCGCACCGTATCCCGGCCCGGGCCGGCGGTATCCGGTGGGCAGCGTTCCGGCAGGTCGCCCGCTGCGGCCCGCCCCGCCGCTGCCCCGGCCGGCCCCGCGCCGGACGGCCCCGGTCCTCCCTGCCGTCGCCCTGGCTGCCGTCGTTGTGGCGGCCGGCGTCGTCTGCTTCGGGGCACCCGGCTACCTGGTCACCCGCGTGCTCGACCAGGCAGCCCTCGCCCAGGGCGTGGCGCGCATCCTGGTCGAGGAGTACGCCGTCGACGTGACGTCCGTGTCGTGCCCGGCCGGCATTCGGGCCGAGCCGGGAGCGACGTTCACCTGCACCGCCGTGGTCGCCGGGCAGCAGGCGGATGTCCCGGTCACGGTCACGAGCCGTTTCGGCGCCTACTCGGTCGGCCGGCCGGCATGAGCCACGACGTGCAGGTCCTCGACGATGCCGAGCTGCGCGCCGCCAACGACCTGTTCGCTGCCACGATCCAGGTCCCGCGCCACGACGACGCGGCATGGGATCGGGCCCGGCGTCTCGCCGACCCGGGCCGCACGATCGGGGTGCGGGAGGGAGGCGCTGTCGTCGCGACGGCCTGCGCGTTCGCAAGCCGGCTGGCGGTTCCCGGTGGCGCCTCGCTGCCGATGGCCGCCGTCACCCGCGTCGGCGTGCGCGCCGACCGCACCCGCCGCGGCCTGCTCACGGCCATGATGCGCAGCCAGCTCGCCGACGTGGTCGCCCGCGGGGAGGCCGTCGCGACGCTGCGGGCGAGCCAGGCAGGGATCTACGGCCGGTTCGGCTACGGCGTCGCCACCAGAGGCCGGTCGCTGGGGGTTCGCCGCGCCGCGGGGTGGCGCGACGACGCCCCGCCGGGTGGCACGGTGCGGCTGGTAGCGCGCGACGAGGCGCTGAGCACCGTCACCGCCGTGCACGACCGGATAGCGCTGCGCCGCCCCGGCGGGATCACCCGGCCGGCAGGCTGGTGGGACACCATGCTCAGCAGGCAGCTCACCGGCAACGACCACATCCTGGTCGCGGTGCACTCCGGACCCGATGGCGACGACGGCTTCGTGATCGCCAGCATCGGCCAGGGGGAGGACTGGGAGCGCAGGCCGCTCGCCGTCGACGACCTGCACGCCGCGGGCCCGCCTGCGACCGCCGGGCTGTGGCGGTTCCTGCTGGAGGTCGACCTGGTCGGCACCGTGACGGGGCACCTGCGCCCGCTCGACGAGTCCGTCGAGCTGATGCTCGCCGACCGGCGCGACTGCACGGTCACCGGCGTCGGCGACGAGACGTGGCTGCGTCTGGTCGACGTGCCGGCGGCGCTGGCGGCGCGCGCGTTCCCGGCCGGCGAGCCGGTGCTGGTCGGGGTGCACGACCGGGTGCTGCCGGCCAACACCGGGGTCTACCGGGTCGGCGACGGCCCGGCGCAGCGGGCGCACGGAACGCCGCACCTGGAGTGCTCCGTCGACGCGCTCTCGATGGCCTATCTCGGCGACACCGTACCGTCGGCGCTGGCCGCCGCCGGCTGGTGGACCGTCCACGACCGGGCCGCCCTCGCCCGGGCCGACGTGCTCTTCGCCACGTCCGTGGCCCCGTGGTGCGGCACGTTCTTCTAGCCCCTCGCGGCCGCCAGCGCGGCCCGCAGGCGGTCGACGGATCCGGACAGGCCCCAGCGCTGCGCCAGGGCGTCGAGGGCCTCCGGGTCGGCCGGCGCATCCGGCAGTCCATCGCCGCTCGACATCCGCACGGGGGCGTCGAGCGCCACCCGGACCACCGGTTCCACCACCGCCAGGTACGGCGCGGCGGCGACGAGCTTGGTCCGCACGGGAGGGCTGAGCCGGGTGTCGGCCGGGTCGGCGACGGCGGCGCGCAGCTCGGACCACGACCGGAACCGCGACGCCAGCGTGGCGGCCGTCTTCTCGCCGATACCGGGCACGCCGGGCAGGCCGTCGGAGGGGTCGCCACGCAGCATCGCCATCTCCGCGTACGCCTCGCCCGCGCGCTCGGCCGGCACCCGGTACTTCGCCGCGACGTCCGCCGGACCGAGGGTCTCGGCCTTGGCCAGCCCGCGGCCGATGTAGACCAGCTGCACGGGCGTGGGCTCGTCGCGGACGCACTGCATGAGGTCACGGTCGCCGCTCACGATCAGCACCGGGTCCGTGCGCTCGGCCGCGGCGAGGGTGCCGATGACATCGTCGGCCTCGTGGCCGTCGGCGCCGGCGACGGCGATCCCGGCTGCGGCGAGCACGTCGAGGATGACCGGGACCTGCGGCGCGAGGGTGTCCGGCACCTCCTCGGGCACGCCCGCCGGCGCCGTGCCGGTGGTGTTGCCCGCCACCCGGTGCGCCTTGTACGACGGCAGCGCCGCCACCCGGAAGGCCGGGCGCCAGTCCAGGTCCAGGCACGCGACGAGCCGTCCCGGGCGCCGCTCGGTGACCAGGCGGGACACCATGTCGGTGAACCCGCGTACGGCGTTGACGGGCGTGCCGTCCGGTGCCGTGATCGACTCCGGTACGCCGTAGTAGGCGCGGAAGTACATGCTGGCGGCGTCGAGGAGCATGAGGGGGCGCACGGTCCGAGAGCTTGCCAGGTGCCGGCCGCGCCCGGCCGCCGCCCGAATATCCTGCCGGCATGACCGCCACCCGCACGGCCTCGTCCTCAGGATGTTCGGGCGACGACCGGCCGTTCGCCGACCGTCTCCGCCGCGCCGGTGACGTCGCCGCCGAGCACGGCGTCGACCTGCTGGTCGTGACGCCGGGCACCGACCTGCGCTACCTCGTCGGTGCCGGCGGGGCAACCCACGAGCGGCTCACCTGCCTGCTCGTGCCCGCCACGGGCCACCGGGCGCCACCCGCGCTGGTCGTTCCGCGGCTGGAGGAGCCGGGCCTGGCCGGGCTGGGACTGGACGCGCTGGGCGTCGAGGTCGTCACCTGGAACGACGGAGAGGACCCGTACCTGCTGGTCAGCGACCTGGCCGGCGGGCCGTCGCGGATCGCGGTCGCCGACGCCATGCCGGCCGTGCACGTGTTCGGGCTGCGCGCGGCGTTCCCGGACGTGCCGCAGTGCCTCGCCGGACCGGTGCTCCGGGAGCTGCGGATGCGCAAGGACAGCGTCGAGGTCGGCGAGCTGCGGGCCGCGGCGGCCGCGATCGACCGTGTGCACGCCCGGATGGGAGAGTTCCTGCGAGTCGGGCGCACCGAGGCCGCCGCGGGCGCAGACATCGCCGCGGCGATCGTCGAGGAGGGCCACACCGGCGCCGCGTTCGTCATCGTCGGGTCCGGACCCAACGGCGCGAGCCCGCACCACGACGTCTCCGACCGGGTGCTCCGGCACGGCGACGTGGTCGTCGTCGACATCGGCGGCCCGCTGCCCAGCGGCTACTACTCCGACTGCACCCGCACCTACGTGCTCGGCGTCGAGCCCGGGCCGGAGGTTCGCAAGGCCTACGCGGTGCTCCAGGACGCCCAGGAGCGCGCTGTTCGCAGCGTCGGCCCGGGCATCACGGCGGAGCAGGTCGACGCCGCCGCCCGTTCCGTGATCACCGAGTCCGGGCTGGGGGAGCGGTTCCTGCACCGCACGGGGCACGGCATCGGCCTGGACGTCCACGAGGAGCCCTACATCGTCGGCGGCAACCCGCTGCCGCTGCGGCCGGGGATGGCGTTCAGCGTGGAGCCCGGGGTGTACCTCGACGGCGAGTGGGGCGCGCGGATCGAGGACATCGTCGTGGTCACCGAGGAGGGCTGCGAGCGGCTCAACACCCGCCCGCGGAACCTGGCCGTCCTGTAGGCGAACCTCCGGGGAACCCCAGGGGCGGGTCCGGACGTTCCCGGAGTGCGGCGAGCGCGCGACCGGTGGACAGTGGGGTTCAGCGGCGAGCGACGCCGAGAACCCGATCGAAGGAGCACTTCAGGTGGCATCCACCCTCACCCGCCCGCAGCACGGGAAGGTCATCGCCGGCGTCTGCGCCGGGATCGCCGAGCGGTTCGGCTGGAGCCCGTTCGCCGTGCGGCTGGCGTTCCTGTTGAGCTGCCTGCTGCCCGGGCCGCAGTTCATCGCCTACATCGTGCTGTGGGTGATCATGCCGAAGCGGACGTACTAGCGCGGACGTCCCGGCGGCCCCGGCACCCTGCGGTGCCGGGGCCGCCGTGCGCATGGCAGAATGCGCTCCGTGATCGACCGGACGGGGCGCCGCTTCGCGGGTGCCTGCTGTCCGGGGTGTTGTCCCAGCTGTCGTAGCTGACCGCCCCGGCCCCGTCCGTTACCGCCGCTCTCGCGGCGCCGCACCGTCTGCGATCCCCTCATGTCGAGCACTCCCGATCTTCGTGGTCACACCGTCGTCGCGCTGCACGCCCATCCCGACGACGAGTCGATCTTCACCGGGATCACCCTCCGCCGCTTGGCGGACGCAGGCGCGCGGACGGTGCTGGTGATGGCCACCGCAGGCGAGCTGGGCTCGTCCCGGGTGCCGCTGCGCGCCGGAGAGACGATCGCCGCACGGCGACTGGCCGAGCTGGAACGGGCGGCCGAGGTGCTGGGCGTCGCCCGGCTGGTCCTGCTCGACCGCCGCGACTCCGGCCTGCCCGGCTGGTCCACCGCCCGGCATGCTCGCGCACTGGCCACCGCCGACCCGGTGGCGCTGGCCCGGCACGTCGCCGAGCTGGCCGACGCCGAGGGCGCGGCGACCATCGTGCACGACGACGAGCAGGGGATCTACGGCCATCCCGACCACCAGGCCACCCACCGCATCGGTGCGACGGCCGCCGCCCTCACCGGTGCGACCGGCTACCAGATGACGATCGACCGCGAGCACCTGCACGTCACCGCCCGCAACGGGCACCTCGTGCACGGCGCGGCCCGGTCTGCGGCGGTGGCGTTCGGCAGGGTCACGGCCGAGATCACCCTCGCCGTCACGGGCTCCGCCCACGACCTGCACCGCAAGCGCGCGGCGATCACCGCGCACGCCAGCCAGGTCGGCCCCGACGACGTCCCGGCCGCAACCTTCGCCGACGCGTACGGCTACGAGTGGTTCCGTCGTGGCGGCGAGCCGGGCCTGCTCGACGAGCTCGGCAACGCGCACCTGCTCGCAGGCGCGGCCGCCGGGCCGAGGGACAGCGCGCCGTAGGCTCGGCGACCGTGGCCGAACCCGCGACCTCCGCCGACCCGCGGCCGCACGGGCGTTCCGGTACCGGTAGGGGCGACGCGACGCCCGCGCGGCCATCACAACACACGCGCGGCGGGGGGCTGGCCTTCGCGGCACGGCTCGCCGGCGCCGCCGGGGGCGGGCTCCTGCTGTACCTGAGCTTCCCGCCGCGCACGCTCTGGTGGCTCGCGCTACCCGCGTTCGCTCTCCTGGGCGTCGTGCTGCACGGACGACGTGCGCGGGCCGGGCTCGGCTGGGGTGCGGTGTTCGCGACCGCGTTCCTGCTGCCGTTGCTGGTGTGGACGGGATCGTTCGTCGGCGCCCTGCCGTGGCTGGCGCTGTGCGCGCTGGAGACGGTGTTCGTCGCGGCGGCAGCGGCCGGGATGGCCGTCGTCTCGCGGCTGCCTGCGGCACCGCTGGGGATGGCCGCGGTGTGGGTCGCGGGCGAGGCGGCGCGCGCACGGGTTCCGTTCGGTGGCTTCCCGTGGGGGCGGGCCGCGTTCGGGCAGCCCGACGGCCCGCTGCTGCCGGTGGCGGCGCTGGGCGGGGTGCCGCTGCTGTCGTTCGTCACGGTGCTGGCGGGCCTCGCGCTCGGCGAGCTCCTCCGTCGGCTCGTCTCGGAATGGCAGCAAAGCCACTTTCACGCCACCACATGGCGTGAAAGTGGCTTTGCTGCCAGTGGTGGCGCGGTGGTGGGGCCGGCGGTGCTCCTGGCCGCCGCGTTGCTGGCCGGGCCGGTGGCGGCGCTCGTACCGGCGTCCGGGGCGGCTGCCGGGACGGGCAGCGGGGTCAGCGAGATCACGGTCGCCGCGGTCCAGGGCAACGTGCCGCGCCTGGGCCTGGACTTCAACGCCCAGCGCCGGGCGGTGCTCGACAACCACGTCCGCACGACCGAGCAGCTTGCGGCCGATGTCGCCGCCGGTCACGTGCCGAAGCCCGACCTGGTGATCTGGCCGGAGAACGCGAGCGACATCGACCCGCTGCGCAATCCCGACGCCGCCGCGGAGATCGACGCCGCGGCGCGCGCAGTCGGCGTGCCGGTACTGCTCGGGACGGTCCTGCGCAACCCGGACGGCCGCACGGCGGCCAACGCCACGCTGGTCTGGGAGGCCGGTCGGGGGGTCACCGACCGCACCGACAAGCGGCGGGTGCAGCCCTTCGGCGAGTACATCCCGTACCGCGCGTTCTTCCGGCTCTTCTCCGACTTCGCCGACCGCGCGGGCTATTTCGTGCCGGGTGCGGGGGCCGGCGTCGTCGACATGGCCGGGGTCACCGTCGGCGTCGTGATCTGCTGGGAGGTCGCCTTCGATGACCTGGTGGCCGACAGCGTCGCCGCGGGCGCGACCCTGCTCGCCGTGCCCAGCAATAACGCGACCTTCGGCCTGTCGGAGATGACCTACCAGCAGCTGGCGATGTCGCGGGTGCGGGCCGTCGAGCACGACCGGGCGGTCGTGGTCGCCACCACCAGCGGCGTGAGCGCCGTCGTGGCGCCGGACGGTTCGGTCGTCGCCCGGACCGGCCAGTTCACGCCGGGGTCGCTGGTCGAGCGGGTGCCGCTGCGGTCCACCACTACGCTGGCGGCTTCGGCGCGGTCGGTTCCGGAGTGGGTACTGGCGGGCACCGGGCTGGTGATGATCGGGCTCGGCTTCCGGAGGGGTGCATGAGCGAGGGCGCGAACGGTCGGGAGCGAGCCGGGGTGCTGGTGGTGATCCCGACCTACGACGAGCGGGAGAACCTGGAGCCGCTGCTCACCCGGCTGCACGCCGCCGTGCCGTACGCCGAGGTTCTCGTCGTCGACGACGCCAGCCCGGACGGCACGGGCGCTCTCGCCGACGAGCTGGCGGCACGTGACGGGCGGATCCGCGTGCTGCACCGCTCCGGGAAGGCGGGTCTCGGCGCCGCGTACCTCGCAGGGTTCGCCGCGGCACTCGACGGGCGTCACGACGTGATCGTCGAGATGGACGCGGACGGTTCGCATGCCCCGGAGGACCTTCCCGCCCTGCTCGGCGCGCTCGCCGACGCCGACGTCGCGCTCGGCTCCCGCTACGTCGACGGCGGGGAGGTGGTGAACTGGGCCGCGCACCGGCGCTGGCTCTCCCGCGGCGGCAGCCTCTATGCGCGAGTTGCGCTGGGCGTCCCCATTCGCGACCTGACGGGGGGCTACCGGGCGTTCCGCAGGCAGGTCCTGGCCGAGCTCGACCTCGACGACGTCACGTCGCAGGGCTACTGCTTCCAGATCGATCTCGCGTGGCGCGCGATCCAAGCCGGGTTCCGGGTGCGGGAGGTGCCGATCACGTTCGTGGAACGTGAGCGCGGCACCTCGAAGATGCACGGGGCGATCGTCGGCGAGGCGCTGTGGCGGGTCACCCGCTGGGGTGTGGAGCGGGTGCTGAAGCGGGGCGCGGCGACCGGGACGCCGGCGAGCGGGCCGGTCCGGGCCTGATGTCCCCGCACACGAAGACCGGGCCGCCCGATGGACGGCCCGGTCTGTGATCGACGTCGGTTGGGTCAGGCGACCTCGCCGCGGCGCTCGCGCAGCAGCTCCAGCCGCTCGCTGAGCAGCACCTCCAGGTCGGCGACGGTCCGCCGCTCCAGCAGCATGTCCCAGTGGGTGCGCGGGGGCTTCACCTTCTTCGCGGCCGGTTCGACGCCGTCCACCAGCTTGGAGATGCTGCCGTGCAGTCGGCACTCCCACGTGTGGGGCGCCTCGGCGTCGTTGGCGAAGGGCACCACGAACTCGTGCCCGCGCGGGCACGCGTAGCGCATCGACTGACGCGGCGCGAGGTCGTGGTTGCGGTCGGTCTCGTAGCTGACAGCCCCGAGCCGGCTGCCACGGAGCACGCGGTCGGCCATGGCGATCCCTCCCCTTCGCGGCCGGAGGGGTGTCCTCCGGCCCGGTTCCAATCGGGTGTAACGTCTGACATGCAGCCGCTGTTCCCGTCGTGCGGAACGCCCGCCCACCGGTGTCGTGACATCATCGACCGACACCGGCTGGTTGTCGCCCTGTTTCGATAGTGTCCCCTATCCGCCGCCCTTGCACACGCGGATGTGACGTGTCAGCCCTCTGTGAGCTGTATCACTCAGAGTGAGCGAGTTGTTCACACTGGGGTTACCCGCTGCGTGATCGGTGGCCGCACCGGCACGAGCGCGAGCAGGCCGAGCACGACGACCAGCAGGATCCCGACGATCCCGGCGCGGTCCGACGCGAACACCGACGCGAACACCGCGAACAACGTCGGCGCGAGGAACGACACCGCTCGCCCGGTCGTGGCGTACAGACCGAACAGCTGCCCCTCCCGCCCGGGTGGCGCCAACCGGCTCAGGAAACTGCGCGACGCCGACTGGGCGGGCCCGACGAAAACCGTCAGGAGCAGCCCGAACACCCAGAAGGCACTCGGTCCGGAGAGGAACAGCAGCGTCACACCGGCGAGGACCAGACCGGCGAGGGACACCAGGATGACCGGTTTCGGGCCGAACCGGTCGTCGAACCAGCCACCGGCGAGCGCACCTGCCGCGGCGGCGACATTGGCGGCGATGCCGAAGACGAGCACGTCGCCGCCGTCGAAGCCGTAGACGCTCACCGCGAGTACGCCGCCGAGGGCGAACACCGCGGCCAGGCCGTCGCGGAACAGGGCGCTGGCCCCGAGGAAGTACACGGTGTGCGGCGCGCGGGCGTACAGCTCGCGCACGTCCCGCACCAGCGTCCGGTAGGCGCGGCCGACGTCGCGGCGCGGGCGGCTCGGCCGTGGCAGCTCCGGCACCCGGATCAGCAGCGGCAGCGCGAGGACGAGGAACCAGGCCGCCGCGACGACGGCGATCAGCCGGTAGTTGAGCCCGTCCGCGGTCGGGACCTGCAGGAGCCCGCGGGTCGGACCGTCTCCGCTGACGAAGCCGACGTAGATCAGCAGGAGCAGGACGATGCCACCGAGGTAGCCGGACATCCAGCCGATGCCGGATACGCGCCCGACCGTCGCGGGGGTCGATACCTGCGACAGCATCGCGAAGTAGGAGACCTCCGCGAGCTCGAACGTGATCGATCCCAGGGCGACGAGCCCCAGCCCGAGCCACAGGTAGGTCGGGTCCTCGCGCACCGCGAACAGGGCCCCCATGGCGACGACCGTGGCGCCGGTCCAGACACCCACGGCGAGCTTGCGCCGCCCCAGCGCGTCGGCCTGCTGCCCGGCCACGGGCGCGAGCAGCGCGATCGCGAGGCCGGCCGCGCCGAGGGAGTAGCCCAGCCAGGCCGCCGCGCTGACGTCGCCGTCGAGGCCGGCCCCGACGGTGCCGATCAGGTAGTACGGCGTGAAGACGAACGTGAGGATCACGGCGTTGTACGACGCGGAGCCCGCGTCCCACAGTGCCCACGCGACCAGCCGGCCGCGCGTGGCGACCCCCGGGCCGACGGACCGGTCGGACGAAGCCGTGTTCACCCGCGTGAGCGTAGCGGCGCGGATCAGCCCGGCCAGCGATCGCGGGCCATGAGCAGCTCGCGCAGCAGGTCAGGCCGGTCGGACATCAGGCCGTCGACGCCCATCGCCAGCAGCTCCGTCATCTCGGCCGGATCTTGGACCGTCCACACGTGCACTTCCACCCCCGCCCGGTGGGCGGTGCGCAGGAGCGAGGGCTCGACGACCCGCAGCGGCCCGTGACGGCGGGGGAGCTGCGCAAGCGATCCGTGGAACGGCGGGGTGGGCAGCGCCGCGAGAGGACCGGGCAGCGCGTCGACCCACGCGCGCGTCCGCAGTGCGACCGCCGACAGCGTGCCCAACGAGGTGAACAACCGGGGGCCCGCGCGGCGGCGCGCCGTGCGCAACCGGGCGTCGGCGGACGAACCGAGACACACCCGGTGCCATGCGTCCAGCCGGTCGAGCACGGCGAGCACCGGTTCGACAGCCTGGTCGGACTTCAGCTCGACTGTGATCCGCGTGGCCGGAAGGGCCGTGAGGACCTCGGCGAGGGTCGGGACGGACTCGCGGCCGGCCACCCGCACTGCCGCGAGATCCGATGCGCGCAGCGCCGCGATCGGCCCCGTGCCGTCGGTCGTGCGGTCGAGCGTGGTGTCGTGGTGCACCACGGCCACGTCGTCGGCGGTGGCGTGCACGTCGAGTTCCAGGTAGCCGAACCCCTCGTCCACGGCCCGGGTGAATGCGGCGAGGGTGTTCTCGCAGCCCGCCAGCTCCCCGATGTGCCACCCGCGGTGGGCGTACGCGCGCGGGTAGGGCCCGTCGAGGTACGGGTGCCGGTCGGGCATGGACTGAGGGTGCCAGCCGCCGCGGTCAGGTTCGACGGGGTAGCCGTTGCGGATCGGTGAACAGTCCGGACAGCAGGTCGCCGTGCTCCGCGATCCGGCCGGGCAGGTCGGCAGCGGTGAACACGAGGTCGTCGGGCCGGCGACAGGCCCGCACCTCGTCCCAGGTGAGCGGGGTGGCCACGGTCGGGCGGGCCCGGCCGCGCAGCGAGTAGCTGGCGATGGTCGTCTTGTGCGGGTTGTTCTGGCTCCAGTCGACGAACACCTTCCCGCGACGGCGGACCTTCGCCATCACCGCCGTGACCCGCCGTGGATCGTCGCGGGCGAGCTCCTCGGCCAGGGCACGGGCGAACTCCGAGGTTCGCTCCGGGCGGGAGACGGTCACGGGCAGGTAGAGCTGCATGCCCTTGCCGCCGCTCGTGCGCGGATAGGCGACGAGTTCGTCGTCGGCCAGGCGCTCGGCGATGCGCACCGCCACCCGCGCGCAGTCCACGACGGTGGCGCCCTCTCCCGGGTCGAGGTCGAGCACCACCAGGTCCGGGTGCTGCCGGGCTCCGCGCGGCCCGACCCGCCACTGCGGAACGTGCAGCTCCAGGGCCGCGAGGTTGGCCGCCCAGGCCAGTCCCTCCGCGTCGTCGATCAGCGGGAAGTCCGCCGTCGCCGACCGGCCACCCGGGGTGCCGACGCGGGCCGTACGGATCCAGTCGGGGGCGTGGCGGGAGACGTCCTTCTCGAAGAACGACTCCTTCGCGACGCCGTCGGGCCAGCGCACCAGCGTCACCGGACGGTCGCGCAGGTGCGGCAGCATCACCTCGGCGACGGCGAGGTAGTGGTCTCGGACGTCGGCCTTCGTCGTGCCCGTGAGCGGGTAGAGCACCTTGCGGGGGTTGGTGAGCTTCGCCCGTCCGGTGCCGTCCGTGCGGGGCGGGGACGGCGCCGCGGGGGAGGCGATCCCGGTCGCGACGAGCACCCAGTCCTCGCTTCGGCCCGGGCGGTACGGGGCGTCCGCACGCTTGGCGACGACGGCAGGCAGCCCCTGCTCGCGGGCCGCGCCCAGGACCGCTGTGCCCGCGTCCGGGAACGCGGGCGCCACCCGCCAGTGCGAGCCGGTCAGTGGGAGCCCGTCGAGCAGGGCGTGCCGCTGCGGGAACGGCAGCGCGGTGCAGTCCCGGCCGTCGAGGTGCAGCAGGTCGGCGATCCACAGGTCGGCCGAGCGCAGGGGCGTGCCGGTCACCTCGCCGTCCAGGACGACCTGCGTGGCTCCGAGCGCCGGGCCGAGGCCGCGCAGCTGCGGCAACTCACCGGTGAGCGGCTTGCCGTCGGGGTCGTGGATCTCGGCCCGGCCGCCGTCCACCCGGACGATCACGCGCCGGCCGCCGAAACACACCTGTTGCCACCAGTCCGGGCCGTCCGGCAGTGGCCCGGGGGTGGCCTCCATCGGGCGGACGTCGCGGGGGAGCGGCTCGTGGTCGTCCGGGGCGGGCCCCGAGCGCCGGAGCAGCCAGCCCTCGCGGCCGTCCCGGTCGGTGCGGACGAAGACGTACCGACCGCGGGCCCGTTCGCCGTGCAGGACGACCGCGACCTCGCGGTCGGTCCACTTCTCGGTGTCATAACGGCCGGCGTCCCAGATGGCCATCCGACCACCGCCGTACTCGCCCGCCGGGATCTCGCCGGAGAAGGTCAGGTACTCCAGGGGATGGTCCTCGGTGTGCACGGCCAGCCGGACCGTGCCCGGGTCGGTGGGCAGTCCTTTCGGCACCGCGAACGAGACGAGCACGCCGTCGCGCTCGAACCGGACGTCCCAGTGCAGCGCGCGGGCGTGATGCTCCTGGATCACGAACCGGTCGCCACGATCGGCGCCCGGCTGCGGATCGGTCGCGGGCACCGGCTCGGGAGTGCGGCGGGCATCTCGCTTGCGGCGGTACTCCTCGAGCGGCACGGGCCGAGCCTAGGAGTCGGTGAGCGGCCTTGCGCGACGTCCCGGAGGAGTGACAGCATAGCCTCGCCTGAAGTTAGGGGACGCTGATGTTCGTCTGCATCTGTGCGGCCGTCACTGACGCCGAGCTGCGCACCTGCATCCGCGCGGGCGCGCGCACGGTCGACGACGTCGGCGACGCCTGCGGCGCGGGGACCGGCTGCGGCTCGTGTCACGACCGGATCGACGTCTTCCTGGCCGCCGCGCACGCACCCTCCGAGCTGGCCGGGATGCCGCTGTCGGCCTGAGGTGTCGCTCCGCACCTCCAAGGTCAACCTTCCCGGGCACCAGGTGATCCTTCGTCCGGGCTCATCCACCAGCCTCCAGTACCGTGCCGAGGAATTCACGGACTGATCAGGACGAGGGATACCCATGCGCGGCGACGCCGAAATCATCGCACTGCTGAACGACCAGCTCACCAGCGAGCTGACGGCCATCAACCAGTACTTCCTGCACGCCAAGATGCAGGCGAACTGGGGTTTCACCAAGCTCGCCGACTACACGCGCGACGAGTCCATCGACGAGATGAAGCACGCGGAGAAGATCACCGACCGGATCCTGTTCCTCGAGGGCCTCCCGAACTACCAGCGGCTGGGCACGCTCAATATCGGCCAGACCGTCCGCGAGCAGCTGCAGGCGGACCTGTCGATCGAGCTCGCCGTTGTCGAGCGGCTCCGGCCGGGCATCATCATGTGCCGCGCGAAGGGCGACGCCACCACCGCCCAGTTGCTCGAGGAGATCCTCGCCGACGAGGAGCACCACATCGACTACATCGAGACGAACCTCGAGCTAATGGACCGGCTCGGCGAGCCGCTCTACCTGGCCCAGCTCGTCGACCAGCCGCCGAAGCCCGGCTGAGCCGCAACGGTCGCCGGGGCCGCCCAACCCCCCGGCGATCCGATAATCGCAGTTATGACAGACCAAGCGCTTGAGCCGTTGCGCCCCCCAGGAGGGTACCTGTTGAGCGACACGAGGCTGTCAGTGGAAACGACAGGTCGTGTCAGTGGTTGGCGACACGAAAATGTCAGTAGTCGATGATCAGTGAGTAGACGACGTCGGCGTTGGGGTTGAACGCTTCGCTGTTGTGGCGGCGGTGGACCAGGCCGAGCTGCCGCAGTGTGCGGATGGCGACCTCGTCGACGTAGGTGTCGGTTTCGGAGACGGAGCGGCCGATGACGGCGACCTCGTAGAGCGCTCGCGCTGTTGGCTCGTCGAGTCCGAGGTCGGTGGGGCCGGGCTGGTGCAGCGCTTCGCGCTGTTGCCGGGTCAGCAGGCCGTCTCGCGGGCGCAGGCCGAGGATGCAGCCGCTGTCCGGGTCGTGTTCGACGCGGATGCCTGTGTGGTCGAGGCGGTGTTCGAGTGTGGCGATCGCGGTGGTGAGCCGTGGCAGTGTCCAGCCGAGCAGATCGGCCAGCTGTGCCCTGGTGCGGCGCCGCGGGACCGTGGCGAGCGCGGCTTCGAGCACGGCGTCGTCGCTCGCGACTGCGGCCGGGGTCGGCGGCATGTTGCGGCGGTGCTGGTTGCGGGTGGGAGCGACGAACAGCTCGATGGGGTGCAGGTCGAGGACCTCGCAGAGCCGTTCCAGCGTGCGCAGCGGGACGTCGTCGTGGTTGTCGTCGCGCCACAGTCGCGAGGGCCCGGCGAATCCGTGGCGGCCCAGCCGGGCGACGAGTTCGGGCCGGCTCAGGCCGGCGGCGACGCGGCGCTCGTCGACGAGTTCCCAGTTGATGCTCAACCGTCGTCGTGTCATTGGCTGGTCGCCGGCCCGGACACGTCGAGGATCTCGACGACATGGACTGGGCCGGGTCCGGTGTTCGTGCCGGCGCGCGCGCCCGCGGTGTCGAGCAGCTTCTGCAGCTGCCCGGTTGTGCCGGGGAACAGCGCCGGCGCGGGCTGGTCGTCGTCCGGCGCGCCGGTGGCGGTGAGGTGGGCACGGATGGCGCCGCTGACCGCGGCCGGCACGTGGAGGCCGGTGTTGCCGTCGCGGACGAGGTAGCCGTGGTCGGCGGTGGCGACCAGCGCGTCACTTCGCAGGCCCGCGAGGCCTTTGGCGTCCAGCCCGGTGGCCCGGGCGAGGGTGAGCGCCGCCGCTGCGGTTGGCGAGTGCAGCAGCCGCAGCCGGGCGATCGTTGCTGGCGTGAACCGCGGCGTTGTCGACGTGGTCTGCCAGGACGACGGGATGCCGTTGCGCAGCCGAAGCTGCAGCAGCAGGCCGTGGAGGAAGAACGCGGCCTGGATCCCGCGGATGCGGGTGTACACCTCGGCGCTGCTGGCCGCGTCGACGGTCATCCGCTGGATGAGCGCGGCGGCCGAGCGCGGGCTGCCCGCCATCCGCCGCCACAGCCGGGCCTCGTTTCGGGCCTTGGCGTGTGCGGCCCGGTACACGTCATCGACGCGCGCGAAGTCCGCGGGTGGAAGCAGCCGGCGGGTGACGGCGCGGAAGGTGGGGAACTCGGCGTCGGGCACCGTCGGGAACGGCGACGAGCCGACGGCGGCCAGCGAGCCTGCGGCGAGGACGGGCAGCACGGCCCGCCAGGCCCGGACCTGGCTTCGCCCGTGCAGCGCGTCCTGGTGTGCGGGGTCGAGGCCGAATCGGTGCACCACCAGCCACACGGCCAGGTCCAGCGACGCCGCGAGCTCGGTGAGCCGGCACCATGAGGCGGCGGGTAGCCGGTGCGCGCGAAGGATCACCAGATGGCGCACCCGCTCGGCGCGCAGCCAGGCCGAGGCGAGGTCCCAGCTGTCGCGTCGCCGCAGCCCCTCCTCGACGAGTCCGCCGGGTCGTTTGCCCAGCGCGACCAGCACGTCCTCGGCCAGCGCGGCGTCGGTGCCGTTGTGCGGGCCGGGATGACAGACGACCACGCCGGCGTCGAAGTCGTGGCTGGCGCTGAGCTCGCGCACACAGGCCAGGGTGTCCTCGGCGTCGAGGAGCACGTGCGCCGCCGGCCACGTCGGGGCCAGCGGTGGCAGCGTCGCGGGCGCGACGAGGTCCAGCGGGGCGGTCGTCATGCGCGGGTTCCGCCGCCGTGCAACGTGAACACGTTGCGGGCGATCTCCTCGTCGACCCGCTCCCGTCGCGCGGTCGCGCACAGCAGCGCCGCGCTGTGGGTGAACGCGGCCCAGTCGCGCAGGTTGCCGTGCGCAAACTGGTCGTCGATGAACACCACCAGCTCGGCGTCGACGTCGGCGTAGATCGGGTGGAAGGTCGGGATCAGGGCGCCGACCTGGGCGGCGGCCAGCGGCACGAACCCGACCCGCCGGTAGATCCGCGAGCGCAGCATCGGCTCGCGCGAGAGCACCTGCCAGGTGCCGTCCCCGCCGACCAGCAGCAGGGTGAACGAGGTCAGCGGATGGTCGTGCAGGTGGCGCAGCAGCTCGATGCAGTCGGTGTTCAGCCGCTGCGCCTCGTCGATGACCAGCACCCGGTTCGGGCCGGCGAGCTCCTCGAGCAGCATCGCAGTCAGCGCGAACCGGTCGCGCCGCCCGGCCGGCACCCCGGTCAGCTCCGACAGCAGCGTCGCCGCGACCAGCCGCATCGTCGGGCGGCTGGGAAACGACGCCCAGACCACCGTCGGCGCACCAGCCCCTCCGGTCGCGTGCCGGTGCAGCGTGGTCTCCACGGCGAACGTCTTGCCCAGCCCGGCCGGGCCGTGGATGGCGCCCATCGCCTGCGCCGCGATCAGGTCGGCGATGGCGTGATCGACCATCTTCAGCGACTCGGTCGGCAACGTGCGCGCACCGTCGAGGTTCAGAAAGTGCCGCGCCATCACCGTTCCCCCTCCGTCGCGCCGCCCGTGGCCTGCCCGGTCACCGCCGGCGAGGCGACGGCGTCGAGGTCCGCTGTCGGGTTCCAGTACTCGAAGTCGTCGCGCAGGTTCAGCAGCGTGGTCAGGCCGAGCCGGCGCAGATTGCGGTCCCGGTCACCGTGCCGACCGCCGCCGGGCCCCTCGCAGTCCGCGGTGTCGTCTGCGGCGGCCTGTTCGGCGCTGACAGTGGTGGTGTCGGTGACCGGGCCGGGCCCGGTGATCGGCGCCAGTCGGGCGCGGGCGCGGCGGCTGGCCCGCCGCTGCCGGCGCCCCAGCTCGGCGACGTCCGCGCGCCGCCGCGCCAGCACCGCGTCGCGCTGCTCGTCAGACAGCAGATGCTGCGGGTGCGCGGTGCACAACCAGTCGTCGCCACGGAAGATCTCGATCTGCCGCAGATCGTGGGGCATGTAGCGGACCTGCACCCGCTCCCCCACCCGCCCGTTGAGCTCCGCAGCCAGGAACGACAACGCCCCGAAGTGCACGCCGTCCTTCTGGATCGTGCGCTCGACGTCGGCCAGCAGCAGCCAGCGCAGCTCACCGGCCGCGATCTGCCGGACCGGGCTCGCGTCGGCGCACCAGCGCTGCAGCGGGGTCTGGCCGGCCAGCTGCGAGTGCAGCCGAACGGTGTTGTACTCGTGCACCCACGCGGTGAAGTGCTCGACGAACAGCGACAACGCCATCGGTGCCACGTCCGGGCCGAACAGCCGCCCCGCGGCGTCGCGCGGGCCCTTGGTGTAGAACGGCAGCCCGGACAGGAACTCCTGATCCACCGTGCGGTTCACCCGCTCGACCTTGCCCTTGCGGTGCGGGGTGAACTTCGGCGTCGGCGCCAGCTCGACGCCGAGCACCCCGCACACCCGCGCCAGCGCGGTGTTGATGAACTCCAGCCCGTTGTCCGGGCGCAGCACGTCCGGTACCCCGCCGAACGGGCCCCGCTCCGGGTCCACGACCAGTCCCCCGCACAGGGTCGCCAGCACCGTGGCCGCGTCCGGACGCAGCGACAACGCCCAGCCCATCACCAGCCGCGAGTAGCCGTCGAGGAACAGCGTCACCCACGGCTTGACCGGGCGCACCCCCCGCGGCGGGGTGACCAGCACCGGAAGCTCCTTGTGGTCGCCCTCCCACACCGCGTTGCGCTTGACCGGCTCGTGACGCAGATACACCTCGTGCCGGCGCCGCCCCTCCACCCCATCGCTGACCGCGGCCCGCTCACCCGCCGTGAGCTCGGCGGCGAACGCGCGCTGCAATGTCCGCAGCGTCGGAACACCGGCCTCGCCGGCCTCGACCCGCGCCCGGTGCATCGCCGCGACGTTGCCCCGCCAGTCGGCGTAAGCGTCACGGTCGGCCTCGGTCAGCTGGTAGCGCTCCCGCCCCGGCCGCGGCGACCCCAAGCCATCCGCGCGCAGCCACCGCCACACCGTCCGTTCGGTCACCGCCAGCCCCGCCGCCGCAACCCGCACATCGACGTTGCTGAGCCGGCCGTCTTCGCGACGCTGCCGCAACCGGTTGATCACCACCGCGCGGACGTCCGGGCCGACGTGGTTCACCACACACCCCACCAACCGTCGCCGGCACCCGCCGACGAGGCCACCCGCTTCGTGTCGGTGCGCCGACCGCCCATCACGCCCTCTCCGACTTCGCACGTGCGCAAGAGCCGGATAATAGCCCATTATCCGATGGATAGGTCAACAACTACCCCGCCTGACCTGCGAGGACCGTGTGCGATCATGGACGCGAGAGTCGCACGTTATCCGGTACATCCCCTCCGGAAGGGCCCGCCGCCATGACCGCCAGCCCCGCGTCCGTGACGCACCTGCACCCGCTGCCGGGCGGCAACCGACCCGGGCCCGTCCTCGTGCGCGCCGCCGTCGACGCGTTCCTGTCCGGCCCGCGGTTGGCCGGCTCCCCGAACACCCGGCGCGCCTACGCCGACGTGCTGCACCGCCTCGCCGAGCGGCTCGGCCCCGACCGGCCGCTCGCCGAGCTCGGCGACGACGAGATCGGCGACGCGCTCACCGCCCTGTGGGCCGGGGCGGCGCCGTCGACGTGGAACCGCAACCGGGCCGCCGTCTCCTCCTGGCTCGGCTGGTGCACCACCAAAGCCCGCTGGACCGCACCCGGGTTGCCTGGCACCTGCGAACGGCGCGCCGAACCCCGCGACGACACCCGCGCCGTCGACCGCGCCGTCGACCGCGCCACCATCGACCGCATCTGCACCCGGCGCGACATCCCGCTACGGGAGCGGGTGCTGTGGCGGATGCTCTACGAAACCGCCTCCCGCGCCGCCGCCGTGCTCGCGCTCAACATCGAAGACTGCGACCTCGACAACCGCCGCGCCCGCGTCACCGTCAAAGGCGGCCACACCGAATGGATCGTCTGGGGCCGCGGCACCGCCCTACTCCTGCCCCGCTACCTGCGCGGACGCACCCACGGCCCGCTCTTCCTGGCCGACCGCACCCCCGGCCCCGCCCGGCGGGCCACCACCACCAGCCGCGACCTGTGCCCGGAGACCGGGCGGGCCCGGCTGGGCTACGACCGCGCCCGCGTCCTGATCAAACAACACACCGGGCTGAGCCTGCACGCCCTGCGCCACTCCGCGGCCACCCACCTCGGCGAAGCCGGCGCCGACGCCACCATCATCATGGCCAAAGGCCACTGGCGCTCCATCCGCACCGCCGCCCGCTACACCCGCCCCGGTCTCGCCGCCGTCACCGCCGCCACCGAACTGCTCGACCCACCGCACCGCCGGGCCTGACGCGGACACCGGCTGTGTGTCGAGCACGAGCTCGACTGCGCCGGCCTGGCAGGCGGACGATCAGTCGCCGACAACCATGCCGGACGGAAGCTCGCTGTCCCCGCGACCGAACTGTCCGGGTTCACGATCGCAAAGCGTGACCGCGCAAACCGCCTCTGTGACCGCCCTGACTCTCCTACCGTCACGGCCCTCACCGACGGAGAGGATCACCGATGTCCGCGCGCTTCACCCCACGCTTCTCGCGAACGGCTCAGCTGCTGGCTGTTGCCGTTCTCGGTCTCGGCGTCGCCGCCACCGGATGTGCCGACCGAGCGGAGGCAGCCGAGTTGCCCCATGTCGTCTTGTCCGAGTTCGCCCCCGAGGCCGTGCACCATCCCGACGGCTCCTGGTCCATCCCGATTCGACCCCGGGACACCCAGGCGGCGCTTGCGCAGCCCGGCGCCTGCCGCGGGACCTACATCAACCCCGAGATCGTCGCCCGTGGCAACGGAACCGCCGTGCACTTCGGCACCAAGTACTTCTGCACCAGCCCGGTCAGCTACACGATCACGACCGGAGTCGACAGCTACCACGAGGACACCCCGACTGGCCCCGTGGTATCGCACCCGGGCGGACAGGCCACCGGAGGCGGGGTCTCGCAGAACCCCTACGTCGAAGGCTTCTCCCCGCCGTGCAAGAACAACCTGAACAGCGGCTGGGAACCCTACGACGACTCCAACGTCAACAACGCTCCCCACATCGGCCGCGGGAACCGGGTGACCGTCGGCTGCCGGGTATGACCCCGGCTCCGCGGCGGATACGGTGAGATCATGGCTGATCTCCGGATGCCCGACGGAATGAGCGAGTCCGAGCGGCACGAGTGGCTCAAGCAGCTCGGGCGACAACTCGTCGAAGAGACAGGCAAGCCCGGCGGCGTCACCGAACAGCAGCACGTGCCCGGCGGCCAGCCGGTCTGGGCAGTGTGGTGGACCGAAGAACCGGAAAGCCGGACGAGCCCCGACCAAAGGCGTCATCTGGCACCTGATCGACGCGGCGACCAAGTCCTGTAGCGGGTCGCCGCCGACCCGCACGATGACGGCCCGGTCCTGCTCGGCTTACACCAGCCGAGCGGGACCGTGTCCGTTCCCGCCGCCTCTCGCATCACTGTCATTCTCGTGGCGCGGCGGCGCTGTCATTCTACCGTCGTTCCACAGTACCTGCGAACGGCGCGCCGAACCGCGTGACGACACCCGGGCGGCGGACCGGGTCAGGCCATGGGCTCGATTGGCGTGATGCATCCGGCCCGGGCTTCGATGATCTCGCCCGCGGTGAGTAGGTGGTGCTCGTCGAAGCGTCGGCCCAGGAGTTGCACTCCGACGGGGAGTCCATTCGTGACTCCGGTCGGTACGGACAGAGCGGGGACGCCGAGTACCGGTATCGCCATCATCGCCCATTGGGCGGCAACCAGTCGACGCATCTCGTCGAGGCCGGCGATGTCGCGGTCGTGCTCGAAGGGTTGCTCGGCGCTGACCGGTAGCACGACGAGCGGGTATTGCTCCAAGAACTGCTGTAGGCGCGTCATCAGCGTGTTCCGCCGCGCCCAGCCATTCTGGTACACGGTCAGCCCGGGGGCCGGGCCCCACCAGTCGGCGGCTATCGCGAAGTAGTACTCGGCCGCGGTGCGCATCCCGACGTCGCCGAGGTGCTGCACGGCCGGAAGCAGTGTCCGGAAGTCCTCGAGAACGAGCAGGTACCAGAGGCGGTAGGCCTCCTCGAGCAGCGGCAGCTCCACCTCCTCGACCAGGTACCCGGCGTCGCCGAGCCATCCGGCGGCGCGGGTCAGTGCCTCGTCGACCGCGGGATCGGGCGCTGCGACCCCGACGTCGCGCAGCAGGCCGACCCGGTAGGGACGCGTAGCAGCGGGCGCCGTGGCGGCGTGGGCGTAGAGGGGGTCTCTAGGGTCGTAGCCGGCCAGCGCCTGCAGGCCCAGCCGCAGGTCGGTGCTGGTTCGGGCGAGCATGCCCTGCACCCCCATCGTCTGGAACGAGGGCAGCATGTCCACGTCGCGTGGTCCGTGGTTGCCGGCGATCTTCCCGACGGTCGGTCGGATGCCCGCGACGCCGCAGGCGAAGGCCGGGTACCGGATGGATCCCCCGAGGTCGTTCCCGTGGCCCAGCGGCAGCATCCCGCTCGCGACGGCGGATGCCGCGCCACCGCTGGACCCGCCTGCGGTCCGGGTGCCGTCCCAGGGGTTGCGGGTCCGGCCGTGCAGATCGTTGTCGGTGTCCCAGCGGAACGAGAACGCTGGGCAGTTGCTGCGTCCCACGATCACCGCCCCGGCGGCGCGGAGATGTGCCACCTGAACGCTGTCCACCGGGGAGATCGCTCCGGCGAACCCCACGACACCGTCAGTCGTCGGATGCCCCGCCTGATCAGTGTTGACCTTGATCGCGGTGGGGACACCGTGCAGCACTCCGAGCGGGCCGCCGCGAGCCCTAGTCGCATCGGCGGCATCTGCCGCAGTGAGGGCCTCCTCGGGAAACACCGAGACCAGCGCGTTGAGGAGCGGATTGACCACGTCGATGCGCTCCAGGCAGCTGGTCACCGCCTCCCGCGAGGAGATCATGCCGGTGGCGATGCCTGCCGCCATCTGCGCTGTCGACCACCGCCAGATCTCGTCGGTCCGCACGTCATCCCGATCGAGCACACCCGCGTCACCCGTGCTTGACATGGTGTAAAGCGTCTAGGCTGCTTGTCACTATGTCAAGTGGCAGGGCGGAGACTCGCCATCGGCTCCTCGTGGCCGCTCGGGCGCTGATCGAGGACCGTGGCTATGACGTCGGGCTGGGTGAGATAGGGCGAGCCGCCGGTGTCAGCCGACAGGCCGTCTACCTCCACTTCTCCTCCAAGGCACAGCTGCTGACCGACCTGTTCAGCTGGGTAGAGGAGCAGGAGCAGCTCGGCGCGTTGCTCGCACCCGTATGGTCGGCCGACACCGGTGAACAGGCCATGGAGCGCCTCGTCGATGCAGGCGCGGCCTTCGAGCCGCGGATTCTCGCGCTGAACCGGGCCATGCTCCGTGCCGGCGATCTCCACGACACCGTGCACGAGCTCTACCAGGGCCGGATGGCCAGCCGGTTCCGCGCGATGCGGGACGTGGTCGAACGTATTCATGCCGACGGCCGGCTGGCACCGAACTGGGACATCGACACCGCCGCCGCCTTCGTCTGGGCGCTCACTGCCCCACCGGCGTTCGACATGCTCGTCGCTCAACACGGATGGACAGTCGACCACTGGGCAACATCGACCAAGCTCCTGCTTCGCAAGGCACTGCTCACCAGCTGAAGCGTCTCGGTCGGTGACTGTGGCCGCTGCCAGTTCAGTGGCGTCGCCCTACTGCCGTTCTCCCGTCGCTCTACAAGGTCCCGTCGGGCCCCACGAACTGGCTCAGGGTGAGCACTGCGCCCTCGGGGTCGCGCACCACGGCTTCGCGCACCCATGGGGCGTTCAACGGTTCCACCAGCACCTCGCCGCCGAGCTGGCCCGCTCGCTTCGCGCTCGCGTCGACGTCCGTGACGGCGAACGTCACGTGCCAGGACGGCGACTCACCGTCCGCGAGCGGCATCGTCGCGGCGACCACGTCGCCGAAGCCCTCGGGCGCGCCGAGCCGCTCCAGCCGCTGCACGAAGCCTGGTTCCTTCCGCTCCTGTGCATCGGCGTAGCCCGGCATCATGAACATCGCGCTGCCATCCTCGCCGGCCAGGCCGAGCGTCCAGCCGAAGACCGCACCGTAGAACGCCTCGCTTCCCGCCGGGTCACTGGTGCTGAGCGTGCTGAAGACCCATGCACCTGGCTCGTTGACCAACTGGACGCCCAGCGTGGTGCCCGGCTGCCAGGTGCAGAACTCGGCCCCGGCCGGATCCTCGTGGACGGCCATCCGGCCGGCCGGGCCGACGTCGAACGGTCCCATCGTCGTGCGACCACCCGCCTCGGTCACCTTCGCCGCGGTGGCGTCGGCGTCATCGACGCGCACGTAGGTGTTCCACACCGGCGCCCAGTCCTGGTCGGGCTGCGAGCCCATCCCGGCCACGGTGAGGCCGCCCAGCGTCGCGATGGAGTACGGCGGTGCCCCTTCGGGCGAGATGCACTCGACCTCCCAACCGAACAGGTCCTGGTAGAACCCCTTGGTCGCGTCCGCGTCCCTGCGTCCCGTATCCACGAAGCACGGCACCCCGGCCGGGTACTCGTCGCGCTGCGACATGATTCGCTCCTCTCGGCGATGTGGCGTGACGAACCGACCCTACGAACGATTGAGGCCACTTTCTGTCCTCCATGCCGCAGGGTGGGACGACCACCTTCGTCGCCTGGGCGCCTGCCCAGGCCGCGACCTCAGAAGTGCTGCACGAGTTCGCGGAACGTGCGCAGGTGCAGCACTCCCCCGTCGGCGGGGTCGATCGCCGCCTCCTCCAGCGACCACACGGACGCGTTCGGGATGAACACCGCCTGCCAGCCCGCCTCGCGGGCCGCAAGGATGTCGGAGCGCGGCGAGTTGCCGATCATCCAGGTTCCCGACGGCGCCAGCCCGTGATCCGCCGCGAGACCCCGGTAGGTCGCAGCCCGCTTCTCGGCCACGATGTGCACGCTGCGGAAGTGCCGCGCCAGGCCCGAGGCGTCGATCTTGCGCTGCTGCTCGGCGGGCTGGCCTTTGGTGAGCAGGCGCAGGTCGTGGCGGGTGCCCAGCTCGCCGAGGGCGTCGGCCACCCCGGGTATCAGCTCCACCCGGTGCTCGGCCAGCAACCGTCCGAGCTCCACGATCTCCGCGGCCTCCGCCGGGGTCGCGGGCCGTTCGCTGAGGCGTTCGAAGCAGTCGTGCAGGCTGCGCAGGAAGCTGGCACTGCCGTAGCCGTGCACGCCGATGTTGGCCCGCTCGACGTCGTCGAGCAGGTGCCGGATGGCCGCGCGGTCGAGCGTGGGGTGGGCGAGCCAGTCGAGGTAGTCGGCGACGACGCGCTCGAACAGGACGTTGTTCTCCCACAGCGTGTCGTCGGCGTCGAAGACGAGGGTCTGGCGGCTGCGCACGGGCACATCCTGCCGTCCGGGGCACGTCCTAGGCTCGGGCGGTGACCCCCGCCGACGTCGCCCTGCTGGTCGTCGCGGGCGTCGCAGCCGGGTTGAGCGGGTCGATCGCGGGGCTCGCGTCGCTGTTCTCCTACCCCGCGCTGCTCGCCGTGGGCCTGCCGGCGGTCGCCGCGAACGTCACCAACACCGTCGCCCTCACCCTGAACGGCGTCGGCGCCGCCGCCGGGTCGCGCGCCGAGCTCGCCGGCCAGGGCGCCCGGCTGCGCCGCTACGCCCCGGTGATCGTCGCGGGCGGCGCGGTGGGAGCGGGGTTGCTGCTCCTCACCCCGTCGGGCGCGTTCGAGCGGATCGTGCCGTTCCTGGTCGGCGGCGCGGCCGTGGTGCTGCTCGCCCAGCCCCGGATTCCGGACGCGGCGGCGACGACCCCGGCCGGCGCGCTGCCGGTGAGCCTTTTCGCGGTGGCGGTCTACGGCGGGTACTTCGGCGCGGCGGCGGGCGTGCTGATGCTCGCGCTGATCATGGTGGGACTGCCGGTGTCGCTGCTCCAGGGCAACGCACTGAAGAACGTGCTGCTCGGGATGGCCAACGCGGTCGCAGCCGCCGGGTTCGCGGTGCTCGGGCCGGTGGCCTGGGCCGCCGCGGCGCCGCTGGCGGCCGGGCTGGTGATCGGCAGCTTCGCCGGTCCTGCGGTGGCGCGCCGGTTGCCGGTCGCTGCGCTGCGGGTCGGCATCGGTGTCGCAGCGCTGGTCCTCGCCGTCGCGCTGGCCGTCGACGCCTACTGAGCCCCTGATGCACCCCCGGCCCGACCACCGCCGGCGCCGCGCCCCGCCGCCCGGGCGGCGCGTGACGCCGCCGACACCGCCGCCTCCAGCGGGCCGCGGCGCCCGGTGAGCGCCACCGCGGCCCCGAGGATGGCGGCGCCGGCGAGATGCGCGACGAGCAGGGCGGCCCGGTGGTCGCCGGCGGGCGGGTATGCGGCCAGCGCGAGCGCGTGCACCACGTAGAGGGTGAGCGGGACGGCGCCGACCGCGGCGGGGAGCCACGCGGCCGCGGGCGAGCGACGGGCCAGCAACAGCATCGCGCCGAGCACCGCGAGCGCGCCGCCGGTGGTGCTCGCGAGGTCGAGCGGCGCGCCCGAGTGCGGCGCGTCCACCGCGAGCCACCACCACGTGTCAGTGGGGGCGGTGCCGTAGAACCGGCCCGCGAGCCGCTCCGCGTCGATCGCCGGCCCGGCGACCCGCAGCAGCACCCCCGACAACGCCCCCGCCAGCACCGACACGGCGGCGCCACCCCCGAGCAGCGCCCACGCGACCCCCGGGCGGCGCAGGTCCAGGCGCCCGGTCGCCATCCCCGCGCACAGGTACGTCGTCCAGGTCAGCACCGGGTAGAAGCCGTCGACGGCGAGGTGGAACAGCAGTCCGGCGGGATCGGTGAGCGCCGCGACCCCCTCTTGCGATCCGACGCCGTGGCGGCCCGGCCGGAGAAGGTGACTGATCACCGGCGTCAACACGCAGGCCAGCACCGCGAGCACCAGCAGCGCCCGCGCCGACAGCCTCAGCAGTGGCACCGCGACGAGGAACAGCAGGCCGTAGAACGACAGGATCACCAGCACCGGCGGGTCGAGCTCGACGAGCAGCAGCCCGAGCAGGCCGACGATCAGACCGCGCACCGCGAGCCCGGCACCGAGCGCCCAGCGTTCCCGCCCGGCACTCGGGCGTCGCGGGCCGCCGGCGTAGAGCGCCACACCCACGCCGGCGAGCACCGCGAACAGCGCCGACGCGCGGCCCTCCGCGAGCAGCGCCACTGTGGTGGGCGCGCCGCCCTCGCGCAGCAGGAGTGTGTGCGTGGCGACCATCCCGATCTGCGCCAGCGCGCGGGCCGCGTCGACCCCGCGAACTCGCCCGGTGCCCTCCCCGGTCGCCGGGGCGCGGGCGCCGATCTCGCGGCGGCGCGGCTCCCCCGGCCTCACCGCAGCATGGTGGTTCCGCTCAGCGGCCGGCCCTTGCGGCGCAGCCAGGCGCAGAGCGCCGCGTTCACCTCCGCCGGTGCCGGCCGCGCGGCGGGGTCGGTGGCCAGCGCGGCCCGCAGCAGGGCGTCGTGGGCGGTGCGCTTCGGCAGGTGGGTCGGCGGCGCGCCCGCGGCGGCGGCCCGCAGCCCGGACTGCGCGTCGGCGTGCCCGCCCCGCGGGGGGTGCCCAGTCATCGCGTAGGAGATCGTGGCGGCGAGCTGCCATGCGTCGGACGCGGGTGTCGCGGTGGCGCCGCCCGCCACCTCGGGCGCCAGGAAGTCCGGCGTGCCGAGGATCCACCCGGCGAGGGTCAGCGTGGCGTCCCCGGCGGTGCGCGCGATCCCGAAGTCGATCAGGTGTGCGGTGCCGCCCGCGTCGACGACGACGTTGGCGGGCTTGACGTCGCGGTGCAGCACCCCCCGACCATGGACGGCGGCGAGGCCGTCCGCGAGCCCCGCCCAGACCCGCGCGGCGGCGACGTCGTCGAGGACGCCGCGGTCGCGGACGTGCTCGACCAGCGAGCTGCCCGCGACGTACTCCATGACGATCACCAGCCCGTCGAGCTCGGCGAGCCCCGGGTCGCTGCGGGCGTGCACGAGGTCGTGGATGCGCACGCAGTGCGGGTGGCGCACCGCGGCGAGCGCCTTGGCCTCGCGCCGGATCCGCTGCTCGGTGTCGCCGTCGGGAACGTGCGCGGCCTTCAGCGCGACGAGGTGTCCCAGCCGCGCGTCGTGGGCCAGCCACACCCGGCCGAACCCGCCCGCGCCCAGCCGGCGTTCGACCCGGAACCGGGGCGGTGCGGCGCGCTGCTCGGGCAGCAACAGGGTGGGCCGGCGGGGTGGGTTCCCGGGCACCGGTGCCACCCGCTCGGGGGGCAGCACGACCGGCGCGACGGGCTCGCGGGCGGCGAACCGCGCGGCGAGCTGGTCGGACCACCGCCGGACCACGGGCGTAGCGCGCCCGCGCCACTGCGCCGCCCTCGCCGACAGCACGGCCGCCGCACCCGGCCGCGCCCGCGGCGGCGGGGCGGGCGACACCGGCCGCGGCGCGGGCCCGGCCGCGCCCGGACCGGCCGGGCGGCGGGCGGCCCCCATCGCCGGACGCGCGAGCACGACGAGCACGATGCCGGCGAGCGCGCCGATGGTGAGGCCGAGCCACAGGTGCGCCGACGACCCGGCCGGCGCGTCCGCGGCGAGGAACGGCAGCGCGAGGACGGGCAGCCAGAAGAGCCGGCGCGGCCACGTCGGGCCGCCGCGCAGGGCGAGGCGGGCCTGAGCGGCGACGAACGCCGCGGCGAGCAGTGGCAGCAGCCCGAACGCGAGCACCGCGGCACCCAGCAGCAGCGGGCGTCCGGCGTCGAACGCGGCGGCGACGGAGCCCTCGCCGAGGTAGCCGGCCTGCGGGCCGATGAAGCACTCGGCGCGGGCCAGCTCGCGCACCTCGGCGCGCGCGAGCCCGGGCACGGCGCGGCCGGCGGCGGCTGCGGCGAACACCTGGCCGGTCGCGGTGAGGACCAGCCAGGGCAGCACGCCGGCGGTGAGCAGCCCGAGGACCGCGCCCGCGGCCCGCAGCCGAGCCGCCACGAGCGCCCCCGCAGCGGGGAGCAGGCCCACCCCGACCCCGAGCGCCGTGGTCGCCCACGCCCAGCCGCCCGGGCACAGCTCCGGGGCGACGAGGGCCCGCATGCCGGCCAGCATCTCGGCGATCAGCGCGCTGAGCGCGTCCACCGCTCCCCCTCCCACACCGAGGCGTCCGTCGAACCAGAGTGGCACAGCCGCGAGCGCGACGTGGTGCGGCCGTGGGAGGCAGGTGGCGTCCGCCTTCAGGCGGGAGCGATCAGCTTGACGCTCGGGAAGTACGTGCGGTAGCGGCGCGCGTCCCGGCTCAGCAGGGGAAGTCCGAGCACCGCGGCATGAGCGCCGATGAAGAAGTCCGGCAGCGTCGAGGTGCGGGTGCCACCACGTGCCTTGTAGTCGCGGAAGCAGCGGGCGGCCAGGAAGGCTGCCGGCCACGGGAGGTTCCCGCGGACGAAGCGGTCGGCGGACAGGGCCGCATCGAGCTCCTCGATCGTGGTGAACCGCAGCGACACCTCGCCGTAGACGACCTGGTTGATCAGTACCGGCCCGCGGTCGAGTGCATCTGCGAGGTGCTGGGCCGACCACGACGCCCAGGTCGGGTTCTGCGTGAACAGGTCGAGCAGCACGTTCGAGTCGACGATCGTCCCGGACTCACTCACCGCGGGTGAGCGCCATGATCTCGTCGGTGGTGAGCTCGACGTCCCCCCGCCCCAGCAGCGCTTCGACGACCCGGCGACCACGTCCGGACGGACCGTCGGCCGGGACGATGACGGCGGCGCCATCGCGCACGACGACGTCGACCTCGTCCCCGACCTCCAGACCCAGCTCCCGACGAACCTGCTGGGGGATCGTGATCTGCCCCTTGCTCGTGATCCGCATGAGGTAAGAGTAGCCCTGGTATTACTCTCCGGACGGCGCAGGTCAGCCGGTTCGGATGACCGCGTCGGGCGCGGCGCGCAGCGACGCCAGGTCCGGGTACCCGGCCAGGGCTAGGGTGAGGTCCAGTTCGGCGAGCACGCAGCGCAGGACGTGGCGCACGCCGTCCTGCCCGCTGAGAGCGAGCCCGTAGGCGTACGGCCGCCCGAGCAGCACCGCGTCGGCGCCCAGGGCGAGCGCCACCGCGGCGTCGGCGCCGGTGCGGACCCCGGAGTCGAACAGGACCGCCGCACGGCCCTCCACGGCCGCGACGATCCCGGGCAGGGTGTCGAGCGACGCGACGGCCCGGTCCACCTGCCGGCCCCCGTGGTTGGACACGATCACCCCGTCCATCCGGGCCTCGACCGCGCGCACCGCGTCGTCGGGATGCTGCACGCCCTTGAGCACGATCGGACCGGGCCAGTGCCGGCGGAGCAGCTCGAGCCGCTCCCAGCGCAGCGCGGTGCCGGTGAACATCGGCACCCAGCGTCCGACCGCGACCATCAGGTCGTCCTCGGGTGGGCGGGCCAGGCCCGCGCGGAACGCCGGGTCGGAGAACGGGATCGCGGTGCCCACCCCGCGCAGGAACGGCAGGTAGGCGCCGTCCAGGTCGGTCGGCCGCCAGCCCAGGCTCCACGTGTCGAGGGTGACCACGAGCACCTCGAAGCCCGCGGTCCACGCCCGGTGCAGCAGGCTGACGGTGACGTCGTCGTCGGTGGGCCAGTAGAGCTGGAACCAGCGCGGCCCGGCGACCGCCGCGACCTCCTCGATCGTGTGCGACGACGCCGTGGACAGCACCATCGGCACGCCGAGCTCCGCCGCGGCGCGCGCGACCGCGAGCTCGCCGTCGGCATGCAGGATCGACAGCACGCCCACCGGTCCGAGGAGCACCGGTGCGGGCATCGACGTGCCCAGCAGGGTGGTGGACCAGTCCCGGCGGGTCGTGTCCCGCAGCATCCGCGGCACCAGCGCGTACCGGTCGAACGCGGCACGGTTGGCCCGCATCGTCGCCCCGCTCCCGGCGCCGCCCGCCACGTACCCGAACGGGCCGTCGGTGAGGACCTCGCGGGCCGCCGCCTCCAGCGCCACCGGGTCGGTGGGCAGCGCGGGCCGCTCCCCCGCCAGACCGCGCAGGTAGATTTCGGCGGCATAGGCCGACAGAGGCAAGGTCATGCGCGGCAATGTAGGGCAGGACGCGCGTCCCGGCCGCCCGGGTCAGCCGCGCACGGTCAGCTCCCCTGCGGCGACGTCCACGCGCACGGTGGCCCCGACCGTGACCTCACCGGACAGCAGCATCCGCGACAGGCGCCGGTCCAGCTCGCGCGCGATCGTCCGCCGCAGCGGGCGTGCGCCGTGCTCGCGCTCGTGGCCGCGTTCGGCGAGCCAGCCCACCGCCGCCTCGGACACGTCGAGATCGACGCCCTGCGCGGCGAGCCGGGCGCGCGTCTCCTCCAGCCGCATCCCGGTGATCTCCCGCAGGTCCTGCGGGCGCAGTGCCCCGAACAGCACGATGTCGTCGACCCGGTTGACGAACTCCGGCCGCAGGTGCGCCCTGGCGAGCGTGAGCAGGCCGTCGCGCACCTCGTCGACGGGCCGTCCGGCCGCGGTGGCAGCGAGGATCCGGTCGGCACCCAGGTTGCTGGTCATGATCACCACCGAGTGCGTGAAGTCGGCGGCGCGGCCGGCCGCGTCGGTGAGCCGGCCCGCGTCGAGCACCTGCAGCAGGGTCGCGACGACGTCGCGGTGCGCCTTCTCGATCTCGTCGAACAGCAGCACGCCGTAGGGGTTGCGGCGGACCGCCTCGGTGAGCTGCCCGGGCTCGTTGTGCCCGACGTAGCCGGGCGGCGCGCCGACGAGCCGGGTGAGGCTCGACGCGTCCGCGAACTCGCTCATGTCGAACCGCACCGGCTCCGTTCCACCGAGCGCGTCGGCCAGCGCCCTGGCCAGCTCGGTCTTGCCGACCCCGGTGGGGCCGAGGAACAGGAACGACCCGACGGGCCGGTCGGGGTGCGCGAGCCCGCTGCGGCCCTGCCGAACGGCGTCGGCGACGGCCTCGACGGCCTCGTCCTGCCCGACGACCCGGCGGCGCAGGTGGTCCTCCAGGTGCAGCAGCCGATCCCGGTCGGCCGCCGTCAGCCGTGAGACGGGGACGCCCGTGCTGCGCGCGACCGCCTCGGCGATGGCGTCGGAGGTGAGCTCCGGGACGTCACGGCGGGCGTGGGCCGCGTCGCGCTGCGCGGTGGCGCGCTCCAGCTCGCGGGTGAGCTCGTGGGCACGCTCGTAGTCCTCGGCGTCCACGGCGACGTCACGGGCCCGCGCGAGCTGCTCGATCCGCTCGGCGCGTCCCGCATCGGCAGCGGGGACGGTGGCGCGCAAGCGCAACCGCGAACCCGCCCTGTCGACGAGGTCGATCGCCTTGTCGGGGAGGAACCGGTCGCGCACGTACCGGTGCGACAGCGCGGCCGCGGCCTCCAACGCGGCGTCGCTGATCGTGATCCCGTGGTGCGCCTCGTAGCGCGCCCGCAGCCCGCGCAGGATCGCCACGGTCTGCTCGACGCTCGGCTCGGCCACCCGCACCGGCTCGAAACGCCGCTCCAGCGCGGCGTCGCGCTCGATGTGGCGGCGGTACTCGGCGACCGTCGTGGCCCCGATGAGCTGCAGCTCGCCACGGGCCAGCGCGGGCTTGAGAATCGTGCCCGCGTCCATCGGCGCGCCCTCGGCCGAGCCGGCGCCGACCACGGCGTGCAGCTCGTCGATGAACACCACCACCGACCGCTGCGCGGCCACGACCTCGTCGATCACGGTGGTGAGCCGCTGCTCGAACTCGCCGCGGTACTTGGTGCCCGCGACCATCCCGGCCAGGTCCAGCGACACGAGCCGCACGTCGCGCAGCGCCTCGGGCACCTGCCCGTCGACGATGCGCTGCGCGATGCCCTCGACGATCGCGGTCTTGCCCACGCCCGGGTCGCCGACCAGCACCGGGTTGTTCTTGGTGCGCCGCGCAAGCACCTCCAGCACCTGGTCGATCTCGTCCTCGCGGCCGGTGACCGGGTCGAGGCGGCCCGCGCGGGCGGCGGCGGTGAGGTCGCGCCCGTGCCGGTCGAGCCGTGGCGTGCGGGCACGGGGGCGCGGCGGGCGCCGGTCGGCTCCGTCCCGGTCCGGTTCCTGGTCCGGTTCCTGGTCGACGAAGCCCTGCTCCAGGCCGGAGAACAGCATCCCGACGAGGTCCTCCAGCGGGCCGAACGCGCCCCCGAAGGGCTGGTCGTCGCGGCGGTCGGGCATGGCGGCTCCTCGGTCGGGCGGCGTTCGCGCATCGTCATGCGCGCCCGTCACCCGATGGTGCCAGGCTGGAGGCCAGCCGACCGGAAGGAACGACCGTGGGCCTGACCCGCACCGACGGACCGCTGTCCCCGCACGCCCCGAGCACGGTCAACTACCGCCTCGACGGCCCCGCGCACAAGCTGCTCGCCCACCCGTTCCCGCGGCGGGTGCGCGCGGAGTTCGCGGGCCGCACCGTCGTCGACACCAGAGCCGGGCTCCTGCTGCACGAGACGGCGCTGCTCCCCCGGTTCTACGTGCCGGAGGCCGACCTCGACGCCGCCGCGTTCGTCGCGACCGACCACAGCACCCACTGCCCGTTCAAGGGCGATGCGAGCTACCGCTCGTTGCGGGTGGGCGACCGGGTCGTCGAGAACGCGCTGTGGGCCTACCCGGCGCCCCTGCCGGCCGCCGCCTGGCTGGCCGGGCACGCCTGCCTCTACTGGGACGCGGCCGATGCGTGGTTCGACGAGGACGAGCAGGTCCACGCCCACCTGACCGACCCGTACACCCGGGTCGACATCCGCCCGACCAGCCGGCACGTGCAGGTCCGCGCCGGATCCGAGCTGGTCGCCGAGTCCCGCCATCCCCTCGTCCTGAACGAGACCGGGCTTCCTGCGCGGTGGTACCTGCACCCCGACGACGTCCGCATGCCGCTGGTCCCGAGCGAGACGTCGTTCCGCTGCCCGTACAAGGGCAGGTCGAGCTATTGGACGGTGCGGCTGCCGGACGGCCGCGAGATCGCCGACGCCGCGTGGAGCTACCCGGACCCACTTCCGGAGTCGTCACGCATCGCAGGCGCGGTGTGCTTCGGGCACGACGAGCTGACGGTGCTCGTCGACGGTGAGCCGAGCTAAGGAATCTCGTCCACCAGCAGCGCCTCCAGCGCGGGCAGCGCGGCCTGCAGGGCGGCACGCTGGTCGGCGTCGAGCCGGGTGAGCCTGCGCGCGACGAGGGCGGTGCGGTGGCTGCGCACCTCGTTCAGCCGCCTGCCGCCCTCGTCGGAGAGCGTCACGAGGACCCCCCGCGCGTCCTGCGGGTCGGGGGTGCGCACCACGAGGCCGTTCTCGTCGAGCGCGGCGAGCACCCTGCTCATCGTCGGCGCGGTGACGGCCTCGCGGCGGGCCAGCTCGGACAGCCGCAGCGGACCGTGCTGCTCGATGGTCACCAGGGCGGAGAGCTGCAACGGCGGGATGGACTCGCGGCCGTCGATGCGGATGCGCCGGTTCAGGCGCCCGACCGCGAGCCGCAACCGGGCGGCGAGCTCGGTGTGGCCGTCGTCGCCTCCGGCGAGGCCGTGCGGGATGGGGGCCTCGCCGACGCTGCGCGCGGTGGTCATCGGCACATCGTGCCAGTCCTCATGAGGACTCTGTTCTTGAGGACGCCGGGGCACACCCCGTCACACCTTCCGCAGCCGCACGTGTGTGACGTCGTGGTCGGCCCCCTTGCGCAGCACGAGGCTCGCGCGGCCCCGCGTCGGCAGGATGTTGTGCTCGAGGTTCGGCCCGTTGATCTCGGCCCAGATGCTCTCGGCGCGGGCGACCGCCTGCTCCCCGTCCAGCGCGGCGTAGCGGCGGAAGTACGACTCCGGATCGCGGAACGCGGTCTCGCGCAGGCGCAGGAAGCGCTCCACGTACCAGCGTCTGATGTCCTCGGTGGCGGCGTCGACGTAGACCGAGAAGTCGATGAAGTCGCTCACCGCGAGCACCGTGCCGCCGGGCGGCGCGGGCTGCAGCACGTTGAGGCCCTCCAGCAGCAGGATGTCGGGGCGGCGCATCACCGCGCGTTCCCCCGGCACGATGTCGTAGGTCAGGTGGGAGTAGACCGGCGCGGTCACGATCGCGCGACCCGCCTTGACCTCGGTGACGAACCGCAGCAGCGCGCGCCGGTCGTAGCTCTCCGGAAAACCCTTGCGGCTCATCAGCCCGCGCCGCTCCAGCTCGGCGTTGGGCAGCAGGAACCCGTCGGTGGTGATCAGCTCCACCCGCGGGTGCTGGGGCCAACGGGCCAGCAGCAGCCGCAGCAGCCGTGCCGTCGTGGACTTGCCCACCGACACCGAGCCGGCGATCCCCACCACGAACGGCGTGCGGTGGTTGGTCGCGCTGAGGAAGGTGCGGTACGCGCGGTAGAGGCGCCCGGCCTCCTGCACGTGCAGGGTGAGCAGCCGCGACAGCGGCAGGTAGACCTCGCGCACCTCGTCGAGGTCGACGGCGTCACCGAGGCTCTGTACCGCGGTGAGCTCGTCCGCGGTGAGCGGGAGCGGGATGTGGCGACCCAGGCTGGCCCACGACGTGCGGTCGAAGTCGACGAACGGCGACGTCGCGCCGCGCTGCAGGCCGACCGTCATGTCCGAAACCTAGATGCCCGGCCGGGGATCCGCGCCCCGGGGCCGTCACGGCTGGTGCGTGGAGGTCACGGCGTACTCGCGCACCGTGACGCCCGCGGGCAGGCCGAGGACGTGCACGATCGCGGCCGCGACGTCGGCCGGGTCGAGCCCGGTCGCGGCCATCCGCTCGGCGTACCGCTCGTGCAGCGGGTCGTCGCGCCATCCGTCGAGGAGCCCGGTGCGGACGAACCCCGGCGCGATCGTGGTGACCCGGATCCCGTCGCCCGCAAGCTCCATCCGCAGGCCCTCCCCCGCTGCGTGCACGGCGTGCTTGGTGGCGGCGTACACCCCGCCCGCCGCGGCCGGTACCCGCCGGCCCGACATCGACGACACGTTGACGACCGTGGGGGCCGTCCCGGCACGCAGGTGTGGCACGGCAGCGCGGGTGACCACCAGCAGCGCGACGACGTTGACCGCGAACATCGCCCGCCACGTGTCCGGCTCCGTGCCGGTGACGGCGCCGGCGGTGAACACGCCCGCGGCGTTCACCAGACCGTCGAGCCCGCCGAGCGCGGTCGCGGCGTCGTCGACCGCGGCAGCGACCGCGGCATCGTCGGTGACGTCCGCGGGCACCGCCACGCCGCCGGTCGCCGCGGCGAGCGCGCGCAGCGGCTCCGGGCGGCGAGCCAGCAGCGCGACCCGCGCGCCTTGCGCCGCGGCCGCCCGGGCCACCGCAGCGCCGATTCCCGAGGACGCGCCGGTGACCAGCAGTCGCCTGCCGTCGAGGATCATCCGCCGACGGTATCCCGGGGTCACCGCTCGTCGAGGGGATGGGCGGCGACCGCGAGTCGCGGCGCTACCGTCGTCGTCGTGACGATTGCGCACCCCGTCGCGCCGACGGTGCTCGACGGGCCGGCGTGGCGGGAGCGGGCGGCGCTGCACCGGGACCGGGTGCAGGAGTGGACGGGCCCGCACCGCGAGCGCAGGCGCCGGCGCGCGGCCCATCCGGTGCTGGACTTCCTGTTCACCTACTACTCGTACCCGCCGGCGCAGCTGGAGCGCTGGCACCCCGGGCCCGGCGTCCTGCTGCGCGACGCGCAGCCGTTCCTCGGCAGACCCGGCTACGTGCCCGCCGGCGACGGCGTGATCCTCGACCCGACCACCCTGCCCGAGCGGCACCGTGGCACCGCGACGTTCGTCCGCGCCCTGCTCACGGCCACGGCGGGCCGCCCGCCGCGGCTGTCGTGCTTCGGGCTGCACGAGTGGGCGATGGTGTACCGCACCGACACCCCGCGCCACGGCGCCGTTCCGCTGCGGCTGGGCTCCGCCGGTACCGACGCGGTCGTCGAGTCGCTGGCCCTGCACTGCACCCATCACGATGCCTACCGCTTCTTCACCGGCGCCGCCCGGCCGCGCAACGCGCTCGTCCCCACCCGCGACGGCCAGGTGCGCAACGAGCAGCCGGGGTGCCTGCACGCGACGATGGATCTGTACAAGTGGGCCTACAAGCTCGCCCCGGCCACTCCGTCCGAGCTGGTGGCCGACTGCCTCGCGCTGGCCGTCGACGTCCGGGTGCTGGACATGCGCGCCAGCCCGTACGACCTCGCGGCCTACGGCTACGACGACCCGGTGCGGATCGAGACGGCGGCCGGGCGGGCGGAGTACGCACGCGCCCAGGCCGGGTTCACCGAGCGTGCCGCCCCGCTGCGCGCCCGCCTCGTGAAGCTCAGCGACGACGTGCTCGCCAGCGTCTCTGGCACGGTCCCACACGGGTGAGATGAACCTGGTGTTGCCGCCGATAGCTCGCAGGCGACACCAGGTTCATCTCACCCGTCAGCCCATTCGCCACCCTGCGATGCTGGGCCACACCAATGGATCCGGGAGGCAGCGATGCTCGTGCTCGACCATGCACAGGTGGAGGAGCTGCTGGATCTCGACGCACTCGTGGACGCCGTCGCCGCGGCCATGGCCGACCTCAGCGCGGGCCGGGCATCGGCGCCGGACCGCACCGGGGCGTTCGTGCCCCAGCGAGATGCGTTCCTCGGCGCCATGCCGGGATACGTGCCGTCCAGCGGCGTGCTGATGAGCAAACTCGTCTCGCTGTTCCCGCACAACGCCGGCACGGCCCTGCCCACCCACCAGGCGGTGATCGTCACCTTCGATCCGGAGACCGGGCAGCCGACCGCGCTCATCGACGGCACGGCGATCACGGCCCTGCGCACCGCGGCGGGCTCGGCGCTGTCCGCGCGCCTGCTCGCCCGGCCGGACGCGGCGGAGCTGGCGATTCTCGGAACCGGGGTGCAGGCCCGCTCGCATGCGGTCGCCGTGTGCCGGGTACGCCCGATTCGCCGGGTCCGGGTCGCCGGGCGCGATCTGGCGAAGGCCGCGGCGTTCGCGGGCGAGCTCGGGCGCCTGCTCCCGGTGCAGGTCGTCACCGCGGAGACGTACGCCGACGCGATCCGCGACGCCGACATCGTGTGCGCGACGACGCACACCGTCGAGCCGGTCGTGCGGCGGGAGTGGCTCCCCGACGGTGTGCACGTGACGTCGATCGGCTTCAACCCCGCGGGCCGTGAGGTCGACGCCGCGACCGTGCGCGACGCTCTGGTGTGCGTTGAGTCGCGACGCAGCGCGCTCGCCGCTCACCCGGCCGGTACCAACGACCTCCGGTGGCCGATCCGCGACGGAGTGATCACCGCGGAGCACGTCGGGCCGGAGATCGGCGAGCTCGTCGACGGAGCCCGGACCGGCCGGACGTCGGCGGAACAGATCACGCTCTACAAGTCCGTCGGCGTGGCCGCGCAGGACGCGGCAGCCGCGGCGCTGGTCGTCGCCGCGGCTCGCGAGGCCGGACGCGGCACCACGGTCGAGCTCTGATCAGCCGTAAGCCGCCACGGGGGGGCAGGAGCAGACGAGGTTGCGGTCTCCGTGCCCGCCGTCGATCCGGCGCACCGGCGGCCACACCTTGCGCCCGTGTACCCCCGGCGTGACCCCGGGCGGGTACGCCGCCAGCTCCCGCGGGTACGGGTGGTCCCACTTGTCGGCGATGCACGCCGCGGTGTGCGGGGCGCCGCGCAGCGGGTTGTCCTCCGCCGGCCACTCCCCTGCGGCCACCCGCTCGATCTCGCCGCGGATCCCGATCATCGCGTCGACGAACCGGTCGATCTCGGCGAGGTCCTCGCTCTCGGTGGGCTCCACCATCAACGTGCCCGCGACCGGGAACGACAGCGTCGGGGCGTGCAGGCCGTAGTCGGCCAGGCGCTTGGCGACGTCCTCGGCGGTGACGCCGCTGGCCTTGGTGATCGCGCGCAGGTCGAGGATGCACTCGTGGGCGACCCACCCGCCCTCGCCCGCGTACAGGACCGGGTAGTGCTCCCGCAGCCGGGCGGCCACATAGTTCGCCGCCGCCACCGCGGTGAGCGTGGCGCGGCGCAGCCCGTCCGGGCCCATCAGGCGGAGGTAGGCCCAGGAGATCGGCAGCACGCCCGGGCTGCCGTGCGGTGCGGCCGACACGGCGCCCACCGCACCTCGCCCCGGGAGGAACGGCGCGAGGTGCTCGGCCACCGCCACGGGCCCGACCCCGGGCCCGCCGCCGCCGTGCGGGATGCAGAACGTCTTGTGCAGGTTCAGGTGGCTCACGTCGCCGCCGAACGCCCCGGGCCGGGCCAGGCCGACCAGCGCGTTGAGGTTCGCCCCGTCGACGTAGACCTGCCCGCCCGCGGCGTGCACGGCGTCGCAGATCTCGCGCACGGCCGCCTCGTACACCCCGTGCGTGGACGGGTAGGTGATCATCAGCGCGGCCAGCGCGGGCCGGTGCTCGTCGATCTTCGCCCGGAGGTCGTCGAGGTCTACGTTGCCGGCCGGGTCCGTGCCGACCACCACCACGCGCATCCCGGCCATCACCGCCGAGGCCGCGTTGGTGCCGTGCGCGCTCGCCGGGATCAGGCAGACGTCGCGGTCCTCGCCGCGGGAGCGGTGGTACGCCGCGATGGCGAGCAGTCCGGCCAGCTCGCCCTGACTGCCCGCGTTGGGCTGCAACGACACCGCTGCGTACCCGGTGCGCTCGGCGAGCCAGCGCTCCAGGTCCGCGATCAGCGCAAGAGTGCCTTCGGTGTCGGCGGCGGGAGCGAACGGGTGCAGGTCGGCGAACTCCGGCCAGGAGATCGGCTCCATCTCGACCGCGGCATTGAGCTTCATCGTGCACGAGCCCAGCGGGATCATCGTGCGGTCCAGCGCCAGGTCGGCGTCGGCGAGGCGGCGCAGCCAGCGCATGAGCGAGGTCTCCGAGCGGTGGGCGTGGAACACCGGGTGCGTCAGGTACTCCGACGTGCGGCGCAGCGCGTCCGGCAGCGCGTCGGCGGTGTCCGCGTCGAGCGTGGCGACCTCCGGGGCCAGCCCGAACGCGGCCCACACGGCCTGCACGTGCGCGACGGTGGTCAGCTCCGAGCAGGCGATGCCGAGGGTGTCGGCGTCGATCCGGCGCAGCGCGATCCCGGCCTCGTGGGCGGCGTCCGCGATCATCGCGGCACGGCCCGGGACACGCGCCACGACCGTGTCGAAGAACGCGCCGTGCAGCACCTCGATCCCGCCGGCCCGCAGCCCGGCGGCCAGCACCGCGGCCATCCGGTGCGCCCGCTGCGCGATCCGCGCGAGCCCGTCCGGTCCGTGATAGACGGCGTAGCACGCGGCGACCACCGCCAGCAGCACCTGTGCGGTGCAGATGTTGCTGGTCGCCTTCTCGCGGCGGATGTGCTGCTCGCGGGTCTGCAGTGCGAGCCGCAGCGCCGGGTTGCCGTCGACGTCGCGCGACATCCCGACCAGGCGGCCCGGGAGCTGGCGGGCGAAGGCCTGCCGCACCGACAGGTAACCCGCGTGCGGGCCCCCGAAGCCCAGCGGCACCCCGAAGCGCTGCGTCGTGCCGACCACCGCGTCCGCGCCCAGCTCGCCGGGTGGGGTGAGCATGGTCAGCGCCAGAAGGTCGGCCGCGACGGCCACCAGCGCACCCCGCGCGTGCGCCTGCTCGATCAGCTCCGAGGGGTCGCGCACGGCCCCGGACGCGCCCGGGTAGCTGAGCAGCAGCCCGAACAGCTCGCCGTCGGGCAGGCCGCCCATTCCGACCTGGCCGGAACCCTCGCCGTGGAGGTCCGCGACCACCAGCTCGATGCCCAGCGGTTCGGCGCGGGTGCGCAGCACCTCGATCGTCTGCGGCAGCGTGTCGGCGTCCACCACGAACCGGGGACTCGTCGCCTTCCCGGCCCGTCGCAGCAGTGTCATGGCCTCGGCGGCGGCGGTGGCCTCGTCCAGCAGCGACGCCCCGGCGACGGGCAGCCCGGTGAGGTCGGCGACCGCGGTCTGGAAGGTCAGCAGCGCCTCCAGCCTGCCCTGGCTCACCTCCGGCTGGTACGGCGTGTAGGCGGTGTACCAGGCCGGGTTCTCCAGCACGTGCCGCCGGATCACCGCCGGCGTGACGGTGCCCGCGTACCCCAGGCCGATCATCGGGACGGTCGGCGTGTTGCGGGCGGCGAGGGCCCGCAGCTCGGCGAGCACCTCGACCTCCGAGGCCGCAGGCGGCAGCGAGGACGGCACCGCTGCGACGTCGCGGATTCCGGCCGGCAGGGCTCGATCGGCCAGGTCGTCGAGCGAATCGACGCCGACCGCGGACAGCATCCGGTCGAGGTCCGCGTTCCCCGGCCCGACGTGGCGGTCGGCGAACGGGACTCCGCGCTGGAGCTCGGCGAGGGTGGGACGGGTGCTCACGACGTGCCTCCGGACGTTGGGCGGGCAGGGTCGAGCTGCCCTCCCCCTCTGTCTCTGCCCGGCTTCCTGAGTCCCAGTAGGTCTCAGCCCGGGCGCCTGAGAGATTCACCCGGGCGGACCGGGCTTTCCCCGTCGGCGGACCGCCACCGCGACTGGCGGCGGTCGCTTTCCAGAGGCGTCTCGCCCGTGCGGTCCTGGCTGCCTGAGAGATTCCGGGGAGGAGTTGCTCCTTCGGCGCCCGGTACGGACCGGGACTCTCCCGCACGGGATCGGCGACTACGCCCCGGATGCTACCCCGCAGCGGCTTCGTCAGCTGATCGCGCGCCGGGAACGGCGCCGGGACAGCTCGTCCTCCGGGGCGGCGTCGACGCTGCCGCCGTCCGCGCGCTCGGCCGGGAAGTCCTTGATCGAGCCGCTGATCTCGCGCATGGCGCCGCTGACGGCGATGCCGAACACGCCCTGGCCGCCCTGGAGGAGATCGACGACCTCCTCGGGCGAGGAACACTCGTAGACGGTGGTGCCGTCGCTGAACAACGTGACACCGGCCAGGTCGCGGATGCCGCGCCGGCGCAGGTGCTCGACCGCGACGCGGATGTTCTGCAGCGACACCCCGGCGTCGAGCAACCTTTTGACGATCTTGAGAACGAGCAGGTCGGTGAACGAGTACAGCCGCTGGCTGCCCGAACCGGCCGCGCCCCGGATGGACGGGACGACGAGCCCGGTGCGCGCCCAGTAGTCGAGCTGGCGGTAGGTGATGCCCACGACCTGGGTGGCGGTGGGACCCCGGAAACCCATGAGCTGGTCCGGGACCCCGTCGAGCCCGGCGCCCTCCATGGGATCGGGGAACAGCTCGCCCTGCTCGGGCGCGCCGGGCGGAACCTCGCCCATCCCACTCCCTCCGACCGGGGGCCGCTCCGGCCCTGGACCAACCCGCGCGATGACGTTAGGCGGGCCGGACGGGCTGGTCAACGCGCCGCGCCGCCGGGGTCACCCCACCGGAACGCGGCCGAGACATCCTGTGTCGACCGGCCTCGCTCCGCGACCGCTCGCTCTGCTCGCTGACTAGGGCTGGGCGCCGCGGAAGTCCTCGGGGGAGATGGAGTCGAGGAACTCGCGGAACTTCTCGACCTCGTCCTCCTGCTCGTCGGGAATGACGAGCCCGGCCTCGGCGAGTACGCTCTCGTCGGCGTGGATCGGGACGCCGGCCCGCAACGCGAGCGCCACCGAGTCGCTCGGCCGCGCGGACACCTTGACGCCCCCGTCGAAGATCAGCTCGGCGTAGAAGGTGCCCTCCTGCAGGTCGGTGATCCGTACCTGCTCCAGGCGCCTGCCCAGCGCCCCGACGACGTCCTTCAGCAGGTCGTGGGTGAGCGGGCGGGCCGGCTTCACGCCCTGCTGTTCCAGCGCGATCGCCGTCGCCTCCACCGAGCCGATCCAGATCGGCAGGTAGCGGTCGCCACTGGTCTCCCGCAACAGGAGGATCGGCTGGTTCGCGGGAAGTTCGACGCGGACGCCCACGACGCGCATCTCGCTCATGCGCTCTCCTCCTTGCTGTGTCCGACCTGCTGTCCGACTCGGTCGACGCTACACGGGCCGACTCGCCGATGCCCGCCTCCGGACGGGCGGCGCGGGCCGGTTCGGGTGGCTACCCGCGCCCGCGCACGAGGAAGACCAGCCGGAACTTTCCGATCTGCACCTCGTCGCCGTTGGCGAGCACCGCGGTGTCGACGGGCTCGCGGTTGACGTAGGTGCCGTTGAGGCTGCCGACGTCGACGACGACGAACTCCCCGGCGTCGCGGCGGAACTCCGCGTGCCGCCGGGACACCGTGACGTCATCGAGGAAGATGTCGCTCTCCGGATGGCGCCCGGCGCTGGTCGTGACGTGATCGAGCAGGAAACGAGAACCCGCGTTCGGCCCACGCTTCACCACGAGCAGCGCGGCACCCTCCGGCAGCGACTCCAGGCCGGAGACCGGCTGGTCCTGCTGCGGCTCGACGTCGGCGAGGAAGTCCGCGCGGAAGACCGACGTCGTCTCCGGGGAACGCTCGGGCGGTACGCCGGGGCCGTCGTTCATGGTCACCTCGGGGGTCCCTCCTGCAGTGTCGGACGTCCGTGCTCCGCAACGCTCGCTGACGCGCGCTCGGACCGGGGCGGGCGGGGGTCAACCTACCCCTGTCCTAGCCCTCGGCCAGCTCCCGGTACCCGGCGGCGTCGAGCAGCTGCGCCGCGTCGCCGGAGGGGAGGAGCTCGACCATCCAGCCGTCGTCGTACGGCCCCGAGTTGACCAGGCCCGGGTCGGCCTCCAGGGCGGCGTTGACGGCCGTGACCTCGCCGCCGACCGGAGCGAACAGCTCCGACACCGACTTGGTCGACTCCACCTCACCCATCACGTCGCCGGCCGCGAGCGTGGCGCCGACCTCGGGGAGCTGGACGAACACCACGTCGCCGAGCTGCTCCTGCGCGTGGTGGGTGATGCCGATCCGCACGCGTCCGCCGTCGAGCTGCCGGACCCACTCGTGCTCGGCGGTGTAGCGGAGATCGTCGGGGACCATGCCCCGAGCCTAGGACGCCGCCCGCGGCGGCCCGGTCGCCGGGTGCCGCACCGCCAGCCCGACCTGGATCAGGTACAGCACGCCGCCGTAGACGTACAGCGCCGTCCCCCAGCCGGTGAGTGCCGGGCCGACGAGGCGGCACAGGTCGGCGAACCAGTTGTCGTACTGCGCGGCCAGCAGGATCGGGAACGCCCAGAACAGCAGGAACGTCGCAGCCTTGCCGAGGTAGGTCACGACGAACGGGCCGTAGCCCCGGGAGCGCAGCAGCGGCAGGCACAGCGTCAGCACGACATCACGGCCCACCAGCACCGCGACGAGCCACCACGGGACGATCTCGCGCACGCCGAACGCCAGCAGCGCGGCCAGCACGTAGAGGCGGTCGGTGCCGGCGTCGAGCAGCGCTCCGAACCGGCTGTACTGGCCGAGCATCCGGGCCAGCTTCCCGTCGAGCCAGTCCGTGGCCCCCCCGACGCCGAGCACGACGATCGCCCAGAAATCCTCGTGCGGTCCCAGCAGCAACCAGACGAACAGCGGAACCCCGGCCAGCCGCAGCACGCTGAGCAGGTTGGGCAGCGTCCACAATCGGTCCTCGCGCACCGCGACGGCGGGCAGTTCCGGCGTGGGCAACCGCTCCGCGGGGGTGACGGGCACGCTCGACGGGGGGGTCGGCTGCAGGGTCGGTGCCGGGTCCGGGGGCAAGGCGGGTGGCGGGGCGGGTGGCGGGGTGCCGCCGGAGCTGCCGACGGCAACGGGCGCCGCGGCGGTGCGCGCGGCGCCGGCGCTCCGACGGTCGGCCACCCGTGCAGGGTACGACGGCTCATGGCCCGGCCGGCCCCACCCGACCGGAGGAATGCCGCGCGCCGACGGGCCCGGTGCGATCGGCTGATCCGATGCAGGATGGCGACATGAACGCCGACTCGCTCAAGGACATCCAGGCCCCGCTGAAGGCGCGCTACCGCGACGACCCCGACAGCGCCGTGATCACGCTCACCGCCGACGGTGAGCTGGACGCCACCGGCGTAGCCTGCCGGGTCCGCACCGCCTCGGCACTCGCCGAGGCCGGCCTGCACCCGGCCACCGGGGGCGACGGCACCCAGCTGTGCTCGGGCGACATGCTGCTGGAGGCGCTGGTCGCCTGCGCCGGGGTGACGCTGCGCGCCGTCGCCACCGCGATCGGGGTGCAGGCGGGGGGAACCGTGCGGGCGGAGGGCGACCTGGACTTCCGCGGCACCCTCGGCGTCGCCCGCGACGCACCGGTGGGCTTCCGCGACATCAGGCTGACCTTCGAGCTCGACACCACCGCGAACGCCGACGAGGTGGCCACGCTGCTCAAGCTCACCGAGCGCTACTGCGTGGTGCTGCAGACGATCCGGTCGGCCCCCACCACCAGCGTCCACGTCCACGCGGCGCAGGGGCGGTCGCGGAGTTGACCGGCCGGTAGGTTGCCCGCCATGGCGCTCATCGAGGAGCTGTCCGGCGTCGTCGGTGCGGCGCACGTGCTGTCCGGCGACGCCGTCGTCGACTACGGCCACGACGAGGCCCTGTCGGTCGTCGGGCAGCCACCGGCCGCGGTGGTGCGCCCGGGCGGCACCGCCGAGGTCGCGGGCGTGTTGCGGATCGCCGCGGCCCGCGGCGTGCCGGTCACGCCGCGCGGCACCGGCACGGGCCTGTCGGGCGCGTCGATCCCGGCCCCCGGCGGTGTCGTGGTGTCCTTCGAGCGGATGGCGGCGATCTGCGAGATCGACACCGACAACCACGTCGCGGTCGTGCAGCCCGGCGTCACCCTCGCGCAGCTCGACGAGGCCACGGCCGCGCACGGCCTGAGCTATCCCGTCTACCCCGGCGAGTACGGCGCGAGCCTGGGCGGCAACGTCGCCACCAACGCGGGCGGCATGCGCGCGGTGCGCTACGGCGTCACCCGCCACCAGGTGCTCGGGCTGGAGGCCGTGCTCGCCTCGGGTGAGGTGGTGCGCACCGGCGGCAAGCTCGCCAAGGCCAGCACCGGCTACGACCTCACCCAGCTGATCGTCGGTTCGGAGGGCACGCTGGCGCTGGTCACCGAGGCCACGCTGCGGCTCTACCCGCGCCACCCGCACCAGGCCACCATCCTCGCGCCGTTCGGCACCGTCGACGAGGTGGCCGCGGCGGTGCCGAAGGTCGTGGCGTCGGGGATCGGGCCGCTCGTCCTGGAGTACATCGACACGATCACCATGGCCGCGATGACCCACGCGCAGAACCTCGAGCTGGGCATCCCCGACGACGTGCGCGAGGGCTGCGCGGCCTACCTGCTCGTGATGCTCGAGAACGCCGTCGCCGGCCGGCTCGACGAGGACGTCGAGCGGCTGGGCACCCACCTGGGTGAGCTGGGCGCCGTCGACGCGTACGTGCTGCCCGGACCGGCCGCGCGCCGGCTGGTCGACGCGCGGGAGAAGGCGTTCTGGACCGCGAAGGCGATCGGCGCGCACGACATCGTCGACGTGGTCGTGCCGCGCGCGTCGATCCCGGAGTTCCTGCGCCGGTCGAAGGAGATCGCCGAGAAGCACGGCTCGTTCGTCGCCGGGTGCGGGCACGCCGGGGACGGCAACGTGCACCTGTCGGTGTTCCAGCCCGACGCCGCCGTCCGTGCGGCGCTGCTGCACGACCTGTTCTCCGCCGGGATGGCGCTCGGCGGGCTGATCTCGGGCGAGCACGGCATCGGCCGCACGAAGAAGGCCTACTTCCACGAGCTGACCGACCCGGTCCTGGTCGAGCTCATGCGGCGCGTCAAGCACGCGTTCGACCCGGCCGGGATCCTCAACCCGGGAGTTCTCCTGTGACATCCGACCCCGCGACGGCGGACCGCGCGCCGACGGACGGCGCGCCGATGAACGGCGCCCAGGCCCTGATCCGCACGCTCGTCGCCGGCGGGGTCACCGCGTGCTTCGCCAACCCCGGAACCTCGGAGATGCACTTCGTCGCCGCGCTCGACGACGTACCCGCGATGCGCGGCGTGCTCACCCTGTTCGAGGGGGTCGCGACGGGGGCCGCCGACGGCTACGGGCGGATGGCCGGCCGCCCGGCCGCGACGCTGCTGCACCTCGGCCCCGGCCTGGGCAACGGGCTGGCCAACCTGCACAACGCGCGGCGCGCCGGCACGCCGGTCGTGAACGTCGTGGGCGACCACGCCACCTTCCAC
>JBQTJE010000170.1:0-34433 GCA_052387455.1 Pseudonocardia sp.
GCCGCCCCCCGCCTGCGCCGCGCTGTGCATCACCGCGCCCACCGCGACCGGCGGTCTTCTCGGTGTGCTCCTTCCGCTGTCGGCGGTGCTGTTCGCGCTCGGACTGATGCTGCCCAACGCACCGGTCCTCGCCCTCGCCGATCACGGCGACACCGCGGGCACCGCCGCCGCCCTGCTCGGCGCGGCCCAGTTCGGCACCGCCGCGCTGGCGGCGCCGCTGGTCGGCGTCCTCGGCAACGACGCCCAGGCCATGGCCATCGTCGTCACCGCTGCACTCCTGCTGGCCACCACCACCCTGACTCTGATCACTTGGGGACAGCGCCGACCCGAAAGGAGTGCTGGCCATGGAGCATCTGCTGATGTGCTACCGAGTCAAGGCGGATGAGCTCGAGCGGCACCTGCAACTGCTGCGCGCGGTTTTCGCCGACCTCCACGCCACGGATCCCGGAGACCTGGCATTCATCAGCTACCAGCTCGACGACCCACAGGAGTTCATCGAGCTCGCGTCCGCATCACAGCTACCCGGGCCGCTTCCGCAGATGGAGTCGTTCCGCCGCTACCGGGCAAATCTCGAGGACCGGTGCGAGTCGCGATCAGCGGAAGCGCTGTGCCCCATCGGCTCGTACCGGTCGTGATCACGTCGGTCAACCAGCGACACAAGCGTCCCGCGAGTCGAACCCCCACCGGCACATTCTCACCGCGACGAACATCGTTGCAGCTCGACGACTCCCGCAAGACCCGCCCGATGGACTGCCCGCGAAGGGGATGCCAACCGGGACGCTCCCAAGGTGAGCGGACCGATGATCGGGCCACGCCGAGCCCCACCGGCGAGCAGGACCTCATGCCGCAGGCTGACGACCGCGCCGCCCACCCCCCGCGCGGGGTGGTCGACCGGGTGGGGCGGCCGCGGGGTCGCGCTGCCCGGGCGGCGTAACCTCGGCGTCGTGCCCCCGATGATCGCCCCGAGCATGCTCTCGGCCGACTTCGCGCGCCTCGGCGCGGAGGCCGACGCGGTCACCGGCGCGCCCGGCGTCGGCGCAGACTGGCTGCACATCGACGTCATGGACGCGCACTTCGTTCCGAACCTCACCCTCGGCCTGCCGGTCGTGCAGTCGCTGCTCAAGGCCACGTCGGTTCCGCTGGACTGCCACCTCATGATCGAGAATCCGGACCGCTGGGCCGTCGGGTACGCCGAGGCGGGCGCGTACAACGTCACGGTGCACGTGGAGGCCGCGGTGGATCCGGTCATGCTGGCGAAGGACCTGCGGGCGGCCGGCGCCCGGGCCGGGCTGTCGATCAAGCCGGGTACGCCCCTCGAGCCGCACGTCGAGACGCTGAAGCACTACGACACGCTGCTGATCATGAGCGTCGAGCCGGGATTCGGCGGCCAGGAGTTCATCGCCGACGTGCTCGACAAGGTGCGCACCGCGCGCCGCCTGGTCGACACCGGGCACCTCACCGTGCTCGTCGAGATCGACGGCGGCATCAACACCGACACCATCGAGGCCGCCGCGCAGGCCGGTGTCGACTGCTTCGTGGCCGGCTCCGCGGTCTACGGCGCCGCCGACCCGGCCCGCGCCGTCCGCGCTCTGCGCGAACAGGTCGTGCGCGCCTCGCCGCACCGCTGGGGGGCCTGATGTTCACCGGCATCGTCGAGGAGATCGGCGAGATCGTCGACGTGCGGCGCACCGCCGAGGTCGTCGTCCTCACGGTGCGCGGCCCGCGGGTCACCACCGACGCCCGGCACGGCGACTCGATCGCCGTCAACGGGGTGTGCCTCACCGTCACCGACCCGGACGGCGCCACCGGCGCCACGTTCACCGTCGAGCTGGTGCCCGAGACGCTGGCGCGCACCAGCCTGTCCAACGTCGCCGTGGGCGCCCGGGTGAACCTGGAACGAGCCGTCCCGGCGGGTGGGCGGCTCGACGGGCACATCGTGCAGGGCCACGTCGACGGTGTCGGCACGCTCGTGGCCCGCACCCCCGGCGAGCGCAGCGACGAGCTCCGATTCACCCTGCCGCCCGGGCTGGCCAGGTACGTGGTGGAGAAGGGCTCGATCGCCGTCGACGGCGTGTCGCTCACGGTGTCGGCGCTGCACGACGACGACTCCGGCGCCGGGTTCGGGGTCGCGCTCATCCCCACGACGCTGGCGCACACCACTCTCGGCGCGCGGGCTCCGGGGGATACGGTCAACCTCGAGGTGGACGTCGTCGCCAAGTACGTCGAGCGCCTCGCGATCCCCTACCTGGGCAACCCTTATCTGAGCAGCAGAGACGACGGAACGGTGCAGCGGTGAGTGCAGCGGTGAGCCCGGCGCGGGGCTTCGAGGCGATCGAGCGGGCGGTCGCCGACCTTGCGGCGGGCAAGGCGGTCGTCGTCGTCGACGACGAGGACCGCGAGAACGAGGGCGACCTCATCTTCGCCGCGCAGATGGCGACACCGGAGCTCGTGTCGTTCATGGTGCGCTACACGTCGGGCTACATCTGCGTGGCGCTCACCGAGGGCGAGTGCGACCGGCTCGACCTCCCGCCGATGCACCACACGAACTCCGACAGCTTCAAGACCGCGTTCACCGTCACCGTCGACGCGAAGGCCGGGATCACCACCGGGATCTCGGCGTCCGACCGGGCGCACACGATCAGGTTGCTGGCCGACCCCACCGCCGGGCCCGGCGATCTCGTCCGCCCCGGGCACGTGCTGCCGCTGCGGGCCCGCGAGGGCGGCGTGCTGCGCCGCCCGGGGCACACCGAGGCGGCCGTCGCCCTCGCCCGGCTCGCCGGGCTCGCCCCCGCCGGGGCGCTGTGCGAGATCGTGTCCCAGAAGGACGAGGGCGACATGGCCCGCGGCGACGAGCTGGGTGTGTTCGCCGCCGACCACGACCTCACGATGATCACCATCGCCGATCTCATCGCGTACCGGCGGCGGTTCGAGAAGCACGTCGCGCGGGTGGCCTCGGCGCGCATCCCCACACGGCACGGCGAGTTCCTCGCCTACGGCTTCGACTCGCTGCTCGACGGCATCGAGCACATCGCCATGGTGCGCAGTGACACCGCTGACGCCACCGGTCCCGTGTTCGGCGGCGGCGAGGACGTGCTCGTCCGGGTGCACTCCGAGTGCCTCACCGGCGACGTCCTCGGCTCGCTGCGCTGCGACTGCGGCCAGCAGCTCGACGCCGCCCTGGCCGCCGTCGCCGCCGAGGGCCGCGGCGTGGTGCTCTACATGCGCGGGCACGAGGGCCGCGGCATCGGGCTGATGCACAAGCTCCAGGCCTACCAGCTCCAGGAGGCAGGCGCGGACACGGTGGACGCCAACCTCGCCCTCGGCCTGCCCGCCGACGCCCGCGACTACGGCACCGGCGCGCAGATCCTCGTCGACCTCGGCATCCGGTCCATGCGCCTGCTGACCAACAACCCCGACAAGCGGGCCGGCCTGGAGGGCTACGGGCTGCGGGTCTCCGGCCGGGTACCGCTGCCGGTGAGCGCCCACCCGGAGAACCTGCGCTACCTGCGCACCAAGCGCGACCGGATGGGCCACGACCTGCCGGATCTGGGCGCGGGCCGGCCCGGGTCGGTGCTGGAGGAAGGTTCGCCGTGAGTGGAGAGGGCCGACCGGACACCGGCGAGCTGGACGCCACCGGTCTTCGGGTGGCGGTGGCCGCGGCGACATGGCACGCGGAGGTGGTGGACCTGCTGCTGGAGCGGGCCGTCGAGACCGTGGTGAAGGCCGGGGCCGAGCCGACGGTCGTGCGCGTGCCGGGCACCGTCGAGCTTCCCATCGTCTGCCAGGAGCTCGCCCGCACGCACGACGCGGTGGTGGCCCTGGGCGTGGTGGTGCGCGGCGGCACCCCGCACTTCGAGTACGTCTGTGACGCCGTGACGGCCGGGCTCACCCGCGTCTCGCTGGACTCGGGTACCCCCGTGGGCAACGGGGTGCTCACGTGCGACACCCATGACCAGGCCGTCGACCGCTCCGGGGGCCCCGGCGCGGCCGAGGACAAGGGAGCGGAGGCGTGCGCCGCAGCCCTGCGCACCGCGCTGGTGCTGCGCGCGCTGCGAGGACGGTCGTGAACGTGAACGAGGCGAGGAAGAACACCGCGGGCGACGTCGTCGTGGTGCGGCCGTGGAAGGTGCTGATCTGCTCCTGGGTGGGCGCGGTGGTGGTCGCGGCGCTGTTCGTCGTGATCGCGGTGATCTTGCGGGTGCGGCCGACCGGGGTGTACTTCCGGCTGGCCGACCAGGTCGCGATGGTCGTGCTCGGCCTGCTCATCGCCGGCGGCGTGCTGCTGCTCGCCCGCCCGCGGGTACGCGCGGACGCCGCGGGCATCGAGGTGCGCAACATCCTCGCCACCCGCTACGTCCCGTGGGATCAGGTGGCGCGGGTGGCCTTCCCGGACGGCGCGTCGTGGGCGCGGCTCGACCTTCCCGACGACGAGTACCTCGCGGTGCTCGCGATCCAGGCGGTGGACGGGCAGCGGGCGGTGGACGGGATCACGCGGGTGCGCGCGCTGCACGCTGCGGCCCGGGCCGGCGGCAGCCGCACGTAGCATCGGATCGTGCTGTGGGCCAGGAGTGCGCTATGGGCCAGGAGTGCGCTGTCGACAAGCGGTACGCGTGGGACCAGGGCAACGCGGGCGGCTGCTGGCGCACCGGGCCGCGACGAGGTCCGGCTGGGGGACATCGTGCTGCGCAACCGGCTCGTCACCTCCTCCAGCCTGCTCGGCTACGGGATCTCCGACTCCCGGCTGGGCTACGGGATGAGCCCGGTGGCGATGCTGGTGCCGCTGGCGGGGTTCGGTGCGGTGACCACCCGCACGCTCACCGTGGAGCCGCGTGAGGGGCACTTCACCACCCGCACCGACTGGGCGTTGGGCGAGGTGCCCGGGCTGCTGCGGCGCTACGGCCGGGTGCTGCGCGGCACGGACTCCGGCTGGATCAACGCGTTCGGCTGGTGCAACGTCGGGATCGACGCCTACCTGCGCGACTACTACCCGCGCACCCGCGAGCAGCGCACGATCATCTCCCTCGGCGGGTTCTCGGCCGCGGAGTTCGTGACGCTGGTCGACCGGGTCAATGCCGCGGTGCCGGCAGGCGACATCGCGGCCGTCGAGCTCAACGTGAGCTGCCACAACGTCAACTTCGACTTCTCGGCGATCCTGCAGGACGTGCTCGACCAGGCCGTGCCGCGCAGCAACCACCCGGTGATCCTCAAGCTCTCGCCGGACAACGACTACGTGCGCAACGCGCAGCAGGCCGGCCGTGCGGGCGTCGCCGGGCTCACCGCGATCAACACCGTGAAAGCCCTGCGGCTCGACCCGCGCACCGGGCGGCCGTGGCTCGCCAACCGCTACGGCGGACTGTCCGGTCGGGCGATCAAGCCGATCGGGCTGCGGGTGGTGTCCGAGCTCCGCGAGGCCGGGGTGACGCTGCCGATCATCGGCACCGGTGGCGTGCGCACGATGGACGACTGCCGCGAGTACTTCTGGGCCGGCGCCGACGCGGTGAGCCTCGGCAGCGCCGCGTGGCTTGCCAGCTTCCCCGGCTATGCCCTGGCGCCCGTGCGGGCGCTGCGCATTCGGCGCGTCCTGCGCGCCGTTCGGCGCTACACACCGCAGCCGATCGGTTCCACAACGTGACGTGGGTGATGCTCGGTACCGCGCTGAGCGCCAGCGCTACGCCGCCCGCGGCCCGTTCCCCGGCGGCGCGCACCGCGTCACCTGCCGAGGCCACGTGAACCGCCTGCCCCGACCCGCCCTGCGTGCCCGCGCGGCCGCCGCTCCGGCCGAGGTGTCGTCGCGGGACCGCGCGCCCGACCGGCGACCGGCTGTCGTGCTCTTCGACGTCTTCGAGACGATCCTGCAGGTGGACGCGCTCGGCGCGCGCTTCGTGGATGTCGGTCGCCCCGCGGGGGAGTGGGAGCTGTTCTTCACCCGCACCTTGCGCGACGGCATGGCGCTCACGCTGGCCGGTACCGCGCGCCCGTTCGGCGAGGTGGCCCGCGCCGCGTTGCGCACCACCACCGACCATCGCCTGTCCGAGTCCGCGCTCGACCACGTGCTCGCCGGCTTCGCTGAGCTGCCGCCGCACCGCGACGTGGAACCCGCCCTCGCGGCTCTTGCCCGCGCGCGCATTCCGGCCTACGCGTTCACCCACGGCAGTGCCGCGGTGGCGTGTGGCGCCCTCGACCGCGCGGGGCTGCGCAGCTACCTGCGCAACGTGTTCTCCGCGGAGGCGATCGGCTCGTTCAAGCCACCCCCGCGCGTGTACGACTGGGTGTGCGAGCAGGTGGACACCCCGCGCGGGCGGGTCGCCCTGGTGGCGGCCCACTCCTGGGACGTGCACGGAGCGGTGCGGGCCGGGCTGGTGGGCGGGCTCGCGACCAGGCTCGAAGGACGGGTGCCCGACGTCGTGGACCCCCCGCACGTGGCCGCCGAGCGGGTGGACCAGGTGGTGGCCGGGCTGCTGGCCCTGCCGGCCTGACCGCGGCAGCGGTCCCGGGCGCGGCCGTCCGGCAGCGTCCCGCGCCCTCACGCCCCCACCGCCCGGCGGCGGTCCCGGGCGACCGCGGCGCGCCCGAGATCGGCCCGCCGCCCGGCCGCCGCGCCATGGCCGAAGCCCGAGCCGGAGTACGACGCCGGCCGGGCCCTGGTGAGGCCCGGGAACGCCGCGGCGTAGGCCTGCTCCACGCGGTCGGACCGGTCGGCCAGAACCAGTGCCAGGCCGGGCACGCCCGGCCCGGGGCCCGCGTGCTCGCGCTGCGCCCGGGACTCGGCCTCGACCAGCCGGCGGCGCACCTCGTCGGCGAATCCGTAGAGCCACGACCGCCGGTAGGCCGCCACCGACTCGCCCACCCCCGGCGGCCGCAGCGCCACGAGCTGCCCGCCGGCCTGCAGCAGCAGCGAGGTGTAGAGCAGCTCGACGCGCTCGCGATCCGCGGCGAACCCGAACACCGTGACCGCCTCGACCCGGCCCCCGTAGGCCGTGTGCAGCACCGCCCGGCAGCGCAACGCCCCCGCCGTCCACGCCAGCAGCCGTGCCTTCCCCGCGCTGTAGGGATCGTCCATCCCGATCCGCTGGGCACCGATCTCGTCGTGCCCCGGCCGAGCGGCCCCGAGCAGCGCCGAGTCGATCCCGTGGCGTGCCATCAGCTCGACGGCTTTCGCGGTGTACGTCTCGGCCTCGGCCGGCGTGCCGGCGCCGTCGGCCTTCGCCAGCAGCTTGCGGATCGTGTCGAGCTTGTCGGCACCCATCACAGCCCCCAGGATCGAACACGTGTTCGTATCAGGAGATCGTTGTATCACCCCGGTCCGACAGAACCGGTGCCGGGTCGATTCCGGCCGACGCCGCCGCGGCGGGCCGCGGGATCGGGACGGCGTGCTCGTGGAGGCTGTGCAGCGCCGCCGCGAGGTCGCGGTCCAGCCGGAGGAGCCGGTGTTGCGGGTAGCCGGGTGGGGCGTTCTCGACCGGGCGCAGCGCCGGTGCCGGCGTGGCCCGTGCGGCCGCCGGACCAGCGTCGGGCCGCGCCCGCAGAGCCGCGACGGGGTTGGTGAGCACGGCCCGGGCCAACGCTGCGCGCACGGCCACCAGGCCCCGGACCAGCAGGGGCAGCGTCGCCAGCAGCCCGATGCCCGCGGCCGTCACGACCGTGAGATCGGCGGGCGAGTCGAGACCCGCGACCGGTGCCGGCAGCCGGACGGCACCGGGGAGTGCCTTGACCCATGCCGGGCAGAGCAGGCCCGCGATCCCGGCGAGCGCCCAGGCCGGGGCGAGGATCCCCGCGGCGACCCGCACCGGGAAGCCCAGCACGGCGTGCAGGAGATCGCGCCACTGCTGCGGGTCGGCCAGCGGACGCAGCACGCCGGAGCCGGGACGGTAGAAATGCGGGGGCAGCGTCCGGCCCGTCGCCGCTTCGGTGGCCCGCCGCTCGACCGCGGCCAGCGCGCGGCCCGCCCGCAACGTGGCCGCCAGCAGGACCGGCCCGGTCCCGACCACCGCGGTCATGGCCCCGAGGAGGAACCCGGTCACCGCGACGGCGAACGCGACCACGCCCAGTGGTGCCCCGACCAGTAGATACGCGAACCCGCGACCCGCCCGCGGGCGGACGGCGCCGGCCGCGGTCCCGACCATGCCGTCACCCCCCGCCGCGCCCGACCCGCTGCCCGCCGCGCCCCGGGGAGCGTAGGGCCAATCACGGCCGAAACCCACCGGCTTCGCCGTTCGGGCGCCGTGTCGCGCCGGTCGTGACCTGCTGCTCGTTGCGGGCCCGACCTGCGCCGCCGGTTGAGGATCGGGTCATGAACTCCGATGTGGCCGCCCGGCTCGTCGCGGCGTTCGATCTGCACGACTTCGGCATGCGGATGCAACGCCACCGGTTCCGTCGGGAACAGCCAGGTGCCTCGGAGGCCGAGATCGACAACCGCATGCTGGCCTGGTTGCGGGCCCGACCGGACGCCCCGCACGGCGACGCCGAAGGTACGCAGACCCGGCGTTTCGGGTGATCCCGGTCGAGGTCATCCTGCGCAAGCTCGCACAGGACTTGGCGACGGTGCGACTGCTGCTGCCCGAGACCGCGGAGGCAGGGTCGCTCGCCGACCTGTTGTTCGCCTCGTCCGGAATCGAACCGGAGATCGTCGAGGCCGCGACCGCTATCGAAGTCGTCCCGGGGCTCACGGTTCCGGTCGCACGCACGGGTCACCTCATCGCGTTGAAGCTGTTGTCGCGTGACGACGAATGCAGGCCGCTCGACGCCGCCGATCTCCGCGCACTGCGCGGGGTCGCCGACAGGTCGGAGCTGGACCTCGCCCGGGAGGCCGTCGCGCTTGTCACCGCCCGGGGATACGACCGCGGCCGCGATCTGCCCGCGGCGCTCACCCGCCTCACCTGCGGCTGAGTCCGCCCCACCCGCACGGGCGCCCGGGCCGGAGCGGGTGTTCGACGGCCGTCCTAGGCTGAAGGGGCCATGGCCGATCCCGCCACGTACCGCCCCGCCCCCGGGTCGATCCCGGAGGCGCCCGGGGTGTACCGGTTCGCCGACACGCACGGCCGGGTGATCTACGTCGGCAAGGCGAAGAGCCTGCGCCAGCGCCTGAACTCCTATTTCGCCGACCTGTCCAACCTGCACCCGCGTACCCGCCAGATGGTCACCTCGGCCACGGGCGTGCAGTGGACGGTGGTGGGCACCGAGGTCGAGGCGCTCCAGCTCGAGTACAACTGGATCAAGGAGTTCGACCCCCGGTTCAACGTCCGCTACCGCGACGACAAGACCTACCCGGTGCTCGCGGTGACGGTGCACGAGGAGTACCCCCGGCTGCACGTCTACCGGGGGCCGCGACGCAAGGGCGTGCGCTACTTCGGCCCGTACGCCCATGCGTGGGCGATCCGGGAGACCCTCGACCTGCTGCTGCGGGTGTTCCCGGCCCGCACCTGCAGTGCCGGGGTGTTCCGCAGGCACGGCCAGATCGGCCGCCCGTGCCTGCTCGGCTACATCGACAAGTGCTCGGCGCCGTGCGTGGGCCGGGTCGACGCGCAGGAGCACCGCGACATCGTCGAGGACTTCTGCGACTTCCTCGCCGGCCGCACCGACCACCTGGTCCGCCAGCTCGAGCGCCGGATGGCGCAGGCGTCCCACGAGCTGGAGTTCGAGAAGGCCGCCCGGCTGCGCGACGACGTCGGGGCGCTGCGCCGGGCGATGGAGCGCCAGGCGGTCGTGCTCGGCGACGGCACCGACGCCGACGTCGTCGCCTTCGCGCAGGACGAGCTGGAGGCCGCGGTGCAGGTCTTCCACGTCCGCGGCGGGCGGGTGCGCGGTCAGCGCGGATGGGTGATCGACAAGGTGGAGCCGACCGACACCGCGGCGCTGGTCGAGCGCTTCCTCGTCCAGTTCTACGGCGAGCAGGCCGCGCTCGCGGAGTCGGCCGACGACGCGGCCCAGCCCGTCCCGCGGGAGATCCTGGTGCCGGAGCTGCCGGGGGACGTCACCGCGCTCGCCGACTGGCTCTCGACGCTGCGCGGCTCCCGGGTACAGGTCCGGGTTCCGCAGCGCGGCGACAAGCGGGCCCTGGCCGACACCGTGGCCCGCAACGCGGCCGAGGCGTTCACCCAGCACAAGCTGCGCCGCGCCGGGGACCTGACCGCGCGCGGCGCCGCACTCCAGGAGATCCAGGACGCGCTCGGGCTGGACTCCGCACCGCTGCGGATCGAGTGCGTCGACGTCAGTCACGTGCAGGGCACCGATGTCGTGGCCTCGCTGGTGGTGTTCGAGGACGGGCTCGCCCGCAAGGCCGAGTACCGGCGCTTCGAGATCCGCGGCGGCGCGACCGGGGGTGACGTGGCGGCCGTTGCCGAGGTGGTCCGGCGCCGGTTCCGCCGGTTCCTGCCCGAGACCGCGGCACAGCCCGCGACGCAGACCGGTGCGCCCTCGGGCGACTCCCGCCCGGGCATCGACCCGACGACCGGACGGCCACGCAGGTTCGCATATCCGCCGAACCTGCTCGTCGTCGACGGGGGTCAGCCCCAGGTGGAGGCCGCCGCCGACGTGCTGGCCGACCTCGGCGTCACCGATGTCGCGGTGTGCGGGCTGGCGAAGCGGCTGGAGGAGGTGTGGCTGCCGGCCGACCCCGATCCGGTGATCTTCTCGCGCACCAGCGAGGGGCTGTACCTGCTGCAGCGGGTGCGCGACGAGGCACACCGGTTCGCGATCACCTTCCACCGTCAGCGCCGCTCCGCGGCCATGACCAGCTCGGTGCTCGACGCCGTCCCGGGGCTCGGCCCGGCGCGGCGCACCGCGCTGCTCAAGCACTTCGGCTCGGTGCGCAAGCTGCGCGCGGCCGAGGTCGACGAGATCGCCGCCCTGCCGGGTTTCGGCCCGCGTACCGCCGCGGCGGTGCACGCCGCCCTCAACACACAGGAGACGCCATCGTGAGCGACCACACGGCCGCGCCGGCCGTCGGGGTGACCGACGGGTCCCCCGGGATCGAGGTGGCGCTGGTCAGCGGCCTGTCCGGGGCGGGGCGCAGCACCGCGGCGAATGTGCTGGAGGACCTGGGCTGGTTCGTCGTCGACAACCTGCCGCCCGAGCTGATCGCCACGATGGTCGATCTCGGCGCGCGGGCCCGTGGCGAGATCACCCGGATCGCGGTGGTGATGGACGTTCGCAGCAGGGCGTTCACCGCCGATCTCGGCGCGGTGATCAAGGATCTCGACGCCCGCGGCTACAAGCCCAAGCTGCTGTTCCTGGAGGCCGCCGACGCGGTGCTCGTGCGCCGGTTCGAGCAGGTTCGCCGCAGCCATCCCCTGCAGGGGGACGGCCGGCTCGTCGACGGCATCACCGCCGAGCGCGAGCTCCTGCGCCCGCTGCGCGAGCTGGCCGATCTCGTGGTCGACACCTCCACCGTCACGGTCCCGGTGCTGCGCGCCACGCTGGAGCGCGCGTTCGGCACCGACGCGGAGCAGGTCACGCGGGTGACGCTGCTGTCGTTCGGCTACAAGTACGGGCTGCCGATGGACTCCGACCTCGTCGTCGACGTCCGGTTCCTGCCCAACCCGTTCTGGATCCCCGAGCTGAAGGAGTTCACCGGGCGCGACGAGCCGGTGCGCGACTACGTGCTGAGCCAGGAGGGCGCCGAGGAGTTCATCGCCCGGTACCTGGAGCTGCTGCGCCTGATCGGGGCCGGCTACCGGCGGGAGGGCAAGCGGTACCTGACGGTGTCGGTGGGCTGTACCGGTGGCAAGCACCGCAGCGTGGCGATCAGTGAGGAGATCGCCCGGCGGCTGCGGGCGTCCGCGGGCGCGGAGCAGATCTCGGTGGGCGTCGCGCACCGCGACCTGGGGCGCGAATGACACCGCGACCTGGGGCGCGAATGACGCTGCGGGCCGTCGCGCTCGGCGGCGGCCATGGCCTGCACGCGACGCTCTGCGCGCTGCGCGTGCTCGCCGCCCGCGGGGTCGTGGACGAGCGGATCACCGCGGTCGTCACGGTCGCCGACGACGGCGGCTCGTCGGGGCGGCTGCGCCGCGAGCTGGGCCTGCTCCCCCCGGGGGACCTGCGGATGGCGATGGCCGCCCTGGCGGCCGACGACGCGACCGGCGCCCGGTGGAGCACGCTGGTGCAGCACCGTTTCGGCGGCACCGGGGCGCTGGCCGGGCATGCGGTGGGCAACCTGCTGCTCGCCGGGCTCATGGAGACCCTCGGCGACCCGGTGGCGGCGCTGGACGAGGTCGGTGCACTGCTCGGGGTGCGCGGGCGGGTGCTGCCGATGAGTCGCGAACCGCTCGACATCGAGGCCGACGTGGCAGGGCTCGACCCCGCCGATCCCGCCGAGCTGCACCGCATCCGCGGGCAGGTCGCGGTGGCGTCGACGCCCGGGCGGGTGCAGCGGGTGCGGTTGCTCCCGGACGCGCCGCTGGCCTGCCCGGACGCGCTCGCCGCGGTCGCAAGCGCCGACCTGCTGCTGCTCGGCCCGGGCTCGTGGTTCACCAGCGTGCTGCCGCACCTGCTCGTCCCGGAGCTGCGTGCGGCGGTCGTCGGCAGCCGCGGGCGGCGCGTCGTCGTGCTCAACCTGGCCCCGGAGCCGGGGGAGACGGCCGGGTTCTCCCCCGAGCAGCACCTGGCCGTACTCTCCCAGCACGCTCCGGAGCTGCGGGTCGACGCCGTCCTGGCCGACGTCGCCGCGGTCGCGGTGCCGGAGCGGTTGCGCCGCGCCGCGCGGGGCATGCTGTCGGTGGGTGGTGGCGTGCACCTCGCTCCGGTCGCCGCGAGCGACCGGGCGGCGCCCCGGCACGACCCGGTGGCGCTGGCCGACGCGCTCGTGCCGGTGCTCGCCCCGCAACGTCCACCCGTCCCCGCTCCGGCCGGGGACGCCGCCGAGAGGAGAAGGTGACGTGGCGATGACCGCGGCCGTCAAGGACGAGCTGAGCCGACTCGCCGTCACCAAGCCCTGCTGCCGGCGTGCGGAGGTGGCGGCGCTGCTGCGGTTCGCGGGCGGGCTGCACATCGTTGGCGGGCGGGTGGTGGTCGAGGCCGAGATCGACACGGGCGCGGCGGCGCGGCGGTTGCGCCGCGACATCCACGAGCTCTACGGCCACACCTGCGAGGCGCACGTCATCTCCCCGGGCGGCCTGCGGCGCGGTGCCCGCTACGTGATGCGGGTGGTGCGTGACGGCGAGGGCCTCGCGCGCCAGACCGGCCTGCTCGACGTGCGCGGCCGCCCGGTGCGGGGCCTGCCGCCGCCCGTCGTGTCCGGCGGGGTGTGCGACGTCGAGGCGGCGTGGCGCGGGGCGTTCCTCGCGCACGGCTCGCTCACCGAGCCCGGCCGCAGTTCCGCGCTGGAGGTCACCTGCCCGGGTCCGGAGGCGGCGCTGGCGCTGGTCGGGGCCGCGCGCCGGCTCGGGATCGCGGCCAAGGCCCGCGAGGTGCGCGGTGCCGACCGGGTGGTGGTGCGCGACGGGGACGCGATCAGCGCGCTGCTCACCCGCATGGGCGGGCACGAGAGCATGCTGGCCTGGGAGGAGCGGCGGATGCGCCGGGAGGTGCGGGCCACCGCCACCCGGCTGGCGAACTTCGACGACGCCAACCTGCGCCGCTCGGCGCGGGCCGCGGTCGCGGCCGCGGCCCGGGTGGCGCGAGCGTTGGAGATCCTCGGCGACGAGGTCCCGAACCACCTGCTCGCCGCCGGCCGGTTGCGCGCCGAGCACACCCAGGCTTCGCTGGAGGAGCTGGGCCAGCTCGCCGACCCACCGATGACCAAGGACGCCGTCGCCGGGCGGATCCGGCGACTGCTCCAGATGGCCGACAAGCGCGCCGCGGACCTCGGTATCCCGGACACCGACTCGGCCGTCACCGCGGAGCTGCTGGAACGGGCCTGACCGCACCTCGTCGTCGGCGTGCCGCTGGCGACGTCGGCCCGGCGGCGCAGCGGCGGGCGGTCGCACTGTCCTGCAGGACCTGGTGGGCGTGCTCAACCCCGCGAACCCGTCCACCCGGCGCTGCGCCGTCCGATGGTGTAGCTGCGCGGTCTGTCTGTCGGCCGCCCGGGCTGACGCACAGATCGCGGGCGCTGCTGCACCGGGGTCCGGCTTCCTCACGAGGTCGCGGACCGGCGACCGGGGGCGCTGTCCGGCGGTGAGCGCCAGCGGGTCGGCATCGCTCGAGCGCTCGCGGCGCCCCCGACTGCTGGTGTACGACGAGATCACCTCGGCGCTCGGCACGGAGACCGGCGCCGCGGTACTGCTGGAGCAGGCCTCAACGACCGTTGCGGCAACAATGCAGCGACCGTTGTGGCACGATGGCGTCGACCGTTACGGGACAAGATTCGCGACTGATGCGGCATTCCGCAGCTCAAAGCCTTCCAGCACGTGCCAGAACTCCTCGACGCGATCAAGGCCGAGCTGAACCTCGCACTGGCACCGGGTCGGTACGTGCTCGCGGGATCGACGAGTTACATGACCCTCCCACGCGCGGCGCAGTCATTGACGGGACGCGTCGAGGTGCTCACGGTCTGGCCGTTCTCCCAGGGCGAGCTCGACGGTCTCAGGGAGACCTTCGTCCAGTGTCTCCTCGACGATCCCGGTCAGGTCATCGATCGTGCGCCGTCGACCACGAGCCGGATGGACTACGTCCGACGCGTGCTGCGCGGCGGCTTGCCCATCCCGATCCGCGAGGCCGACAACGCCGCGCGTCGGCGCTGGTACGCGGGATACCTCGACCTTGTCGTGGAGCGCGACGTCCTGGACATCCGGCGCATCCGCCAACGAACCGCCATGCCGGCATTGCTACGACAGCTCGTCGCACAGACCGGGCAGCTGTTGAACATGGCCCGGGCAGCGGAGGCCGCCGGCCTCGAGCGCTCCGTCGGCGAGGACTACACGCGGCTACTCGAAGCCGTGTTCATGGTTCATCGCCTGCCCGCCTGGGGAACGACCCTCGGCGCGCGGGTCAACTCGATGCCGAAGGTGCATGTGGTCGACACCGGGCTCGGCGGCTGGCTGCTCGGCGTCCGCGAGCGCCGGATCGAGCGTCGGGACCCGACGGCGCTCCAGCAGTTCGGGCATCTCCTGGAGACCTTCGCCGTGAACGAGCTGATCAAGCAGGTCGGGTGGTTGCCGGAGCCGCTCCTGATCGGTCATTACCGCACCAAGGACGGCCACGAGGTCGATCTCGTCCTCGAGACGTACGGCGAGGGCGTCGTCGGCATCGAGGTCAAGTCCGGCGAGCGGGTCCGGCGCGAGGACATCCGCGGGCTGAGATCGTTACGCGACCGGTTGGGTGACCGCTTCGTTGCCGGCCTGGTGCTCTACCCGGGGCCGCTGACGGTGCCGCTCGGTGATCGGCTGTACGCCGTGCCGATCGACCGGCTCTGGTCGTGACCCCGGGCCCTCGGTGGCCCTGCCCACGCTCACCGCACCGGCGGCGCCGCCGGCCGCTAGGGTGCCAGGCAAACCAGGCAGAGACCGAGGAGCAACCGTGACGGTGCGGGTGGGTGTGAACGGGTTCGGCCGGATCGGCCGCAACTTCTGGCGGGCGGCCGATGCGCAGCGGCGCGCCGGCGGCAACGACATCGAGATCGTCGCGGTGAACGACATCACCGACAACGCGACGCTGGCGCACCTGCTCAAGTACGACTCGATCCTCGGCCGGCTGCCCTACGACGTGTCCTCCACCGACGACGAGATCGTCGTCGACGGCAAGGGTTTCAAGGGCCTGGCCGTGCGCGACCCCGCGGAGCTGCCCTGGAAGGACCTCGGCGTCGACGTCGTCGTGGAGTCCACGGGCCTGTTCACCAAGCGGGAGGCCGCCGCGAAGCACCTCGACGCGGGCGCGGCGAAGGTCGTCATCTCCGCGCCGGCCTCGGGCGAGGACATCACCATCGTCAAGGGCGTGAACGACGACGCCTACGACGGCTCGCAGAGCGTCATCTCCAACGCGTCCTGCACCACGAACTGCCTGGCCCCGATGGCGAAGGTGCTCGACGACCTGGTCGGCATCGAGAAGGGTCTGATGACCACGATCCACGCCTACACCGCCGACCAGAACCTGCAGGACGGCCCGCACAAGGACCTGCGCCGGGCCCGCGCGGCCGCGCTGAACAACGTGCCCACCTCCACCGGCGCCGCGAAGGCGATCTCGCTGGTCCTGCCGCACCTCAAGGGTCGCCTCGACGGCTACGCGCTGCGCGTCCCGATCCCCACGGGCAGCGCCACCGACCTGACGGCGACCGTGGGCCGCGAGACGAGCGCCGACGAGGTCAACGCGGCGATGAAGGCCGCCGCCGACGGGCCGCTCAAGGGCATCCTCAAGTACACGGAGGACCCGATCGTGTCGTCGGACATCGTCACCGACCCGCATTCCTGCATCCTCGACGCCGGGCTGACGAAGGTGATCGGCAACCAGGTCAAGATCGTCGGCTGGTACGACAACGAGTGGGGCTACTCCAACCGCCTGGTCGACATCGCCGCGCTGGTGGCGTCGAAGCTGTAGGGGACCGCTGTGAACACCCTGGACGACCTCATCGACGAGGGGGTCGCGGGGCGCGGGGTGCTCGTGCGCTGCGACCTCAACGTCCCCCTCGGCGACACTCCCGCCGGCCGCGAGATCACCGACGACGGCCGCATCCGCGCGTCGGCGCCGACGATCTCGGAGCTGTCCGGGGCGGGTGCGATGGTGATCATCGCCGCGCACCTGGGCCGCCCGAAGGGGCCCGACCCCGCGCTGTCGCTCGCTCCTGCCGCCGCCCGGCTCGGCGAGGTGCTCGGCGCGCCGGTCCGGCTGATCCCCGCCGCGCACCGGGACGCCGGCCACGGCGACCTCGGCATGGCGGCGGGCGACGTCGTCATGCTGGAGAACGTCCGCTTCGACCCCCGCGAGACGTCCAAGGACGACGCGGACCGCGCCGCGCTGGCTGCCGAGCTCGTCGCGCTGACCGGCGACGACGGCGCGTTCGTCTCCGACGGGTTCGGGGTGGTGCACCGTAGGCAGGCCTCGGTGTACGACGTGGCGCGCGACCTTCCCGCGTACGCGGGCGGGCTCGTGCTCGCCGAGGTGGCCGTCCTGCGCCGGCTGACCGGGTCTCCGGATCGTCCGTACGTGGTCGTCCTGGGCGGCTCGAAGGTCTCGGACAAGCTCGCGGTGATCGACGCGCTGCTGCCGAAGGTCGACACGCTGCTCGTCGGGGGCGGGATGTGCTTCACCTTCCTCGCCGCGCAGGGCCACACGGTCGGCGACTCGCTGCTGGAGACCGAGCAGGTCGACAGCTGCCGGACGCTCCTGGAGTCCGGGAAGATCGTCCTGCCGTCGGACGTGGTGGTCGCCGACGACTTCTCCGCGGACGCGGCCACCCGCACCGTGCCGGCCGCCGAGATCCCCGACGGCTGGAAGGGCCTCGACATCGGGCCCGCCTCGGTCGCCGCGTTCGGCGAGGTGCTGGGTACCGCGGCCACGGTGTTCTGGAACGGCCCGATGGGCGTGTTCGAGCTGGCACCGTTCGCCGAGGGCACCCGCGGCGTGGGGCGGTCCATCGTCGACTCGGACGCCTTCAGCGTCGTCGGCGGCGGCGACTCGGCGGCGGCCGTGCGCGCGCTCGGGATACCTGAGCACGGGTTCTCGCACATCTCGACCGGCGGCGGTGCGTCGCTGGAGTACCTGGAGGGCAAGTCGCTCCCCGGCCTGGACGTCCTGGAGCAGTCGTGACCCGCATGCCGCTGGTGGCCGGCAACTGGAAGATGAACCTCAACCACCTCGAGGCCATCGGGTTGGTGCAGAAGCTCGCGTTCGCGCTGCCGGAGAAGTACTACGCCAAGGTCGAGGTGGCGGTGCTGCCGCCGTTCACGCACATCCGCAGCATTCAGACCATGATCGACGGCGACGGCCTGCTCATGGTGCACGGCGCCCAGGACCTCTCCCCGCACGACGCGGGCGCCTACACCGGAGACGTGTCCGGCGCGATGCTGGCCAAGCTCGGCTGCCGCTACGTCGTGGTCGGGCACTCGGAGCGCCGGGAGATCCACGGCGAGTCCGACGAGACCGTCAACGCGAAGGTGCACGCCGCACTGCGCCACGGCCTCGTCCCGGTCCTCTGCGTGGGGGAGGGCCTCGACGTGCGCGAGGCGGGCGAGCATGTCGCGTACACGACCCGTCAACTCACCGCGGCGCTGGCGAAGGTCACCGCCGAGCAGGCCCGCACCCTCGTCGTCGCCTACGAGCCGGTGTGGGCCATCGGCACCGGCCGGGTGGCGAGCGCGGCCGACGCGCAGGAGGTCTGCGCGGCGCTGCGGGCGGCGCTCGCGAGCCTGTACGGCGACGAGCTCGCTGCGGGTGTGCGGGTGCTGTACGGCGGCTCGGTGAAGGCCAAGAACGTGGGCGAGATCGCCGCGCAGCCCGACGTGGACGGGGCGCTGGTCGGGGGCGCGAGCCTGGACGCCGACGAGTTCGCCCAGCTGTGCGCGATCACCGCGGGCGGGCCGCTGCCGTAACGCCCTGCGGGCCCGCGCCGAGTCCCCCGCAGGGGACCGCCGCGCCGGGCCGCGTTCGCTGCCGGGTACCCTGGCGATCCCCTACGACAAGGACGGGCGTCAGGAATGCAACTCGCGCTGCAGATCGTGCTGATCGTCTCGAGCATCCTGCTGGTGCTGCTGATCCTGCTGCACCGAGGCCGTGGCGGCGGGCTGTCCAGCCTGTTCGGCGGCGGCGTGCAGTCCAGCCTGTCCGGGTCCAGCGTGGTGGAGAAGAACCTCGACCGCCTCACGCTCTTCGTGGGCGCGATCTGGCTCGTCGCGATCGTCGGCACCGGGCTGCTCGTCAAGCTCGCTGCCTGACGGCAACACGTCCTGGTCGGCGCGAGCGTCGCCGAGCGAGGACCGGTAGTACAGGAAGGCAGTAGCCATGGCAGGTGGCAACGCGATCAGGGGCACCCGGGTGGGTGCCGGCCCGATGGGGGAGTCCGAGCGCGGAGAGACGGCCCCGCGCGACCGCATCACGTACTACTGCGCGAGCGGGCACGTCACGACCCCGTCCTTCGCCTCCGGCGCGGAGATCCCCGAGTTCTGGGACTGCCCGCGGTGCGGGCTCCCGGCGGGGCGCGACGTCGAGCATCCGCCGGCGCCGCCGCGCACCGAGCCCTACAAGACCCACCTGGCGTACGTCAAGGAGCGGCGCAGCGACGCCGACGGCGCCGCCATCCTCGAGGAAGCGCTGGGTCGGCTGCGGGCGTCCCGCGAGCTCTGATCGAGGTGGGACTCCGCGCGGCGGTGCGGTCGCGGCTCGTCCGGGTGGTCGAGGAGGTCGTCGAGCGGCACCGGCGCGAACAGGACGCCGAGCTGCTCGCCGCGGTGGACGCCCGGCTGGAGGCGGGGATCCAACGGATCGTCGCCGAGGTGCGCGACGTCGAGTACCGCGACCGGCGCGACCTGGTCGCCGCCGCAGACCGGGCGGCCGCGTCATCCACGGCGGAGTTCGTGCAACGCGAGCTCACCGAGGCCGTGCACCTCCCGACCCCGCGGGCCACGCTGGAACACGCGCTCGCGCTCGCCCCGGCGGGCGGGATGGCCCTGGAGTTCGGGGTCTACACCGGTACGACTCTCAAGGTGATCGCCGCCGCCCGCGAGTCCGGCGGCGTCTTCGGCTTCGACTCCTTCGACGGCCTGCCCGAGACGTGGCGGGCCGGGTTCCGGGCCGGGGCGTTCGACACCGATGCGCTGCCGGAGGTGCCGGGCGCCGAGCTGGTGGTGGGCTGGTTCGCCGACACCCTGCCGGGGTTCCTCGCCGCGCATCCGGGTCCGGTCGACCTGCTGCACCTGGACGCCGATCTCTACAGCTCCACCGTCGAGGTGCTGCGGCACGTCGGGCCGCGGCTGCGGCCGGGCAGTGTGGTGGTGTTCGACGAGTACTTCAACTATCCGGGCTGGGAGCAGCACGAGGCGCGCGCCTGGCGCGAGCACGTCGCCGAGCACGGCGTCCGGTTCCGCTACGAGGCCTACAGCTACGACAACGAGCAGGTCGTGGTCCGGATCATCTAGACGGGCCCGCTCGCCGCGTTTCACCCCGGGGCCTTCCGGGGTGCGGCCCCGATCACTAGCGTGCGGCGGATGACGCGCTGGACGCTGCCCCCCGACAGGATCCCCACCGCCTGGTTCAACGTCGCACCGCACCTGCCCACGCCGCTGCAGCCGCCGCTGCACCCGGGCACCCGCGAACCGGTGGGCCCGGACGACCTGGCGCCGCTGTTCCCGATGGCGCTGATCGGCCAGGAGGTGTCGGCGGAGCCGTGGATCGACGTGCCCGGCGAGGTGCTCGACATCCTGCGGCTCTGGCGCCCGACCCCGCTGGTCCGTGCCGTCCGGCTGGAGAAGGCGCTGGGCACGCCGGCGCGGATCTACTTCAAGGACGAGTCGGTGTCGCCCGCGGGCAGCCACAAGCCCAACACCGCCGTGCCGCAGGCGTTCTACAACGCCCAGGAGGGCGTCACGCGGCTGTCCACCGAGACCGGGGCGGGGCAGTGGGGGACGGCGCTGGCGTTCGCCTGCGCCCAGTTCGACCTCGACCTCAAGGTCTACATGGTGCGGGCCTCCTACGACCAGAAGCCCTACCGCCGGATCGCGATCGAGACCTGGGGCGGGTCGGTCGTGCCGTCGCCGGTGGACGAGCCCGACCATCCCGGCTCGCTGGGGTCCGCGATCTCCGACGCGGTGCGCGACTGCGTGGGGCGCGACGACACCCACTACTCGCTCGGCTCGGTGCTCAACCACGTGCTGCTGCACCAGACGGTGATCGGCCTGGAGGCGCGCGAGCAGCTGGAGCTGGCCGGCGAGCGGCTGCCCGACGTCGTCATCGCGCCGTGCGGTGGCGGTTCGAACCTCGGCGGGCTCGCGTTCCCGTTCGTGCCGGATGCGGGGGTGCGGCTCGTGGCCGTCGAGCCGCTGTCCTGCCCGACGCTGACCCAGGGCACGTTCGAGTACGACTTCGGCGACACCGCGGGCTTCACCCCGCTGCTGCCGATGTACACCCTCGGCCACGACTTCGTGCCGCCGTCGATCCACGCGGGCGGGCTGCGCTACCACGGCGACTCGCCGCTGGTGTCGGCGCTGGTGCGCGACGGGCGGATGGAGGCGGTCGCCTATCCGCAGGGCAAGGTCTTCGAGGCGGCGGTGCAGTTCGCGAAGGTCGAGGGGAAGATCCCCGCGCCGGAGTGCGCGCACGCGATCCGGGCGGCGATCGACGAGGCGCTGGCAGCGAAGGAGACCGGCGAGGAGAAGGTGATCCTGTTCAACTACTGCGGGCACGGGTTCCTCGACCTGTCCGCCTACGACGACTACAACAACGGCCGGTTGCCCGACGAGCAGGGGTGACTTGTCACCCATCGGTGGCTGCTTTAGGCTCGCCTCACCTGACTGAGGGTTGCCTCTCCTGAGGTGTGCCCGGCAGCCCCGAGGAGACGAGCCCCCATGCGACACGTCCTGCCCTTGCTCGCCGCCGCCGGGCTCTTCGCCGCCGGTTGCACCGCAGCCCCCGGGGACGCCCCGGCGAGCACCGACCGGCTCACCGTCGCCATCCAGGAGGACCGGGGGCCGATCAACCTGTTCGCCGGGGTCTCCGAGCCGCTGGCCGAGCTGGTGTACGACAAGCTCGTCGCGCCGTCGCCGTACGTGGACTCCCCGCAACCGTGGCTCGCCACGGCGGTGCGCGCGATCGACCCCGCCACCTGGGAGGTCGATCTACGCCAGGACGTCACCTGGCACGACGGGCGCCCATTCGGCGTGCAGGACGTGGTGTTCACGTTCCAGTACATGAAGGACGCCCCGACGGGGCGCTGGACCCACCACGTCAGCGACATCCCGACGATCAGCTCGACCACCGCCGTCGACACCGACACGGTGCGGTTCACCTGCGCGTTCCCCTGCCCGGAGCTGGGCGCGGTGACGCTGGCCGACCTGCCGATCATTCCGGCGCACGTGTGGTCGGCGGTGCCGTCCGCGGACGCCAAGAAGGTGTCGACGCTGCCGGTGGGCACCGGCCCGTACCGGCTCGCCGCCTACGACTCCACCACCGGCTACCGGTTCGAGGCACATCCCGGGTACTTCGGCGGCGAGCCCCGGGTCCGCGAGCTGGTGGTGCCGGTGATCGAGGACCCGTCGGCGACGTTCGCCGCGCTGCGCTCCGGGCAGATCGACGCGACGTTCCGCCCGCTGTCCCCGGAGCTGATCGACCAGTTCGGTGGCACCGACGGTATCCAGGTGATCAAGACCGGGGCGTACCGGTTCCCGGAGCTGCGGATGAACTTCGACCGCGCCCCGTTCGACCAGCCTGACGTGCGGCGGGCGCTGAGCCGCGCGATCGACAAGGACCAGCTGCTCGCGGTCGTCGGGCTCGGCAAGGGCCGGGCCGCCGTCGAGGGCTACCCGCACCCGGACTCGCCGCACACCGCGATGGGCCTGTCCACCCCGTACGACGCGGTGGCGGCGCGGACGATCCTCGACGCCGCCGGGCTGCGCGACACCGACGGCGACGGGGTGCGCGAGTCCGCGGCCGGGCCGCTGCGACCGGAGATCGTCGTGAACGGCGCGTTCCCCACCGATGTGCGGGCCGCCGAGCTGGTCGCCGAGGACCTGGGCGAGATCGGCATCGCGGCCACCGTGCTGGGCGTCGACGCCGGCACGCTGGCCGACCGCAACGCCGGACGGCAGTTCGACCTCCAGGTCGGCACGATCACCGCGCACGGCGTGGCCGACCCGGACCAGTTCGTGATGTCGCACCGCTCGGGCTACCTGTGGAAGTCGGCCACGCCCTACCCCGAGTGGGACGCCCTGTTCGCCCGCTGGAAGGCGACGACGACGAACGAGGGGCGGCGCGAGGTGTCGCACGAGATGCAGATGCTGTTCAACCGCCAGCCCACCTCGATCCCGCTCTACTACCCCGACGAGTACTACGCGGTGCGGTCCGACCGGTTCTCCGGCTGGATGGAGTCGCCCGGGTTCGGGGTCGTGCACAAGTGGTCGTTGCTGCCCGAGCAGGTCAGCCGGGACGCGAACGCCGTGATCGCCGCTCCGTGAGGGCCGGTCCGGTGCGGGCGCTGATCGGCCGCGCGGGGCAGTACGCGCTCGTGATCTGGGCGGCGGCCACGCTCAACTTCGCGCTGCCGCACCTGGCGCCCGGCGACCCGATCACCTACCTGTACGCGGGCCCGTTGCTGGGTCTCACCGACGCCCAGATCGACGGGATCCGCGCGAGCTACGGGCTCGACCGGTCGGTACTCGAGCAGTACGGCGGGTTCTGGGCGGGTCTGCTGCGCGGCGACCTGGGGTTCTCCGTGCAGGTCAACCGGCCCGTCGTCGACGTGCTCGCCGAGCGGCTGCCGTGGACGCTCGTGCTCGTCGGGGTGAGCACGTTCCTCGCGGCCGCGCTCGGGGTGCTGCTCGCGACCTGGTCGGCGTGGCGGCGCGGCAGCCGAGCGGACCGGCGCACGGTCGCCGGCGTGCTGGCGCTGGACGCGATGCCGGGCTTCTGGATCGGGATGATCCTCGTGGCGGTGTTCGCCGTGCAGCTGGGGTGGTTCCCGTCCTACGGCGCCGCGTCGATCACCGGTACCGGCGTGACCTGGTTCGTCGACGTGGCATCGCGGCTCGCGCTGCCCGTCGCGACGCTCACCCTGGCGACGCTCGGGGAGTTCTTCCTGCTCGCCCGCGGCTCGATGGTGGCGGTGCTCGACGAGCCCTTCGTCCGGCTCGCCCGTGCCAAGGGGATCACCGAGCGGCGCGTGGCGCTGCACCACGGGCTGCGCAACGCCCTGCTGCCGGTCTACACCAACCTCACGCTCACCCTCGGCGTCCTGCTCTCGGGCGCGGTGGTCGTCGAGACCGTGTTCGCCTACCCCGGGCTCGGCGAGCTGATCTACTCGGCGGTGACGGCGCGCGACTACCCGATGCTCCAGGGCGCGCTGCTGCTCGTCACGCTCGGGGTGATCGCGGCGAACCTGCTCGCCGACCTCACCTACCCGTGGCTCGACCCGCGCGTGCGCCGCCCGGCGGTGGTCGTGTGAAGGGCCCGTTCCGCACCGGGCTTGTGCTGCTCGGCATCATCGCCGCGGTGGCGCTCGCCGCACCGTTGCTCGCCCCCTACGACCCGGACGCGCGCAGCGGCCCCCCGTTCGTCGCGCCGTCGGCGGCGCACTGGCTCGGCACCAACGACGTCGGCCAGGACCTGCTCTCGGAACTGGTCTTCGGGGCGCGGATCTCGTTGCTCGTCGGGATCGTCGCCGCGGTGGCCGCGACCGTGATCGGCGCGCTCGTCGGGCTCGCCGCCGGCTACCACCGCGGCTGGGTGGACACCGTGCTGATGCGGGGCACGGACGTGGTTCTGGCCCTGCCGGTGGTGCCGCTGACGATCGCGGTCGGCGTGTTCGCCGGGCCGGGGCTGGTCACGCAGGTCGCGGTGATCAGCGCGGTGATCTGGGCACGGGTGGCGCGCGAGCTGCGCGCGCAGGTGCTGTCGGTGCGCGAGCGCGACCACGTGCAGGCGGTCCGGGCGATGGGTGCCGGCGCGGGGTACGTGCTGCCGCGCCACGTCCTGCCCGTGGTGGCGCCGCTGGTGGCGCCGCAGTTCGTGATCGCCACGAAGGTCGCGATCGGGCTGGAGGCGTCGCTGGCGTTCCTCGGCCTCGGCGACGTGACGGCCAAGAGCTGGGGCACCACGCTGTCGCTGGCCCACTCCCGCAGCGCGTTCCTCACCGACGCCTGGCTGTGGTGGGTCCTGCCGCCGGGCCTGGCGATCGCGCTCACGGTGCTGGCGTTCGCCCTGATCGGGTACGGCCTGGAGGAGCGCGCCCGCCCGGTGCTGCGCGACCGCCCGCTGGGCCGGCGGTCCCGCTGGGTGGCCACGCCGCCGGTGACGGGTGGGCCGCCGCTGGTGGTCGAGGGGCTGAGCGTGCGCTACGGCGAGCGTGCGGTCGTGCACGACGTGAGCCTGGACATCGCTGCCGGGGAGACGGTCGGGCTGGTGGGGGCGTCGGGCAGCGGCAAGTCGACCGTCGCCGCCGCGGTGGCCGCCCTGCTGCCCGGTGCGGCGCGCGTCACCGCCGGGCGCGTGCTGGTGGACGGCCACGACGTCGCGACCACCGACCCCCGGACGCTGCGCGGGCGGCGGGTGGCGATCGTCCCGCAGGAGGCGATGAGCGCGCTGAACCCCGTGCACACCGTCCGCGCGCAGATCGTGGAGGCGCTCACCGCGCACCGCAGGCTCGACCGCGACACGGCCCGGGCGCGCGCAGACGAGCTGCTCGTGGACGTCGGGATCGACCCGAACCGCGGCGGCGACCACCCGCACCGGTTCTCCGGTGGCATGCGGCAGCGGGTGGTGATCGCGATCGCGCTGGCGGCCGACCCGGTCCTGCTGGTCGCGGACGAGCCGACCAGCGGCCTTGACGTGCTGGCCCAGGACGCGCTGCTGGACCTGCTCGCGGAGCTGCCCCGGCGCGGCGGGATCGCGGTGCTGGTGATCTCGCACGACCTGCCCGTGGTGGCCCGGATCGCCGACCGCATCGGGGTGATGCAGGCCGGGCACCTGGTCGAGCTCGGGCCGGCCGGGCAGGTGCTGACCGAGCCCGCGCACCCCTACACCCGGACGCTGCTCGCCGCGGCGGTGCCGATGCCCGAGCCGGTCGCGTCGTGACCGCCCCCGCGCGTGCGACGCCGGCCGCCCGGGACGGCGCCGCACCCGCGCTGCTGGACGTGCAGGACCTCACCGTGATCTTCCGCGGGGTGCCCGCGGTCGACGGCGTCCACCTCACCGTCGGCGCGGGGGAGACGGTCGGGCTCGTGGGCGGGTCGGGTGCCGGCAAGTCGACCGTCGCCAGGGTGGTGGCCGGTCTCGCCACGGCGCAGCGCGGGCGCATCCTGCTCGACGGGATCGATCTCCTCGCGGCCGGACCGCGGTCCGCGCGCCGGCTGCGCCGTGCCGTGCACCTCGTGTTCCAGGACCCGTACGCCTCGCTGCCCCCTTCGAGGACCGTGGCGTCCATCGTCGCGGAGCCGCTGGTGATCCAGCGGTGCTGCCCGGACCCGCGGGAGCGGGCGGCCCGCGCCGCCGAGGCGCTCGCCGCCGTCCGGCTGGCACCACGGCACCTGCGCAGCTACCCCCACCAGCTCTCCGGCGGCGAGCGCCAGCGGGTGGCGATGGCTCGCGCGCTGGTCAGCCGCCCGCGCCTCGTGCTCGCCGACGAGCCGACCCAGATGCTCGACGCGTCGCTGCGTGCCGGGCTGGTCGACCTGCTCGGCGAGCTCGCTGTCGACCACGGGCTCGCCGTCCTGCACATCACCCACGACCTCGCCCTGGCCGCGCGGTCCTGCGACCGGCTCGTGGTGCTGCACGCCGGCCGGGTGGTCGAGCACGGCCGCACCGGCGAGCTGCTCGCCGAACCCGCGCACCCCTACACCGCAGCCCTGCTGGCCGCCGCTCGGCGGCTGCACGTCCCCCGGGAGAGACCATGACCGTCGCCGTGCTCGACATGGACATCCGCTCGCCCGAACGCCACGACCCGCTCGACCGGCTACGGGAGTGGATCGACTGTTACGCGCTGCCCGACACGGACCTGAGCCTGTTCGCCCTGGTCGTCGTCCCCGCGACCGCCGACCAGGAGTTCCTGGCCCGCCATCGCGGGGTGCTCGAACGCTACCTCGACGGCGGCGGCACGCTGCACTTCGGCGGTCAGGTCCACCGCGACTGGCTGCCCGGCGCGTCCGCGTTCGTGCCGCTGGCGCGCCCGGGCCTCGCCTCATACCGGGTCGCGGAGATCGTCCCGCACCCGATCTTCGACGGCGTCGAGCCCGACGACCTCACCTTCCGCCGCGGGGTCGCCGGGTTCTTCGCCCGCGGGCACCACCCCGTACCCGACGGCGCCGAGGTCCTGCTCCGGCTCGCCGGCGGGGAGCCCGCCACCTACGTCGACCAGGTGTCGACCCGCGGCACGATCGTGGTGCACGCCAGCGGCGACCTGCTCGGGCTCGGTGAGCACAACGGCACCGGCGCGCGCGTGCCCGGTCAGCTCGTGGCGTGGGCCGAGGCGCTCGCCCGTGGCAACGGACGTCCCGGCGCCACTGCGCACTCGCGAGCGCCGAAGCCGCAGGCTCCGGGGACCGGCACCGGGCGAGGACTCGCGGCCGTCTACAGCGGCTCGGCGCAGCACCACCGCGCGCTCACCACGCCCAAGTACGCCCGCCATCTCACCGGCGGCCTGCTCTACCTGCCCGACCTGGCCGGTACCGAACTCACCGGCTACGACGGCGTGATCCTGCCCGAGCGGATGCACCGCGGCCTGCTCACCGCCGCCGCCCCGCGGATCCACGAGCTGCTCGACGCGGGCGGCACGGTCGTCGCGTTCGCCGGCGGGGAACCGATCCCCGAGTTCCTGCCGAAAGTCACGTGGGAGCACCGGCCGACGAACTACTGGTGGTGGCTGGAGCGGGGCGCCGACCTCGGGCTGCGCACGCCCTCGCCGGAGCACCCCCTGTTCGAGCACCTGCCCATCCGCGACTGCGCCTGGCACTACCACGGCGTGCTCACCCCGCCACCGGGCGCGGACGTGCTGGTCACGCTGCCGTCGGGGGAGGCGCTGCTCTACGTCGACGAGGTCAGCACGCCGGGCCGGCTGGTCGTCTCCACGCTCGACCCGATGAGCCACTACGGCAGCCACTTCATGCCCGCCACCGAGCGGTTCCTCGACGGCTTCCTGCCCTGGCTCGCGCAGGCGACGCAGCGGGTGTCGCGATGAGGGACGCGACGCTGGAGGTCCTCGACGAGGGCGTGCTGCTGCGGTTCACCCTCGCCGACCTGATGCGCTACCACGGCCCGGGCTTCCCCGGTGGCGTGGCGCACGGGTTCGTCGCGATGCTGCGGGCCTGGCCGCTGCTCGACCCCGGCGGGCCGCCACGACGTCGCGAGATCCGGCTCGACACCGCGTTCCCCGGTCCCGGCGCGCGCGACGCCGTCGAATTGGTCACCCGCGCGGTCACCGAGGGTCGCTACACCGTCGACGCCGGCCTGGGTCGCCCCGACCGCGGCACCACGCTGGAGCGGTATGTCTTCCGGTTCACCGACGGCGAGCGCGAGGTCCGCGTGGAGATCCGCGACGGGTTCGTCACCGACGAGTTCATCGCGCTGTCCCGCGCGCCGGGGCGTACGGCCGACCAGGACGCGCACCTCGCCGTGCTCAAGCAGGAGATGGCCGACCGGCTCCTCGCCGTGGCGCCCGACCAGGTCTACGACGTGGTCTGAGCACGGCGCGCGATCGGCGACCCGTCGAGGTGGGCGAGCAGGTCGGCGGGGTCTTCGTACACGGCCACCGCCCCGGCCGCGCGCAGCTCGCCCGCCGAGATCCCCCCGCAGGTGAGCCCGACGCACGGCAGGCGGTCATGCCGACCCGTACGCGCGGGTCCCGGTCACGAACCGCCGAGCACCCGCTGGGCTCCCGGGTGCAGCGGCACGGGGGCGGTGTCGGCCGCCTGCGCCCGGTCGATGTTGGCGCCCTCCGGGTGCACGCGTGCCAGGGCCTGCTGCTGGTCGAACAGCAGCGAGGTGAGCGACGCGGCGAGATCGTCGGGCATGTCCGCGTTGACGACGAGCAGGTTGGGCACGCCGATCGTCGCGACCTCGGCCGGCTGTGCGTAGGCCGACGTCGGGATGGTCGCCGGCTGGTACACCGGGCCGTGCTCCTGCTGCATCCGGGGCAGCAGGTCGGCGAGCGGGACGAACGTCACGCCGGTGCCCAGCGACGTCGTCAGGTCGGTGACGCCGCCGGTGGGCAGCCCGCCGGACCAGAACATCGCGTCGATCGTGCCGTCCTTCATGCCCTGCACGGTCTCGGGCAGCGACAGCGCCTCGCGGGCGACTCCGGTGTCCGGGTCGACGCCCGCGGCCCGCAGCAGCCGCAGGGCGATGACCTCGGTGCCGGAGTTGGGGGAGCCGGTGGACACCCGCTTGCCGGCCATGTCGGCGACGCTCCCGATGCCGGCATCGGTGCGGGCGATCACCTGGGTGTAGTTGGTGTAGATCCGGGCCAGGGCGCGGACCGGCTGCGGGCCGTTGAACGCCCCGGTGCCGTTGACGGCGTCCGCTGCGGAGTCGGCGAGGGTGAAGGCGATGTCGGAGTCACCGGCCGCGACGCGCTGGAGGTTCTCCACCGATGCGCCGGTCGCCTCGGCGGTGGCCGTGTAGCCGGGGATGTTGCGGCCGACCAGGTCGGCGTAGCCGCCGCCGAGCTGGTAGTAGACCCCGGTGGTGTTGCCCGTGGCGATCGCGAGCCGCCCGCCGGAGTACGGCCCGCCGTCGACGGCCTCCCGCGCCCCGCCACATCCCGACACCGCGACCAGCAGCACCGCCAGGACCAGCCCGGTTCCACGCATTTCACCGCTCCTCATCGACGTCGCTGCGTGCCGGTCGGCGCAGCAGCAGGTGCACGAGCGCCGCCGCCCCCAGCAGCGCGAGCCCGGCGAGCACCGGGCCGGGCTCCAGGACCAGCAGCAGGACGGCCGCCCCGCCCGCCAGCACCCGCTCGGGCCAGCGTGCGGGACCGATCATCCACCCCCCGGTGGCGACCGCCAGCCCGGCCACGGCTGTGGCCGCGATCAGCGTCGCGAGCACGACCTCGCCGATCGGGGCGAGCCCGAGCAGCGCGGTGCCGTTCGGGGTGAGCACGAACGCGAGCGGGACGAGGAAAGCCGGCAGCGTGTAGCGCCAGGTCGCCATCATCGTGCGGAACGCGTTGCCGCCGGTGATGGCGGCTGCGGCGACGGCGGCGAGCGCGGTCGGCGGGGTGACCTCGGAGAGCACCGCGAAGTAGAAGATGAACATGTACGCGGCCTCGGCCGGCACCCCGAGCGCCTGCAGCGCCGGCCCGATGATCACCGCGGCGATGATGAACGAGGCCGTCACCGGCACCGCCAGGCCCAGCAGCAGCACCGCGACCGCGGCGAGCACGGCCGTCAGTGCGAGGTTCGCTCCGGAGACGCCGACGATGATCGCCGACGCCTTCAGGCCCAGCCCGGTGAGCGTGACGACGGCGACGATGATCCCGGCCGCGGCGCACGTCGCGGTGATCGGCAGCACGCTCAGCGCGCCGTTCGCGAGTGCCCGACCGGCGCGGCGCGGGGTCAGCCGGTGCTCGCGGTCGAGGAACGACAGGGCGAGCGCCAGACCCGTCGCGTAGGCGACCGCGCGGAACGGCGAGAACTCCAGCGCGAGCAGCACCACGATCGCGATCAGCGAGCTGAAGTGGTAGCCGAACCGGGTGAGCAGCCGCCAGAACGGCGGCGTGTCGACCTGCACAGCGACGGCACCGAAGCGGCGGGCGTCCATCTCGACGGCCAGGATCACGCCGAGGTAGTACAGCAGCGTCGGGACCAGCGCGAACAGCAGGACCTGCAGGTAGGACACTCGCAGGAACTCGGCGATGAGGAACGCGGCCGCACCGAGCGTCGGCGGGGAGAGGATCGCGCCGATGCCCGCGGCCGCGAGCACCCCGCCGCCGTTGTGCGGGGGGTATCCGGCGCGGCGCAGGATCGGCCACGTGATCGTCCCGAGCGTGACGGCGGTGGCCGTGCCCGAGCCGGAGACGGTGCCGAGCAGGAACCCGGCCATGGTGACGGTACGTCCGGGCGCTGCGGCCGAGCGGCGGAACGCGGCGAGGGACAGGTCGACGAAGAACTTGCCGGCGCCGGAGAGCTCCAGCACCGCGCCGTAGACCGTGAACAGCACGATGTAGGTGGCGGCGACGTCCAGCGGCACGCCGTAGATGCCTTCCGTGCCCGTGTAGAGGGCCACGACGATCCGCTCCAGGTCGTAGCCGCCGTGCGAGACCGTCCAGGAGGCCGGCAGGAAGCCGCCGTAGTAGGCGTAGGCGACGAACGCCAGGCAGATCCCCGGCAGGATCGCACCGACGGTGCGCCGGCACGCCTCCAGCACGAGCAGCGCGCAGCCGGCGCCCATCACGACGTCGAGCACGGTGGGGGCGAACGCCCGGCGGATCAGCTCGTCGAACACGAGCAGCGGGTAGACGCAGACCACCAGCGATGCGGCGGCGAGAGCCCAGTCCGCGATACCGGGCGAATCCGGTCGCGCCGACATGGCTCGACGTAGCCGCGGCCGGTAGACGACGAACGTCAGCGGCAGCACCACCGCGAGGAAGCTCATCCGGTACTGGAGTACCGGCAACGGCCGGAACACCCAGTACAACGCGTACACCGACAGCGCAGCCGCGACGACAGCCACCGCGTGGGCGTGCTTCGGCGGCAGCCGCCGGGCGGGGCGCTCGGCCTCGTCCACGACCGGCGGCTCGACCGCGCGGGAGGTCACCACACGGCCTCCAGCTCCGGTTGGCCGCCGGCGTAGTCGTGGATCAGCCGATCCTTCGTGACGAGTGGAACGCGCAACTGCACCGCCGTCGCGACGATCAGCCGATCGGCAGGGTCACCGCGGAACCCGGTGAGCTCGGCCGCGGCGACGGCGGCGGCCGGAGTCAGCCCGGCGAGCCCCAAGCGGTCCTCGGCGAGGACGTCGGTCACCCACATCGAGGTCGGGCGGTCGAGCCGCACCCGTCCTTTCGTCACGAGCATGCCGATCTCCCAGCAGCTGACCGGGCTGAGCAGGATCTCCGGCGTGTCCTGCAGGAGCATCGCGGCGGTGGCCGACAGCCGCCCGGCGGCGGCTTTCCACCACAGCAGAACGTGAGTGTCGAGCAGGACCCGATCAGCGCTCGGCATCCCACGACTCGCCCGTGGAGAAGTAGAGCTCGTCGTCGTCGACGAGCAGCGTCACCGAGCCCTCCGTCGGCGCGCTCCGCTGGATCGGCACGAGCCGAGCCACCGGACGGCCGTGCTTGGTGACCACGATCTCGGTGTGCGTGGTGGCCACCTCGTCCAGCACGGCCAGGCAGCGGGCCTTGAACTCGCTGGCCTGCATCCTCCGCTCACCCATGCAACGACGATAGCACCATGGTCACTGACCATGGTCAGTTGGAGCGGCCGGTCGGAGCGCACGCTCGGAATCAGGGCAGCGCGTCCAGCAGCGTCGACGGGCCGGTGACGGCGGCGCCGAAGGTGCGCACCCGCTCGCGCAGCTCCCGGTCCGCGGTGACCACCACGACGTCCCCGTCCAGCTCCCCGGCGAGCGCTGCGATCGTGGCGTCGCCGTCGGCCGGGGCGTGATGGACGTGCAGGTGCGGGTGGGTGGGCAGGTCGGCGACCCGGCCCGCCGCGCCCTCCAGCACCAGGTGCAACCACAGCTCGCCACGCGCCCCGAGCGCGTCGGCGAGGATCTCCCGGTGTTCGGACAGGGCCGCGACCAGCTCCCCGGCCAGGCGGCGCGCGGCCAGCGGGCGGTCGCGCCACCAGCCGTCGGGCCGCGACCCGACGACGTTGGCCGCGTCGATCACCACGTGCGTCATGCGATGTGCGGGGTGAGGTCGCGGGGCAGCTTGCCGGCCGCGGCCCGGTCCAGCAGCCACCGGGTGCGCCGCCTGCCGGTCGCGCCGGCCACGGGGATCGCCGTCTCGCCCGCCCCGCCGAGCGCCATGGCGACGGCCGGGGCCTTCGCCGCACCCGTCGCGATGATCCACACCTCGGCCGCGCGCCGGATCGCCGGCAGCGTCAGCGAGACGCGGGTGGGCGGTGGCTTCGGGCAACCGTGCACCGCCACGACGGTGCGCTCGGTCTCGTAGACGGCCGGCGAGTGCGGGAACACCGACGCGGTGTGCCCTTCGGGCCCCATGCCGAGGATGAGCACGTCGAACGACGGCACCGGCCCGTGGTCCTCCGGGCGGGACTGGCGCCGCAGGAGCCGGGCATACGCCGCGGCGGACTCCTCCGCGCCGGACGGCCCGGTGCCCTCGTCCGGGCCCATCGGGAACACCCGGTCAGGATCGACGCGGACGTGGTCGAGCAGCGCCGCCCGGGCCTGCGTCTCGTTACGGTCCGGGTCGCCCGCCGGCAGGAAGCGCTCGTCGCCCCAGTAGAACTCCACCCGCGACCAGTCGACGGCGTCGCGGGCCACGGTCTGCCGGATCCGGTCGAGCACCGCGATGCCGATACCACCGCCGGTGAGCACCAGCTTGGGCACCGACCCCGCGGACTGGAGGTCGACCAGCCGGGTGACCAGCCGGGCGGCCACCGCCGCGGCGAGCACGTTGGGGTCGGAATGGACCGTGACGTCCGTGGTCATCCGGGCCCCCCTGCCGGCGTCTCCACCGGGGTGCGCCCCCGGCTCACCCGCGCCATCCCGGCGAGGGCGTCGGCGTAGATGTCGTCGGGGTCGAGCCGCCGCAGTTCCTCGGCCAGGCACTCCGGCACGCTGCGTCGCGACAGCGCGACGCGGCGCTCGGGCTGGCCGGGTGCGCGCAGCGTGCCGACCTTCCCGTCGGGGCGCACCAGCTCCACCGCGCCCGACGCCTGCACGAGCTGCACCGACACCAGCCCCGGCCCCCGGGCCGCCGGGGCCCGCTTCACCCGCACGTCCAGCCGCGCGGCCAACCACCCCGCCATCAGCTCGGTGGACGGCGACACCGCCTCGCCGCTGACCACCGCCGCCGTGACCGGCTCGTAGGGTGGGTGGTCCAGCGCCGAGGCGAGCAGTGCGCGCCACAGGGTGAGCCGCGTCCACGTCAGGTCCGTGTCGCCGCCCGCGTGGCCGGCACGGCGTTGCTCGAACGCCTTCGTCGGGTTGCGTGCGGACAGCGCGTCGGTGATCCGGCGCTGGGCGAGCCGCCCGATGGCGTCGCTCGACGGCACTGCCGGGGCGTCGCCGGGCCACCATGCCACCACGGGCGCGTCGGGCAGCAGCAGCGGCATCACCATGGCCGCGCCCGCGTCGTCGCCGGCCAGCGCGCCGTAGCCGCGCAGCACGATCACCTCGCTGGCACCCGCGTCACCGCCGACGCGGATCTGCGCGTCGAGCCGCGGCGCGGCCTTGCGCTGTCCCCGGGCCAGCACGATCACCCGGCAGGGATGTTCGCGGCTGGCGGAGTTGGCGGCCTCGATGGCGTCCTCGATGCCACCGCCGTCGTCGGTGACGATCACCAGCGTGAGCACCCGCCCCAGCGCCAGCACGCCCCCGCTCTCCCGCAGCTCCACCAGCTTCCGGTTGACGGCCGACGTCGTGCACGAGGGAAGATCGAGGATCACGGCCGCCTCCAGGTGCGTCCGGTGCGGGCCATCATCCGGCGCGCCGACTCCGGGCCCCAGCTGCCCGCCGCGTATGGATCGGGCGGGGTGCCCGACGCGGCCCATTCCTCGATCACCGGGTCGAGGATCTCCCAGGACCGCTCCACCTCGTCGTTGACGGGGAACAGCGACGGCTCGCCGAGCAGCACGTCCAGGATCAGCCGTTCGTAGGCCTCCGGGGATGCCTCGGTGAACGCGGTGCCGTAGCCGAAGTCCATCGTGACGTCGCGGACCTCCATCTGGCTGCCC
>JBQTJE010000171.1:0-17323 GCA_052387455.1 Pseudonocardia sp.
GTTCGTCGAGCACCCCGACGTCGCCGCGGTCCTCGGGCCCGCCTGGGGCACGGTGAAGAAGCTGGTCCTGGACGCCGCCGCGGACCCGGCGAGCGAGCTGCGCCGCCGGGTGCGCGACGGGCTGGTCGGCTTCGGGCGGCGCCTGGGCTCCGACCCGGAGATGCTCGCGAAGATCGACGGGTGGGTCGGCGACGCCGCGGGCTACGTGGTGCGCCACTACAACCGCGAGATCACCACGCTGATCACCGACACCGTCGCCCGGTGGGACGCGGAGGAGACCTCCCGCAAGATCGAGCTGCAGGTGGGCCGCGACCTCCAGTTCATCCGGATCAACGGCACGGTGGTCGGCGCGCTGGCCGGGCTCGTCATCTTCGCGGGGTCGCAGGCGCTGTTCGGGCTGTGATCGCCCGAGGAGACCCGGGGGCACCTACGAGGTCACGACGGCGCTCCCGAGGGCGACGCCGAGCGCTGCGGCGGCGAGGCACGCGGCGGTGGACCCGAGGGCGTTCAGCACCGCGAGCGCCCACCGCGACCGTGCGAGCTCGACGGTCTCCACGCCGAACGTCGAGTAGGTGGTGAGCGCGCCGCAGAACCCGGTGCCCAGCAGCGCCAGCGTCGCGGGCGACACCGCCGCCCCGGCGAGCACCCCGATAAGCGCCGACCCGGCGACGTTCACCACGAAGGTGCCCCACGGCGAGCCGCCCATCCCCCGGTGCACGAGGTACCGCAGCGGCGCCCCGACCGCGGCCCCGAGCACGACGAGCAGCGGCGTCACCGCTGCCCACCGGGAACGTGGCGGCCGAGCGCGAGCCCGAGCCAGGTCGCGAGCACGGCACCGGCCAGCGTCGCGCCGAGGTAGATCGCGGCGGCGGGACCGTTCCCGGCCACCAGCAGCCCGACGCCGTCGACCGCGTAGCCGGAGAACGTCGTGAACCCGCCCAGCACCCCCGTGCCCAGCAACGGCCGGGTGAGCGCCGGGGCGTCGAAGCGGGCGACGAGCGCGACGAGCAGGCCGATCAGCAGGCAGCCGAGGACGTTGATCGCCAGGGTCGGCCACGGCCCGGCGCCGGGCAGGGCGGCGCCGACCCCCCAGCGCGCGAGCGCTCCCGCCGCCCCGCCGACCGACACCGCCACCAGCACCGGTCCCTGCCCGTCCAGCACACGGCCGAGCCTGCCAGGTGATCCTCGGGCACACTGCACGTGACCCGCCCGTCCGACCTGACCCGCCCGGCGGCCGAAGCCCTGGCCGCCGCCGTCCCCGAGGAGCCCGATGCCGACGTCCGCGACGCCCGAGACGCCGCAACAGGCCGAGCCGCCGGAGCCCGCCGCACCGGCCGTCGCACCGCCCGTCCACCGGCGCACCGTCCTCGCCGGGGGGGCCGCCCTCGGTGCCGCCGTGCTGGCGACGGCCTGCGCCGCCACCCCCGCCACCCCCGCCCCGCCGGCCGGGTCGGGCTCGTCGGGCACTCCGGTCGGGCCCGCGTCGGAGGTACCGGTAGGGGGCGGCCGGGTGTTCGAGGCACTGGAGGTCGTGGTGACCCAGCCCGTGGCAGGGGAGTTCCGCGGCTTCTCGGCGGTGTGTACGCACACCGGATGCATCGTCACCAGCGTCACCGACGGCACGATCAACTGCCCGTGTCACGGCAGCAGGTTCGGGCTCGACGGCGCGCTGGTCGCCGGCCCGGCGCCGCGCCCGTTGCGGGAGCGGCCGGTCACCGTGACCGACGGTCAGATCATCCTCGCCTGACGGCACGTTCGCGGATCGTTTCGAACTCGTAACAGTCGGTCGCTCCCGGACGAAGACCACGGTGGGTCACTGTGGTCCATTGCGCCTGCCGAACGAGGGGTGTCGACACATGCGCGAGTTCGGGCAGTACCGGATCGATTCGCTCATCGGCTTCGGCGGCATGGGCGAGGTGCACCGCGCCTACGACACCCGCCGCGACCGCGAGGTGGCGCTCAAGCTGCTCCCCACGGCGCTGAGCCGCGACCCCGAGTACCAGAAGCGCTTCCGTCGCGAGTCCTACACGGTGGCGCGGCTGCGCGAACCGCACGTCATCCCGATCCACGACTACGGCGAGATCGACGACCAGCTCTACATCGACATGCGGCTGGTCGACGGGCGCAGCCTCGGCGCGATGCTCTCCGACGACGGCGCGATCGACCCCGCCCGCGCCGTCGGGCTGATCACGCAGGTGGCCGATGCGCTCGACGCCGCGCACGCCGACGGCCTGGTGCACCGCGACATCAAGCCGTCGAACATCCTGGTCACCCGCAACGACTTCGTCTACGTCGTCGACTTCGGCATCGCGCACGTCACCGGGCACACGCATTCGGCGCTGACGATGTCCGGAGCCACCCTCGGGACGCTCGACTACATGGCGCCGGAGCGCTTCGAGAACCGCCCGATCGACCCGCGCACCGACGTCTACTCGCTGGCGTGCGTGCTGTTCGAGTGCCTCACCGCCACCCGCCCGTTCGGCGGCAACGACCTGCCCGCGCTGATGTACGGGCACCTGTTCAGCGACCCCCCCAAGCCGAGCGTGGTCACCCCGGGGGTGCCCGCGACGTTCGACGCCGTGATCGCGAAGGGCATGGCGAAGAAGATCGAGGACCGGTACCCGGGCGCGCGCGAGTTCGCCGACGCCGCGCGGGCCGCGCTCACCGCGGCGCAGGCGGCGGTCGCCACCGCGGCGGTGCCGGTCGCGGCCGTCGACGTCACGGTTCCCGACGGGTCGTTCGCCACCGCCGCCCCGCCCGGCCCGGCCCACGACGAGGCCACGGTCCGCGCGGCCAACGCCCTCGGGGCCACTGCTGCCGGGGCCGGCGTTCACGACGCCACGGTCGTCGCGCAGCCCGGCCGGCCCACGCCGGCGCCGCGGCAGCCCGGGTACGGCGCCGCGGTGGCGCTCGCCCCGCCGCCCGGCCACTACGGCGAGCACCCCTGGGGGGGCGCCGACCAATCGCCGCCACCGCCGCCACCGGCCGGCGGGAACCGGCGCACCGTGATCGCTCTGGGCGCCGTCGCGGCGGTGGCGGTGCTGGTCGCGGTCGTCACGGTGGTGGTCGCGGTGCGCGGGCCCAGCACACCGCTGATCGGGCCGGTGGCGGCACCGGTCGCGGCCGGGCAGGCGGCGCGGCCGGTCGGCAACAGCGTCGGCACCCCGGACGTGTCGGGCTCGGTGCCGGTGGGCGCCACGCCGGGCTACATGGAGATCGCCCCCAACGGGGCGTACGGCTACATCGCCAACCGGGCCGCGGGCGTGCTCACGGTTTTCGACACCGTCCGCAACGAGACGATCGGGTCGATCCCGGTGCCCGAAGGCGGGCCGCAGTTCGTCGCGTTCTCCCCGGACGGCTCCCGCGCATACGTCAGCATCTTCAACAACTCGTTCACGCTGAACGAGGTCGGCGTGCTCGACACCGCGACCGGCACGTTCATCGCGCGGGTGCCCACCGGCGTGCGCCCGTTCGCGCTCGACGTCACCCCTGACGGCAAGCGTGTCTACGTGCCCAACCACGACTCCGGCTCGATCACGGTGATCGACACGGCGAACAACTCGGTGCTGCAGGAGATCAAGGTCGCGCCCAACCCGCACTGGGTGGACGTCACCCCCGACGGCAGCCGGGTGTGGGCGGCCAACCACGAGTCCAACGTGGTGTCGGTGATCGACACGGCAACGAACGCGGTGCTCGCCACCGTGCCGGTCGGATCGGCGCCGCACAGCATCGTGGCGCTCCCGGGCAAGGACACCGTGATCGTCTGCAACTACGAGGGCAACTCGCTCTCGGTGATCGACTCCAAGACGAACACGGTCACGGCGACGATCCCGACCGGCAGCCACCCGCAGGACATCACGCTGTCCGCCGACGGCAAGCACGCCTACATCGCCACCGTCGACGACAACGCGATCCAGGTGCTCAACATCGCGAAGATGACGATCACCTCGTCCGTGCCGACGGGGCAGAGCCCCACGTCGGTCGCGGTCGGGCCCGAGGGGCGCCAGGCCTACGTCACCAACCTCAACGACGGCACCGTCTCGGTGCTCAACATCGCCGGCACCGCCTGATCCCGCGCTCGCACCGCACCCCGCCCGGACCGTTCCGGGCGGGGTGCGGTGCTGTGTGGCCGGGTTCGGTGCTGTGTGGCCGAGGCCACGCCACCTGCGCAAGCACTGCGCTTGCAGCAGCTAGCACACGGGCGTACCGTCGGGTAGGTCGAAGGAGGTGAGCAGCAGATGGGCAAGCCCGAGAAGCCGGTCGAACGGGTCGGCGAGGCGGTGGAGCAGGTCGGCCAGGCCGTCAGCCACGCCGTCGAAGACATCGGCAGCTATATCCGCAGCCAGCGCGAGCAGGCTCAGGTGTCGCTGCGGCAGCTCGCCCGGTCGGCCGGGGTCAGCAACCCGTACCTCAGCCAGATCGAGCGCGGCCTGCGCCGCCCGTCCGCCGAGATCCTCCAGCAGATCGCCCGCGGTCTGCGCATCTCCGCCGAGGCGCTGTACGTCCGCGCGGGGATCCTCGACCGGCGCCCCGCCGGCGCCGTCACCGACGCGGTGCTGAACGACCCGGAGCTGACCGAGCGGCAGAAGCAGGTGCTGCTCGAGGTCTACGGCTCCTTCCGCCGGGAGAACGGCGTCGGGTCCGCCGACGCCCCGGCCGACATCACACCCCACACCGATACGACAGGAGAATGATCGAGATGGCCGTGTCGCTTCCGACCGCCGCCGACGTCCGCAAGATCCGTGAGCAGGCCGCCAAGAGCGCGGCGGAGCGGGCCGAGATCGCCCGCACCCCGCTGCTGGCCGTCCTCGGCGCGGGCGACCTCGCCGTCACCGCGGTGACCAACGCCGTCACCAAGGCCCGCACCCGGGCCGGCGAGAACGCCGAGAAGGCCGCCGAACTGCCCCGCAAGCTCAACACCGACGAGCTGCGCAAGGCCGTCGACGAGATCCGCGTGCAGGCCGAGAAGGTCTACGCCGGCTTCGCCAGGCGCGGCGAGCAGGCGTGGGGCAACTTCCGCGCCCAGCCGCAGGTCCGCAAGGCCGTCACCACGTTCGAGACCTACACCGGCAAGGTCGAGGCACGCGTCGACACCCTCGTCGACGACGCCCACGACGCCGCGGAGAAGGCGCTGACCAGCGTCAGCCGCCAGACCCGCTCGACCGGTGAGAAGGTCGCCCAGGCCACCAAGCGCTTCAGCGGCCGGGCGGCCGAGACCGTCACCGAGGCGAGCAAGGACGCGTCCGCGGCCGTCGCCGACGCCGGTGCGAAGGCCGCCGAGGCCATCGAGGACGCGGGCGACGAGGCTGCCGGCACCACGCGCAGCACGACGCGCAAGGCCGCCAACCGCACCCGCCCGGCGTCCACCACCAAGTAGTCCAACCGGCCGCGCGATCGCTGCGCCGCGCAGCCACGGGCGGCCCCGGGGATACACACATCCCGGGGCCGCCCGTACTCTTGCGTCGTGGTGAGCCTGCTGTACGCGCTCGACGACTACGTCATCCTGGGCATCTACCTGGTGGCGGCTCCCTTCGGGGTCTACGCGTTCGTGCACGCCCTCATGCAGCGTTCCGACGCGTTCACCGCCGCGGACAAGCTCACCAAGCCCGCCTGGCTGGGCATCACCGGGGCGGGCGCGGCGATCCTCGTGCTGAGCCTCATCACCTACAACCCGGCCGCGGGCGGCATCGGGCTGGGCATCTTCTGGCTGGCCGCGATCATCGCGGTCTGCGTGTACATCGTCGACGTCAAACCCGCCGTGGTGGGTGTGCAGGGCGGCGGCCAGCGCTGGTGAGCGACTGGTCGGTCCTGGGCACGCTGCATGCCGTCCCCGCGCTCGACCGGCCCGACCTGCTGGGCGAGACGGTCGCGGCCGCGCTGAAGTCCCTCGACGACACCGGGCTCGTCGGGGTGGCGGAGATCGACCCGGAACTCGCGGACACGGCCGCGTTCTGCGCCGCCTACGGTTCGCCGCCGGAGTTCTCGGCCAACTGCGTCGTCGTGGCCGGGCGCCGCGGTGAGGACGTGCGGTACGCGGCGTGCCTGGTGCTCGCCACCACCCGCGCGGACGTCAACGGTCTGGTCCGCCGCCGGCTCGACGCGCGCAAGGCCTCCTTCGCGCCGATGGACGACGCCGTGGCGCTCACCGGCATGGAGTACGGCGGGATCACCCCGGTCGGGCTGCCGCCGGGGTGGCCGTTGCTGGTCGACGCGGCGGTCGCCGCGGCACCGGCGGTGGTCGTCGGCAGCGGGGTGCGGCACTCGAAGCTCGCCCTGCCCGGCGCGCTCGCCGCCGCCCTGCCGGGCGCGGAGGTCGTCGACGGCCTGGGCCGTCCCGTCTCCTGACCGCGCCCCGTCCCCACCGAGCCCCGTCCTCCGACCGCGCGCCGCGTCCCCACCGCGCCCTGCCCCGACCGTGCGCCGCGTCCCCTCCTCGTGCGCCCCGTCCCCGACCGTGCGCTCCGTCCGGTCCCGGGCTGCGCGACCGCACGCTCGCCGCGGACCGCCGAGCCGAGCGTGCGGTCAGGCCGGTGGACGGATGCGTCGGTGCACGTTCGCCACGAGCGGACACGTTCGGCGCTCCGCGATCGCTACGTGTGGAACACCCTTAACGGTGTAAGTGTTGTTCAGGGCATGACAGAGACGCTGAAACTGCCGGTGCTTCCGCTGCCCGACTCGGTGGTGCTGCCCGGCATGGTGGTACCGCTGCGGCTCGACCAGCCGGAGATCCAGGCCGCGGTCGACGCGGCCGCCAGCACCGACGACCGCTCGGCCGATGCGCCGCGCGGGGCGGAGCGGCGCGTCCTCCTGGTCCCCCGCCCCGACGGGAGGTACGGCCCGGTGGGGACGGTGGCCGTGCTCGAGCAGGTCGGCCGGCTGCGGGGCGGCGAGAAGGCGGCCGTCGTCCGCGGCGAGGGACGCGCGCGGATCGGTGCCGGCGTGACCGGGCCGGGCTCGGCGCTGTGGGTCGAGGCGACGACGATGCCCGACGAGCCGGCCGGCGGCCACACCCGGGAACTGGCGACGGAGTACAAGGCCCTGGTCGTCGGCCTGCTCCAGCACCGCGGCGCGTGGCAGGTGATCGACTCCGTGCAGCAGATCAGCGACCCCGGCCACCTCGCCGACACCGCGGGTTGGGCGTCCTACCTCACCCTGGAGCAGAAGTCGCAATTGCTCGCCGAGGCCGACCCCACGCGCCGGCTGGAGCTGCTCGTAGGCTGGACGAAGGCGCATATCGCCGAGCAGGAGGTCAGCGAGAAGATCTCGAACGACGTCCGCGAGGGCGTGGAGAAGACCCAGCGCGAGTTCCTGCTGCGCCAGCAGCTCGCCGCGATCCGCAAGGAGCTGGGCGAGGGCGAGCCGGACGGGAGTGACGACTACCGCGCGCGCGTCGAGGCCGCCACCCTGCCCGACGACGTGCGCAAGGCCGCGCTCGTCGAGGTCGGCAAGCTGGAGCGGGCGTCGGACCAGAGCCCCGAGGGCGGCTGGATCCGCACCTGGCTCGACACCGTCCTCGACATCCCCTGGGCCACGCGCACCGACGACTCCGACGACCTCGTCGCCGCCCGGGCGATCCTCGACGCCGACCACGCCGGGCTCGACGACGTCAAGGAGCGGCTGGTGGAGTTCCTCGCCGTCCGTTCCCGCCGCAGCCGCAAGGGCATGGGCGCCGTCGGCGGCCGCGGCTCCGGCGCCGTGCTGGCTCTGGTCGGCCCGCCCGGGGTGGGCAAGACATCGCTGGGCGAGTCCGTGGCCCGGGCGATGGGCCGGAAGTTCGTCCGGGTCGCGCTCGGCGGGGTGCGCGACGAGGCCGAGATCCGCGGGCACCGGCGCACCTACGTCGGCGCGCTGCCCGGCCGGATCGTCCGCGCGATCCGTGAGGCCGGCTCGATGAACCCGGTGGTGCTGCTCGACGAGATCGACAAGGTCGGCAGCGACTTCCGCGGCGACCCCACGGCCGCCCTGCTGGAGGTGCTCGACCCGGCGCAGAACCACACGTTCCGCGACCACTACCTGGAGGTCGACCTCGACCTGTCCGACGTGCTGTTCCTCGCGACGGCCAACGTCGGCGAGGCCATCCCCGGCCCGCTTGCCGACCGGATGGAGGTCGTCACCCTCGACGGCTACACCGAGGCGGAGAAGGTCGCCATCGCGCGCGACCACCTGCTGCCGCGGCAGGTCGTCAAGGCCGGGCTGGAACCGTCGGACGTGGAGTTCACCGACGTCGCGCTCGCGATGATCGCCGCCGAGTACACCCGCGAGGCCGGGGTGCGGCAGCTGGAGCGGGGGCTGGCGAAGGTGCTGCGCAAGGTCGCCGTGCAGCTCGACCGTGCCGACGCCGCGGCCGCTTCGGGCAGGGCGCCTGTGCATATCGACGCCGACGCGCTGGTCGGCTTCCTCGGCCGGCCGAGGTTCACGCCCGAGTCCGCCGAGCGGACGTCCACCCCGGGCGTCGCGACCGGACTCGCGGTCACCGGCACCGGCGGTGACGTGCTGTTCATCGAGGCGACGATGATGGACGGCGAGCCGGGCCTCACGGTCACGGGCCAGCTCGGTGACGTCATGAAGGAGTCGGTGTCGATCGCGCTGTCCTACCTGCGCTCGCGCGGGCTGGCCGGCGACCTGGCATCCCGCAAGCTGCACGTGCACGTCCCGGCGGGCGCGGTCCCGAAGGACGGGCCGTCGGCCGGCATCACGATGACGACGGCGCTGGCGTCGCTGGCGTCCGGCCGGCCGGTGCGAAGCTCGGTGGGCATGACCGGCGAGGTCACGTTGCAGGGCAAGGTGCTCCCGATCGGCGGGGTCAAGCAGAAGCTGCTGGCCGCGCACCGTGCCGGGCTCACCGACGTGATCATCCCGAAGCGCAACGAGCCCGACCTGGACGACCTCCCGGAGTCCGTGCGCGGCGAGCTGACGGTGCACCCCGTCGCGGACGTCGCCGAGGTCCTGGCGCTCGCCCTGGAGCCGGTCGCGGAGCGCATCGCGGCCTGACCCGCGACCGGAGCGGCCCGTGCGTGTGAACGAACGGGCCGTTCGCGGGCGCGTAAAACCCGCACCGATCATGCCGCGAACGGCCTACTCTCGCCCGTCGGGGATGGACCGAACAGGGGGACGGGAATGACGCGGACGATCGACGGTCTCGACGCGTTGCGCACAGCGATGGCGGGTGCGGTGCTCGCGCCCGGCGACGACGGCTACGACGACGCCCGGAAGGTGTGGAACGCCGACGTCGACAAGCGCCCGCTGCTCATCGCGGGCTGCGCGTCGACGTCCGACGTCGCCGCCGCGGTGAGCTTCGCCCGCGAGCGCGGGCTGGAGATCGCGATCCGCAGCGGGGCACACAGCACCACCGGCGCCTGCGTCACCGACGGCGGCGTGATGATCGACCTGCGCGCGCTGAACACCGTCAGCGTCGACCCGGAGGCCCGGCGCGTCCGGGTGGGCGGCGGCGCCCTGCTCGGTGACGTCGACGCCGCGACGACGGCGCACGGGCTGGCGGCACCGTTCGGCGTGGTGAGCCACACCGGCGTCGGCGGGCTCACGCTCGGCGGCGGACTGGGCTGGCTCACCCGCAAGTTCGGGGCGAGCATCGACAACCTCGTCTCGGCCGAGGTCGTCCTCGCCGACGGCCGGGTCGTGCGGGCGTCGGCCGATTCCGAGCCGGACCTGTTCTGGGCGCTGCGCGGCGGCGGCGGCAACTTCGGGGTGGTCACCGAGTTCGAGTTCCGGCTGCACCCGATGAACCCGATGGTCGATCTCGGGTTCTTCTTCTGGGAGCTCGACCAGGGCCCGGCGGTGCTGCGGCTGCTCCGCGAGCTCGTCGCGGACCTCGCACCCGACCTCAACGTCATCTTCGGCGGGTTGAACGCCCCGCCGGCACCGTTCGTGCCCGAGGCGTACCACCTGGTGCCCGGCTACGGGCTGATGGTGGTCGGCTTCGACGGCACGCCCGCGCACGCGCCGCTCCTCGAGCAGATCCGGGCGGCGGTGCCCCCGGCGGTCGAGATGGTCACGCCGATCCCGTACGTGGCGCTGCAGCAGATGCAGGACGAGGGCACGGCGTGGGGCTTCCACAACTACATCAAGGGCACCTTCGTCGAGGAGCTCTCCGACGACGTCATCGACGTGATCGCCGAGCGCATCCCGCGGAAGGCGTCGCCGCTGTCGATGGTGCTGTTCTACCTCCTCGACGGCGCGTACTCGCAGGTCGGCGAGGACGACACGGCGTTCGGCGGCGGCCGCTCCCCGCGGTACGCGGTCTTCCTGGTCGGCACCGCCCCGAACGCGGAGCTCATGGCGGCGGACCGCGCGTGGGTGCGCGAGCTGTGGGACGCGCTGCGACCGCTGGCGATCGGCAGCGGCGAGGGCTACGTCAACGATCTCGTCGACATCCGTGACGAGGCGCGTGTCCGCGCCACGTACGGCGCGAAGTACGACCGGCTCGCCCGGATCAAGGCGCAGTACGACCCGGGCAACGTCTTCCACCTCAACGCCAACATCAAGCCGGCCTGACCGGGAAGTACGCGGGTCGGACAGGCGTTGCCGGTTCATGACCCTGCCCGATCCGTCCACCGAGTTCGGCGCCCGGGTGGCGCGGCGACTGCGCGACGAGCCGGTCGCGTGGCTCACCGTCGTCGACCCGGCGGGCCGCCCGCAGCCCGCGCCGGTCTGGTTCGTGTTCGACGAGGAGCGCGCCGCGGCCCTGATCTACAGCGACCACGCGGCGAAGCGGCTCGCGCACCTGCGGGCGAACCCGCAGGTGAGCCTGCACCTCGACGGGGACGGTCGGGGTGGTGACGTCGTGGTGCTCACCGGTGAGATCGCCGACGCGCCCGACGAGCCCGCGGTCCCCGACCACCCGGCGTACCTCGCCAAGTACGGATCCTGGATCGCGGGCGGTCCGTGGCGGACACCCGAGGTGTTCGCGCGGACGTACTCGGTGGCGCTGCGTTTCACGGTCCGGCGCGTGCGCGGGCATTGATAGCGTCCCCCCATGGTTGCGGCGGTCGTCCTCGATGCTCTGGGCGCGGCGTCGGCGAAGCACTCCCACCTCCGGTTGCTGGTGCTGCACGGCTCCCGCGCCCGCGGCGACGAGCACGACGGCTCCGACTGGGACTTCGGCTACCTCGCCGACGAACCGTTCGACGCGGCCGCGTTGCTCGACGAGCTCGGGCGCGTCCTGCGCACCGACGCCGTCGACCTCACCGACCTGGCCCGTGCCTCGGCGCTGCTGCGGTTCGGGGCCGCCCGCGACGGTCGGTGCGTCCACGAGCGCGCGCCGGGCGAGCACCTGCGCTTCGTCCACGAGGCCACCCGGTTCTGGTGCGACGCGGAGGCCGTGATCCGCCGGGCGCACGCCGACGTCCTCGCCGACCTGCCGGGATGAGCGACGCCCTGCGGGCCGACGTGCTCGCCGAACGCGCCGCCACGGTCCGCCGCCACCTGGACCGGGTGCGCGCCCGGCTGCCCGACGACCCGGACGAGCTCCGGCCGATGTCGGACACCACCGACGCCGTGGTCCTGCACCTGTGGCAGGCGATCCAGATCGTGATCGACACGGCGGTGTCGGCGTGCGTGTCGCTGGGCCTCGGCTCCCCCGCCACCTACGGGGAGGCCTTCCGCAGCCTGGGCCGGCACCGGGTGCTCGACGCGCAACTGGCCGAGCGGCTGGCCCGGGCCGCGGGGTTCCGCAACCTGATCGTGCACGCGTACGCGGACCTCGATCTCCGCCGGGTGCACGAGGCGGCCACGCACGGCCCCGCCGACCTGCTCGCGTTTCTGGCCGCGCTGCGCGACCGCCGCTCATCGCGCTGAGGTCGCCGCGCGCGCGACCGGCCCGTTCGGCGGACGGACCACTTCGGACCGCTGCACGGCTCATCGAGACCGCTGCCCGTCGTCGGTACCGTGATGTACCCGGAGCCGGGCGCGTCGGCGGCGCGAGCCGGTGGTGGGTCCGACGATGCCCGGGGGCGGGGTGGAGACGGCGATGACGGTGTCGACGGCGCAGGCCCCCCTGATCGCCACGAAGCTGTTCGTGCCGCGCGCGCGCGCGGATCTGGTCGCGCGACCCCGGCTCACGGCCCGGCTCGCGGCGGCCGACGGGTGCACGCTGGTGTCTGCACCCGCCGGCGCGGGGAAGACGACGCTGCTCGGGGGTTTGCTCGCCGGGCGGGCGCAACCGGTCGCCTGGCTCTCGCTCGACGCGCGCGACCAGGACGTGCGCCGTTTCCTGCGCTACCTCGTGGCGGCGCTGCAGCACATCGACCCGGCCTGCGGCGCGAGTGCCCTGGCCTGGCTGGACGGCCCGCCCACGCCGCCGGAGGTGCTGCTCACGTCGCTGGTCAACGATCTGGCCGTGCTGCCCGACGGCAGCGTCGTGGTGCTCGACGACTACCACCTCGTCCACGCCGCGGAGATCCATGCGGCGGTCACGTTCCTGCTGGAGCACCTGCCGCCGTGCCTGCGGCTGGTGATCGCCACCCGGGAGGACCCGCCGCTGCCGCTGCCGCGCCTGCGTGGGCGCGGCGAGCTGACGGAGATCCGCGCGGCGGACCTGAGCTTCGCGGTCGACGAGGCGCGGGCGTTGCTGGTGGACGGGATGGGCGTGCCCCTGGACCTGCGGCAGGTGGGCGCGCTGGTCGAGCGGACCGAGGGCTGGGCGGCGGGGCTGCTGCTGGCCGGGCTGGCGCTGCGGGACCATCCGGATCCCGGCGGGTTCATCGAGGCGTTCGCCGGCAGCCACCGGCTGGTGGCGGACTATCTGGCCGCCGAGGTGCTCGACCGACAGCCACCCGAGGTGCAGCGGTTCTTGCAGGGGACGGCGGTTCTGGACCGCATGTGCGCCCCCCTGTGCGCAGCCGTCCTGCAGGGTGCCGGGCCGGATCCGCAGGAGCTGCTGGAGGGTTTGGATCGGGCGAACCTGTTCGTCGTCGCCCTCGACGACGAGCGCCGCTGGTTCCGCTATCACCACCTGCTCGCCGAGGTCCTGCGGGCCCGCGACGCCCGTGACGTCGACGCGGCCGCGGGCGCGCACCTGCGGGCGAGCGAGTGGTTCGCCGGCGAGGGACTGCTGCCGGAGGCGATCGAGCACGCGCTCGTGGCGGGAAGCGTCGAGGATGCGGCCGGCCTGATCGAGTCGCTCGTTCCGGTGATCTTCGCCAGCACGGACCTGCACGAGGCGATGCGGGACTGGCTGACCGCCCTGCCCGACCCGCTCGTGCGCGCCCGGCCGATGCTGTGTCTCGTCCAGGCCTGGCTCATGGTCGATCGGTACGAGATCGCGGCGGCGGCCGCGTGGGCCGAGGCTGCCGCGCAGGCGCTGCCCGAAGGTGGGGGCAGTCGCGTGGCCGGTGCGGTCTTCGCGATGCAGGCGCTGCTCGCCCCGCACGGATCCGATCCGGGGCTCGCCCGGGGCCTCGCCCAGCGGGCCCTGGCCGAGCTCGCACCCGACGAGATCGCGTTCCGGGTCGTCGCGCTGCTGGCCCTCGGACAGGCGCTTCTCGGGCAGGATCTGCCCGACGACGCCGAGCAGGCCTTCGCGCAGGCAGCCGCGGCGGCCCGGTGCGCCGGCCTGGCCCACGCCGCGCTGAACTCGACCCACCACGAGGTCTGGGTGCAGCGCGCCGTCGGCGAGCGCCGTCGGGCGTTGCGCACCGCGCGGGCTGCGCTGCGCTGGGCGGCTGCGCGCCTGAGCCCGGCCGCGCCGGCCGTCGGACTGCTCTCGGTTCTGCTCGCGGACCTGGAGTGCGACGGGACCGACGTCGCGGCCGCGCGGCGGCTGGCGACCGACGGGCTGGCTGTGCTGGGTCGGTACCCGCAGCTGCATGTGATCATCCTGCTGGCGAGCCTCACCCTCGTCAGGGTCTGTCTGGCCGACGGCGACGCCGCCGCAGCGCAGGCGGCGCTGGGGCAGGCCCGAACGCTGGTGGACCACGACCCGGCGGCCGGGCTCGCCGTGCTGCTCGACGCGGCCCAGGCGCAGGCACAGCTCGTGGCCGGGGAGGTCGCCGCGGCGGTCGCGTGGGCCGTCGCCGAGTCGGCACCACTACCCGACTTCTTCCGGTTCAGCTCGCACCTCCAGGTGGCAGGCGTGGAGGCGCTGGTCCTGACGCCGGCGCGGATCCTGGCCACGCACGGACGTGCGATAGGCGATCCGGCGCTTCTGCGGCGCGCCGCCGAGCGTCTGGAGTACGCCCGGTCGATCACCGCGGAGCGCAGCGTCGGTGTGCTGCGGGTCCCGGTACTCGCGTTGCAGGCCCTCGTCCTCGACGGGCTCGGGGATCGGGAGGCGGCGCTGGACGCACTGGTCGCAGCCGTGACCGCGGCGGCACCGGAGGGGATCGTGCGGCCGTTCGTCGAGGGCGGGGCGCCGATGGCCGTGCTGCTGGCGCTCGCCCGCAAGCGGGCCGAGGCCGACCCGGCCGGTCGGCAGCCCGCCGACCTCGACGTGCTGCTGGCTGCGCTCCGGCCGGCGCGCGCTCCCCTGCCGGTGACCGACGGGCTCATCGAGCCGCTGACGGTCCGGGAGCGCGATGTGCTGGCGCTGTTGGTCGATGGCCGGTCGAACGCCGAGATCGCCCGCTCGCTGGTCGTCGAGCAGAGCACGGTGAAGACCCACCTCGGGCACGTGTACCGCAAGCTCGGCGTCCGCGGCCGCACCCGAGCGCTGGCCCGGGTCCGCGAGCTCCGCCTCTTCGACAGGTCGTAGTCCTCGGTCGTGCCTCGCGGCCGGTGACGTCTCCGCCTTTTCTCCGACCTTCGGTGGACGTGTCCACCCGCCGGTTCTCGGCACGCTTCCTGTCGGACGCCGCGACCGCGGTGCCGAGGGCAGGAGGAGCAGATGGACGTCAAGTCGGGCAAGGGAATCCGCGACGGGGTGGTGTCGGAGCTGGCCGCGTTCTTCCGGGTGAAGCCCGGCGAGGAGGAGGAGCTGCGGGCGGCGTGCGCGCGGTTCGCGGACGCGCTGCGGGCGGTGTCGGAGCTGGACAACCAGAAGATCGGGCTGCGCGACTCCCGCCACGTCATCTTCGACGACGGCCGCCGGCTGATGTGGACCACGACGTTCGAGACCGACTGGGACCCGTACCTCGACGACGCAATGATGATCTTCGGCGTGGACAACTTCATCGACTGGATGAAGCACATCGAGGAGGCCGAGGTCCTCAAGGAGTGGATGGCGCAGGCCGGCGGCCGGGACGCGCTGAACGAGACGCGCCCGGAGGTGAAGGCGAAGACCGTCGCGGTCTACAGCGGCGGCCTCAAGAAGATCATCCAGTCGGCGCAGGTGCCTGCGTCGGGCTACTTCAACCCGCTCGGCGGCCACACGATGCCGCAGATCCGCAAGAACGACCGGGTCGCCTCGGCGTTCCAGGCGGTCCTCGACGACCCGGCCGCGGAGCAGGCGCTCACCCAGCCGGCGCTCAAGCCGCTGCTCGCCGAGGCGGCCGACTGACATGTCCGACCACTTCTCCGGCCCGCGGGCCCTCGCCGGGCCCGCCGGGGACATCTGCGACCTGTACGCCTTCCCCAGCCCGGACCGTCCCGGCCGCCTGGTGCTGGTGATGACCGTGCTGCCGCGGGCGAGCGCGACCGCGCTGTTCTCCGACGCCGTCGGCTGCCGCTTCCGGCTGCGGCCGCTCGCGGTCGCGGGCAGCGGCTTCGCCGTCGGGCCGGAGGAGCTGGTGGTCGACATCGAGTTCGACGCGCCGCGCCCCGGGCCGGTGCAGGAGGGCCGGTGCACCGTGGGCGACGGCGATCCGGTCGCCGTGACGGTGCACGACGCGAAGGGCGGGTCCGGCGGGGGAGTGCGGGTCTTCGCGGGCCTGCGGTCGGACCCGTTCTTCCTCGACCTGCCCGCCATGCAGCGCTCGCTGATCTCGGGCGGGATGTCGTTCGCCGAGCGGGGGCAGAACAGCCTCACCGGCTTCGACGTGCTCGCCGTCGTGGTCGAGATCGACACCGACACGGTGGTCGAACGGCTCGGCGGCCCGCTGGTCGCGGTGGCCGCCGAGACGCTGGCCGCGGGCAGGCTGCCGATCCGCCTGGAGCGCGTCGGCCGTCCCGAGATCAAGAACGTGCTGCTGTCGCCGCAGGAGTTCGACCAGGTCAACCGGGACATCGACCTGCGCGACCTCTACAACCTGGAGGATCCGTTCCACCTCGGCAAGGACTACCGCGGCGCCTACCGGGCCCGGCTGGACGCCAACCTCGCCGCCTTCGACCGCATCGACGGCCGCGTCGACTGGCCGTCCGGCGCGGACGACCACCACCCGCTCACCGACCTGCTGCTCGCCGACCACCTCGTCCTCGACGTCGCGGAACCGTTCGCCGGGCGCAGCTACTTCGAGATCGAGCAGGCCGTCCTGGACGGCCGCCCGCACGCCACGTGCGGCGGCCGCTGGCTCGACGACGACGTGATGGACACGATCTACACCCTGATCATCAGCGCGGGCAACGCGCCGGTCGGCGACGGGGTCGACGGGCCGACCGTGCCCGCGTCGCGCACCTTCCCGCACCTCGCCCCGCCGAACGCCGGAGGACCCTCGTGACCGCCGTGCAGACCGTGCTCGAGCTCGACGACATCCAGGCCGCGACGCTGCGGCCCCGACCCACCCCGTACGCGGGCGCGTACATCCTGCTCCGGGTCGACGACCGCCAGGACGGCCGCGAGCTGCTGCGCCGGCTCATCCCGCACGTCACGACCGCCGCCGAGCGCGTCGACCCGGCCGTCCAGGCCACCTTCGCCGTCGCGTTCACCCATCCCGGCCTGGCCGCACTCGGCGTGCCGCCGGCCGCGCTGGCGAGCTTCCCCGTCGAGTTCCGCGACGGCATGGCGGCCCGCGCGGAGCACCTAGGCGACGTCGGGGACTCCGCGCCCGAGTACTGGGAGGCGCCGCTCGGGACGGGCGAGGTGCACGTCGCGCTGGCGGCGCTGGCACCTGACCAGGAGCGCCTGGAAGCGGTGCTCGCCGACGCGCGCAGGATCGTCGCGGACCTCACCGGGGTGGCGCCGGTCTGGCGACAGGACATGTACTCGCTGCCGGGCGAGCGCACGTCGTTCGGGTTCAAGGACGGCATCAGCCACCCCGCGATCGACGGCAGCGGCGTGCCCGGCACCGACCCCGGGGAGCGGCCGCTGGCGGCGGGCGAGTTCGTGCTCGGCCACCCGGACGAGACCGGGGCCCTGCCGGACATGCCCACCCCGGACGTGCTCGGCCGCAACGGGACCTACGTGGTGTTCCGCAAACTGCACACGCGGGTCGCGGACTTCCGCCGCTCCGTCCGGTCGCGGGCCCGCGCCACCGCCGACGAGCGGCGGCGGGCC
>JBQTJE010000172.1:0-26768 GCA_052387455.1 Pseudonocardia sp.
GCCTTCCGCGCCCGCACCGTCCGCCCGGGCACCGACCCGCTCGTCCTCGCCCCGCCGCACCAGTGGGTCGCCGAGCGAACCGGCGCCGCGGCCCTGCTCACCGCCGTCGACCAGCTCGCCGGCGCCGGGCTGCTCGCGCCGCGGTCGCTGACCGAGGTGATCGATGCGGGCATCCCGGCGAGCGGGGCGCAGCGGCTGGACTACCCGCTGCGGGCGGGTGCCCGGGAGATCCCGCCCGACGTCGTCGACACCGTGGCCGCCACCCGGGCGAGCCTCGCGGACCTGCGCTCGGCGGCCGTCGAGCAGGCCGGGGTCGGCGTCGGGATCCGCGACGTGTTCGACCCGCTGGAACGGGGCCTGGCCCGCTCCGTGGCCGGGGCGCTGCGCGGCCGGGCCGAGGAGGCCGCGCGGGCCGCGGCCGTCCACGCCGCGCGGGTGCAGGAGCTGCGCGCCACCGTCCGGGTGCTGGAGCCGCCCAGCCCCTACGCGCTGGGCGCGACCGATGCGCCGCTGCTGCTCACGGTGGCCAACGGGCTGCCGATCGGCATGCGGGTGAACGTGGCGCTGAGCAGCTCCGGTGGCCTGCGCGTCGACCCCATCCCGGAGCAGGTCGTCCCCCCGCTGGGCCGCCGCCAGATCCAGGCGAACGCCGAGGTCACCCGCTCAGGCCAGTTCGTGGTGGAGGCGACCGTCCGCACCCCCGACGGCGAGCAGCTCGGCCCGGCGAGCCGGTTGCGCATCAGGTCCACCGGCTACGGCACCATCACGGTGTGGCTGACCGGGACCGCGGGCGCACTGCTCGTGGTCCTGGCCGCCCGGCGGGTGCTGCGGCGGGTCCGCGGGGAGGCGACGTCCCCACCGCAGCACGTCCCGCCGCCCGGTCCGGAGGACCCCACGACCCGCCTCCCGTCGGTCCCCCCGAGCCCGCGCAGCGCCCCGCGCGACCAGGCGCCGGACCCCCCGACCCGACCGACCACAGGGCACCCGCCGCCCGGGATCCCCACGCGCCGCCGGTGAGCGGTCGGGACCCGCGCGACGAGCCCGAGACGGAGCTGCTGGCCCGGGTCCCGCCCGACGCCGACCTGCCCACCCGGGTGCTCCCGCGCGCCGCGCCGGACGAGCCCGCACCGCCCGCCGCGGCGGCACCGCAGTCGCTGGGCCGCGCCAGCGGGCTCATGGCCGTGGCGAGCCTCGCCAGTCGGCTCACCGGGTTCGTCCGCCAGATCGCCCTGGTCGCGGTGCTCGGGCTCGGTTTCGTCAACAGCTCCTACACGGTGGCCAACACCCTGCCGAACATCGTCTACGAGCTGCTCATCGGCGGCGTGCTGAGCAGCGTCATGATCCCGCTGCTGGTGCGCGCCCAGACCGAGGACGCCGACGGCGGCGAGGCCTACACGCGCAAGCTGCTCACCGTCCTGGGCCTGGTGCTGCTGGTCGCCACCGTCCTCGCGGTGCTCGCCGCCCCGCTGCTCACGCAGCTCTACCTGGGCGGCCAGGGCGGGCCCGGCACCGGCTCGGACCCGGTGAGCCCGGAGCTCGCCACGGCGTTCGCGGTGCTGCTGCTCCCGCAGATCTTCTTCTACGGGATGGGCGCGGTGCTGGGCGCGGTGCTCAACAGCCGGGGGCGGTTCGGGCCGTTCGCGTGGGCGCCGGTGCTGAACAACGTGGTCGTGCTCGGGGTGCTCGGCGTGTTCGTCATGGTGCCGGGTGAGATCAGCCTCGACCCGGTGCGCATGGGGGACCCGAAACTGCTGGTCCTCGGCCTGGGCACGACGCTGGGCATCGTCGTGCAGGCGGTGGTTCTGGTGCCCGCGCTGCGCCGTGTCGGCGGCAGCTTCCGGCCGCTGTGGGGCTGGGACCGCCGGCTCACCGCGGCGGGCGGGCTCGCGGTCTGGGTGGTGACGTACGTGCTGATCGGGCAGGTCGGCTACGCGGTCACCACCCGCGTCGCGTGGGCCTCCGACGTCGCCGCCCCCGCCATCTACACCAACGCATGGCTGCTGCTCCAGGTCCCCTACGGCGTGCTCGGCGTGTCGCTGCTGACCGCGCTGATGCCGCGGATGAGCCGATCGGCCGCCGAGGGCCGCACCGCCGACGTCGTCTCGGATCTCTCCCTGGGCAGCAGGCTCGCGACGGTGTCGCTGCTGCCGGTGAGCGTGCTGCTCACGCTGTTCGGAACCGCCGTCGGGGTGGCGCTGTTCAGCCTCGGCCAGGGCTCCGACGGCGGCGGCAACGCCCGGCTGGGCACAGCCCTGGCCGTGTCCGCGTTCGGCCTGCTGCCCTACGCGGTGATGATGCTCCAGCTGCGGGTCTTCTACGCCCTCACCGACAGCCGCACGCCCACGCTGGTCCAGCTGATCGTCGTCTCGGCGAAGGTGCCCGCGCTGCTCGCGTGTCCGCTGCTGCTCGAACCCCAGCAGGTCGTGCTGGGCCTCTCGGCGGTCAACAGCGCCTCGTTCGTCGTGGGCGCGGTCGTGGGCCAGTTGCTGCTGCGCAGGCGGCTGGGCAGCGTGCGCGCGGGCGAGGTGCTCGCGACGGTCGCGCGCACGCTGCTGGCGAGCCTGGTCGGCGGGATGGCCGCCTACGGCGCCGTCGGGCTGCTCGCGGTCGGCCCGGTGGCGGACTGGCCGCCGGCACCGCGGGCGTGGGCGGTGCTCGCCGTCGCCACGGCCGTGTTCGTGCCGGTCACGATCCTGGCGATGCGCGTGGTGCGGCTGCGCGAGCTGGAGCCGGTCTGGCGGCGGCTACGGCGCGCAGCGAAACCGTCACAAGAACCCGGCGGCGGACGATGAGCTGTCGTAGGCTCGGAAGCGGTGCTGTGCGAGGGGGAGGTGCTGGCCGGTGAGCGACCTGGCGAGCCCGCCCGAGCACGTCGACCCGCCCGAGATGGGCCCGCCCGCGCTGGACCCGGTCGGCCCGGATCCGATCGCACTGGATCCGATCGCCGCTCCGTCCGCCGTGGTCCCCGAGCAGGCCGGCCCCGGCCGCGCCGAACCGCCCGCCCCGCCGGTCGCCGGGCCGGGCACGACGCTCGCCACGCGGTACCGCCTGCACACCCGCGTCGGCGCCGACACCGCCGCCGGCGCGGAGTTCTGGTGCGCCCGCGACCTGGTGCTGCAACGCGACGTCGGGGTCACCGTTCTGCGCCACCGCCCCGCCGAGCGCGGCGCCGTCGGCGGCGAGGACGACCCGACGGCGCTGGAACGGGCCAACGACATGATCGTCCGGGCGTTGCGTTCGGGGTGCTTCGAGCACGCCGCCTGTGCCCGCCTGCTCGACGTCCTCAGTCCCGGCGCCGCCGGCCTGCCCGCGGACGTGCTGGGTGCGGCCGTGAGCGAGTGGGTGCCCGGACGCAGCCTCGCCGAGGCGGTCGCCGACGCGCCGCTGCGCCCGGTCGCGGTCGCGCGCGCGCTGCAACCGCTGGCCGCGGCGGTCGAGGAGGCGCACCGCCACGGCCTCGTCCTCGGCTGCGACCAGCCCCAGCGCCTCCGGGTCCGCACCGACGGCGGGGTGCAGCTGTGCTTCGCGCTGCCCCGCACCGATCTGCGACCCGCGGACGACGTGCGCGGGCTCGGCGCGATCCTGGTCACGCTGCTCACCTCGCGCTGGCCGCTGTCCGGCGCCGACGCCGCCCGCGCCGGGCTCGCCACCATCGGGCGCACGCCCGGCGGTGCGGTCGAGCCGCCGTCGATGCTCCGGGCCGGGGTTCCGACGGAGCTCGACGCGCTGGCCACGGGCACGCTCGGCCCGGTGACGGCCGACAACCACGTGCACACCGCCGCGGCGGTCAACCAGTTGCTCACCGAGGTCGTCGAGGAGCACGACAGCGTCGCCCTGCTGCCGCCGCTGCGCGACGGGCTGCCCACCGACCCGGCCGACGTCTGGCAGGACGGCCGCGTCCCCGAGCCGCCCGCGGACCCCGACCGACGGCGCCGGATGCGGATCGCCCTCGCCTCGCTCGCCGCGGTCGTGCTGGTCATCGTGGGCTACGCCGCCTTCCAGCTCACATCGCTGTTCAGCGACCCCGCCGCCCCCGCGATCGTCGTCGACGACACCACCCCCGGCGCCGCCGCGGGGGGCCGCACCGCCGTCGCCGGCGTGGAGATCTACGGAGCGCCCGACGCCGACAACGCCGCCCGGGTCACCCGCGTGATCGACGGCGACCAGGCCAGCTCCTGGCGCACCTCCACCTACCGCCAGCAGCTCCCGGCACTCAAGCCGGGCATCGGCGTCATGATCTCGTTCGTCTCCCCCGTGCAGCTGTCGTCGATGTCGATCGCCTCGCCCAGCCCGGGCACGCGCCTGGAGGTGCGGGCCGCGCCGAGTGCGGACGCCGCGTTCCCCGAGACCGTGCGCATGGCCAGCACGGTGATCGACGGCGAGCGCACGTCGCTGTCGCTCGCCCAGAGCCAGCCCGTGCAGTACGTGCTGGTGTGGATCGACCAGCTCGGCGGTGGCGACGGGCAGTTCGTCACGGAGATCAACGAGCTGGAGTTCCGCCGCGCGCTCGCCTGACCGCGAGCGCCGGCCTGCGCACCGCGACGGGTTGTCCGAAAACGCCTCGGGCGGGCACGCCGCCGACCTAGCCTTCGCCCGTGCTCGACCCCTCCCCGACCGACGCTGCGCTGCTCGCGGCGCACCGCGACGGCGACCCCCGGGCGTTCGCGGAGCTGGTCGGGCGGCACGGCGACCGGTTGTGGAGCGTCGCCGTGCGTACCCTGGGCAGCCCGGAGGACGCCGCGGACGTCGTGCAGGAGGCGCTGGTGTCGGCCCATCGCCGAGCGGGCAGCTTCCGTGGCGACGCCGCGGTGCTCACGTGGTTGCAGCGCATCGTCGTCAACGCCTGCATCGACCGGCTGCGCCGGGTGCGGGCCCGGCCGCCGGCGCTGCCATGGCCCGAGCAGGACGTCGCCTGTCCCGGGGCCGACCCGGCCGCCGAGCTCGCCACCCGGCTCGCCGTGGACGACGCGCTCGCCGTCCTGCCGGCCGAGCAGCGGGTCGCGGTCGTGCTGGTGGACGTCCAGGGATGCGCGGTCGCCGAGGCCGCCGCGATCCTCGACGTGCCGGTCGGCACCGTGAAGAGCCGGTGCGCGCGCGGCCGGGCCCGCCTCGCCGTACTGCTCGGACACCTTCGCGAGGAGCTGCCGTGATCGACCCGGACGTCCCCCTGCTGGCCGCGCTCGACGCCGGCCTGCTCGATCCGGCCCGTGCCCGGACCGTGCGGGCCGCCGCCGCGGCCGACCCGGCGGCGACCGAGGTCCTCGCGGCACTCGCCGCCACCCGGGCCGAGCTGGCGGCGGCGCCCCCGGCGACGGTGCCCCCCGCGGTGCTGGCGCGGTGGACGGCCGCGGTGAGCGGGCCGGCCGCACCCGGGCTCCCGTACACGGCGCGGCCGTCCGCGCCGGCACCGCCGCGGGCCCTCGTGCGCGCGGCGCTGTCCTCGTCGCGGCGGCGCGTCCTGGTGGCGGCCGCGGCCCTGGTCGTCGCTGTCGTGGGCCTGCTCCCGCTGACGGCCTCGCCTGCCGGCCCGGGCGTGGTCCGGCTGACCGGGGTCGAGCTCGCCGCGCTCGGGACGGCCACGCTCGGGACCCACGACGCGGGCGAGCTCGTCGACCCGGCGCGCCGCGCCGGCTGCCTGGCCGCGCTCGTCCCGGACGCCGCGGGCAGCGCCCTGCTCGGTGCCCGGCGGGTCGTGCTCGACGACCGGAGCGGCATCCTGCTGGTCCTGGGCACCGCCACGCTCGGACGGTTCCGGCTCGTCGTCGTCGGCCCGGGGTGCGGCGTGCTGCTCGCCGACACGACCGTCGGCCGGTGACGCCGGTCACCACCCCGCAGGCCTCCGGTCGCGGTGGGAATGCCCGGTGCTGAGAGGGTGTTGGCGGTACCGACACCCGGCGACCTCCCGACGACCAGGAAGTGGGCAGGCGTGACCAGCGACAAGGTGCACGAGCTGATCGTGATCGGCTCCGGACCCGCGGGCTACACGGCCGCGATCTACGCCGCTCGCGCCCAGCTGAACCCGCTGGTGTTCGAGGGCACCCAGTTCGGCGGCGCGCTGATGACCACGACCGAGGTCGAGAACTATCCCGGGTTCACCGACGGGATCATGGGCCCCGAGCTGATGGAACAGATGCGCAACCAGGCCGTCCGGTTCGGCGCGCAGCTGCGCAGCGAGGACGTCGAGCAGGTCCGCCTCACCGGCTCGCCGGACGGGGACGTCAAGACCGTGACGGCCAACGGCGTCACCTACGCCGCCCGCGCCGTGATCCTCGCGATGGGCGCCGCGGCCCGCTACCTGCACGTCCCCGGCGAGCAGGCGCTGCTCGGTCGCGGTGTCAGCTCGTGTGCCACCTGTGACGGGTTCTTCTTCCGCGACCAGGACATCGCCGTCGTCGGCGGGGGCGACTCCGCGATGGAGGAGGCCACGTTCCTCACCCGGTTCGCCCGGTCGGTCACGGTGATCCACCGGCGCGAGGAGTTCCGCGCATCGCGCATCATGCTGAAGCGGGCCCAGGACGACCCGAAGATGCGCTGGCAGCTCAACAGCGAGGTCGTCGAGGTCCTCGGCGAGCGCAACGTGACGGGCCTGCGCGTGCGGGACACGACGACCGGTGGTGAGTCCACACTGGACGTCACCGGGATGTTCGTGGCGATCGGGCACGACCCGCGCAGCGGGCTCGTCCGCGACGTGCTCGCCACCGACGACGCCGGATACGTCCAGGTGCAGGCCCCGACGACGCGGACCGCCCTGCCCGGCGTGTTCGCCTGCGGCGACCTCGTCGACCACACCTACCGCCAGGCCGTCACCGCAGCCGGCTCGGGCTGCGCCGCGGCGATCGACGCCGAGCGCTGGCTCGCGGACACCCCGCTGGCCACCGAGTTCGTCGGCGGCGGCTACGGCCACGACGCCGCAGACGTGGCGCCCGCCGCAGCCGCCCGCTGACCTCGCGGCCGACCACTGAACTCACCAGGAAACGGAGAACCCATGGCAGGCAACACCGTCGACGTCACCGACGACACCTTCAAGGCCGACGTCATCGACAGCGGCAAGACCGTGCTCGTCGACTTCTGGGCGGCATGGTGTGGCCCGTGCAAGATGGTCGCACCGGTGCTCGACGAGATCGCCGGTGAGAACAAGGACAAGCTCACCGTCGCCAAGCTGGACATCGACGCCAACCCGGCGACGGCCCGTGACTACCAGGTCATGTCCATCCCCACGATGATCCTGTTCAAGGACGGCAAGCCGGTCAAGCAGATCGTCGGCGCCAAGCCGAAGGCGGCACTGCTCTCCGACCTCTCGGAGTACCTCGCCTGAGCTCGCTCCGCCGCTCGATCGGCGCGTCGGCACGTCCCGGGATTCCCGCGACGTGCCGTCCGCCGTTCGGCAGCCGACGCCCGCCGGACACGCCGGGATCGCCCTCCGTCGGGGCCGCGGCCCCGCGCAGGGCACAATGAACCCCGCCCAGCGCCGGGATGCGGCGCCCACGACACACGAGCGAGGGGTGCATGCAGCTGCTGCGCCGAGGTGACAGCGGGCCCGCCGTCATCGAGATCCGCACGATGCTGCGGCAGTTCGGGCTCCTCGCGCCCGGCCGCAATGCCCGCGCCGACGAGCATTTCGACCAGGTCGTCGAGCACGCCGTCCGCGCGTTCCAGCAACGCCGCGGGCTCATCACCGACGGGATCGTCGGCTCGGCCACCTACCGCGCGCTGCGCGAGGCGGGCTGGACGCTGGGCGACCGGATGCTCGCGCTGCTGATCTCGACGCCGATGAGCGGCGACGACGTCGGCACGCTCCAGGAGCGGCTGCTCGAGCTGGGCTACGACAGCGGGCGGCCCAGCGGCGTGTTCGACGAGCAGACCGAGCGGGCGTTGCGGGCGTTCCAGCGCGACTTCTGCGCGGTCTCCGACGGCGTCTGCGGGCCGGACACGCTGCGCGCCCTGCGGCTGCTGGGTGCCCCGCGGGCAACCGGTGGCCGACCGCACCTGTTGCGCGAGCAGGAGTCGTTGCGCCAAGCCGGCCCGCGACTGCGCGGCAAGCGCATCGTCGTCGACCCGGGCCACGGCGGGCCGGACCGCGGGGTGGCGGTCGCCGGGGTCGCCGAGGCCGACCTCACCTGGGATCTGGCCCGCCGCCTCGTCGGCCGGATGTCCGCGACCGGGATGGAGGCCATCCTGTCGCGGCGGGAGGACACCTGCCCGGCGGAGGCCGAGCGCGCCGCGTTCGCCAACAGCACCGGCGCCGACCTGGTGCTCTCCCTGCACACCGACGCCAACCGCAGCATGCACGCCCAGGGCATCGCCACGTTCCACTTCGGCAACGGCTCGGGCGCCACGTCGACGGTCGGCGAGGCGCTCGCCGGGCTGATCCAGCGCGAACTGCTCATCCGCACCGCCATGCAGGACTGCCGCAGCCAGGGCCGCACGTGGGAGTTGCTGCGGCTCACCCGGATGCCCACGGTGCGCGTGGAGGTCGGCTACCTGACGCACCTGGGCGACCGACGCAAGCTGCTGGACGCCAACTTCCGGGACGTCGTCGCCGAGGGCATCCTGGTCGCCGTCAAGCGGCTCTACCTGCTCGGCCAGGACGACCAGCCCACCGGCACGTTCACGTTCTCAGACGTGCTCGCCCGCGAGCTGGACCGCGGCGCCCAGGCGATCTGACGGGCGGCCGGCTTCAACCGGTGGGCACGCCGGTGGGCCGCAGCGGCGCCACCGGGATCGAGCCGGCGGACTGGACGGGGATCGTGACGGTGCCGAGCAACTGCTCCAGCGCCGACTCCACGTCCTCCTTCCACGTCATACCCGACCGCAGCTCCATCCGCAGCCGCGGCCAGCGCGGGTGCGGACGGATCGTCTTGAACCCGACGCCGCGGAGGAACTCGGCCGGGATCACGCAGCTGGGCTCCGTTCCGGGACGGGCATCCCCGAACACCTCGACGGCCTTCACGCCTCGGCGGGTGAGGTCCTTGACGACGGCCTGGGCGAGTAGCCGTCCGAGCCCCTCACCGGCGAACTCCGGCATCACCTGCATCGTCGTGAGCAGCACGGCGTCGGCGCTCACGGGCCCGGTGGGCATCTCCGCGGCGCGCGGGACGGCCGACGGCGGCGCGTAGATCGCATATCCGGCCGGCACGCCGCGGACGTGCACGACCTTGCCGCACGAACCCCATTCGAGGAGGACCTCGGAGACCCACGCCTCCTTCTCGAAGTCCACGGAGCCGAACTCGGCGGCCTGGTTTCCGAGGTGCGGGGCGAGCTCCCAGAACACGCAGCGCCGGCACCGCTTGGGGAGATCGTCGAGGTTGTCCAGCGTGAGCGCCGCCATGTGCCAGGACAAGGCCAACCTCCGGCGGCAGACGTGAACGTCGAGTGCCGCCGCCATCGCGCCGACACCTGACCATAGATCGATGCAGACACCGACGGTACCCCAGCTGCTGTGACCGGTGCTCAGCGCTCGACGAAGGGTATGCCGGCCGCCAGGTGCGGATGTTCCACGTGAAACGCCGCGGCCGGTTTCACGTGGAACATCGCGTTCTCAGGAGGGCGGGGCCATCAGGCCGGCGATGCGTTCGAGATCCTCGGCAGAGCCGAACTCCACCACGATGCGGCCCTTGCGCTGGCCGAGCTCGACCTTGACGGTGGTGTCGAAGGCGTTCGAGAGGCGGTGCGCCAGCTCCCGTACCCCCGCCGGTGGGACGGGCCTGCGCCGCGCGGGCCGCTGGGTCGGCGCCTTCTCCTGCCGGGCGAGAAGCACGGCCTCCTCCGTCGCGCGCACCGACAGGCCCTCCGCGACGACCCGGGTGGCGAGCTCCTCCTGCTGCCCGGCCTCGTCGAGCCCGAGCAGCGCCCGGGCGTGCCCGGCGGCGAGCACGCCGGCCGCGACCCGCCGCTGCACCGACACCGGCAGCTTGAGCAACCTGATCGTGTTCGTCACGGCTGGACGGCTGCGACCCAACCGGTCCGCCAGCTGGTGGTGGGTGACGCCGAACTCCTCGAGCAGCTGCTCGTACGCGGCCGCCTCCTCCAACGGGTTGAGCTGCACGCGGTGGATGTTCTCCAGCAGGGCGTCCCGGAGCATGGCGTCGTCGCCGGTGCGGCGAACGATTGCGGGGATCCGGCGCAACCCGGCACCGTGGGCGGCCCGCCACCGCCGCTCGCCCATGACGAGCTCGTATCCGCCGCTGCGCTCCCGAACGACGACCGGCTGCAGGAGACCGAACTCGCGGATCGAGTGCTCCAGTTCCGCGATCGCGTCCTCGTCGAAGACGGTGCGCGGCTGGTGCGGGTTGGGCCGGATGTCGGCGAGGTCGATCTCGCGGTAGACGGTGCCGTCGACGGGGGCGGGGCCCGCGACGTCGACGGACCGCCACCCGTCCGGGTCGCCCGTGGACGCGGGCCGGGACTGCACGTGCTCGCCGGGCCGCCGCGGGGACAGGTCGACCGCCGGCCCGGTCGGGATGAGGGCCGCCAGGCCGCGCCCGAGCCCGCCCTTGCGCTCCGCCATGACGGCCTACCGTCCCGCTCGGGGACCGGCGGCCCCGCGTTCGGCGATCTCGCGCGCCGCGTCGACGTAGCTCATCGAGCCCCGCGATCCGGGGTCGTACGCAAGGACGGTCTGGCCGTAGCCGGGCGCCTCCGACACCTTGACGCTGCGCGGGATGACCGTGCGCAGGACGGTGTCGCCGAAGTGCCGGCGGACCTCGCTGGTGACCTGGTCGGCCAGCTTGGTGCGGCCGTCGTACATCGTCAGCAGGATCGTCGAGACGTGCAGGTCGATGTTGAGGTGCGCGCGGACGAGGTCGATGTTGCTCAGCAGCTGCCCGAGCCCCTCCAGCGCGTAGTACTCGCACTGGATCGGGATCAGCACCTCGGCCGCCGCGACGAGGGCGTTGACGGTGAGCAGCCCGAGCGAGGGGGGACAGTCGACGAGCACGTAGTCGACGTCCAGCTCGTCGAGCACCTCGGCCGACAGCGCCTGCTTCAACCGGTTCTCCCGGGCGACCATGCTGACCAGCTCGATCTCGGCACCGGCCAGGTCGATCGTCGCAGGCACGCAGAGCAGGTACGGCGACGCCGTACTCACCGCGACGGCCTCGGTCATCCGGATCTCGCCGAGCAGCGCCTCGTAGACCGAGGGGGTGCCGACCCGGTGCTCCACACCGAGCGCGGTGCTGGCGTTGCCCTGCGGGTCGAGGTCGATCACGAGGACCCTGATCCCGTGCATGGCGAGCGCCGCTGCGAGGTTCACCGTGCTGGTCGTCTTGCCGACCCCGCCCTTCTGGTTCGCCACCGTGAGCACGCGGCGCTGCGTGGGGCGCGGCATCGAGTGCCGTTCGGGGTGCAGCACCCGGGCGGCCCGCTCCGCCTCCTCGGCGATCGGCGTCCAACCCGCCTGGTCCGGGCGCGACGTCTCCCGTGGAGCTGTTTCACGTGGAACCGGCCCACGTGGGGATGTTTCACGTGGAACAGTTCCACGTGAAACATCGTGCGCGGTGACGTCGTAGGTCACGCGGGACGACCCTTCTTCCGGCTCGCCGGGCGGTGGGTCCGGCCTCGCTTCTCGACAACGACAACGGTGCTGGGCGGATCGATCACGCCGATCCCGCACCGCACCACCTCCGGGCGCCCGCCGCCGACCCGGTGTACCGCCACAGCGTCCCGTGCCACCTCGTCCGGCGCCGAGGCGCCCTTCACGGCGAGCATCCGCCCGCCCGGCCGGACCAGCGGGAGCGCCCACCCCGCAAGGCGTGCCAGCGGCGCGACGGCGCGGGCGGTCGCCACGTCGGCGCCCTCCCAGCGTTGCCGCACGGATACCTCCTCGGCGCGTCCCCGCTCGACGCGGACGTCCAGCGCCAGGTCGTCGAGAACCTCGGCGAGCCACTCCACCCGGCGGGCCAGCGGTTCGATCAGCACGATGCGCAGATCGGGTCTCGCGAGCGCCAACGGTATCCCGGGCAGTCCGGCTCCCGAGCCGATATCGACGACCCGCGCACCGTCGGGGATCAGTTCCGCGACGACGGCACAGTTCAGCACGTGCCGCTCCCACACCCGCGGGGCCTCCCGTGGGCCCATGAGCCCACGCTCCACGCCCGACGTCGCGAGGTGCTCGGCGTACCGCCGCGCGAGGGCGAGGCGGTCGCCGAACACCGTCGACGCCGGGTGTTCCACGTGAAACATCGGGGCTGGCTTCCTCACCCGCTGCGGAAGACCACGACCTGACGCCGCGGCTCCTCGCCCTCGCTCTCGCTCGACACACCCTTCATCCGCGCGACCGCGTCGTGCACGACCTTGCGCTCGAACGGGGTCATCGGGCGCAACCGCACCGACTGGCCGCCGTCGAGCACCTCCTTCGCGGTGCGCGTGCCGAGCTCGCTCAGTTCGTCGCGCCGGGCCTGGCGCCAGCCGGCGATGTCCAGCATCAGCCGGCTGCGGTTGCCCGACGCCTGCTGCACGGCCAGGCGGGTCAGTTCCTGAAGCGCCTCGAGGACCGCACCGCGGTCGCCGACCAGCTTCTCGAGATCCTCACCGCCGTCGATACTGACCACCGCCCGGCCGGCCTCGACGTCGAGGTCGATGTCGCCGTCGAAGTCGAGCACGTCGAGCAACCGCTCCAGGTAGTCACCTGCGATGTCACCCTCCTGCACGAGCTGGTCCTCGGCGACCGCCGCTCCCCGGCCGCCCTCGCCGCCTGCTGCATCCGTCCTCGGCACGTCAGTCTCCTTCCGATCTCGCGCAGCGGCACCGGAAGCTGCTTCCGGTGCCGCTGCGGCGGCCGCGGGCATCGGCGGCCGCCGGTGGTTCGTGGTCAGCGGCGCTTCTTGCCGCCGCGGCGCGCCGGCTGGCGGGCGCCTCCGGCGGCAGGAGCACCGTTCGTCGCGGAAGTGCCGTTGGCCGAGGACCCGTTGCCCGACGAGCCGTTGCCCGACGACCCGGCGGTGCCGTTCACCGCGGCACCGTTGGATCCGGCCCCGTCGGCCGTGGCCCGCCGCTTGGCGTCCTTGCGGACGACCGGCTTCGCACCGGAGATCTTCGCCGGCCCGGCCTCCTCGACCGCGTCGGCTGCCCGCTCGGGGCGGACCGGCTTCTGGCCGGGACGGGGAGCGCGGGTCTGCGACACCTGCGCGGCCTGCACCTTCTTCTCCGCCTCTTCGGCGTCGATCTTGCGGTAGACGATGTACTGCTGACCGAGCGTCCACAGGTTGTTCGCCACCCAGTAGAGGAGCACGGCGAGCGGCAGGAACGGTGCCCCCACGACCACGCCGATGGGGAAGACGTACAGCATCAGCTTGTTCATCATCGCGCCCTGCGGGTTGGCCGCCAGCTGCGCCTCGGTCTGGCGTGCCACCGAATGCCGGGCCGTGATGTGGGTGAAGACGCCCGCCATGATCATCAACGGGGTCATGACGATCCACATCTCGGTGAGCGAGGTGCCGAGCGAGCGCAGCACCTCCTCGCCCTGCCACACGTACGCGTTGAGCTTCGCGCCGAACAGGTCCGAGTTGACGAACGACTCGACGCCCTGGGCGTCGAAGTAGTAGTTCTCCAGGTCGCCCGGCTGGAACTCGCGCAGCACCTGGAACAGACCGATGAACACCGGCACCTGCACCAGCACCGGCAGGCAGCCCCCGAGCGGGTTGAAGCCTTCCTGCCGCTGGAGCTTCTGCATCTCCTCGGCGAGCTTCTGCTTGTCGTTGCCGTACTTCTTCTTGAGCTTCTGCATCTCCGGCGCGAACTCCTGCATCTTCCGCATGGAGCGCACCTGGCTGACGAACGGCTTGAACAGGAGCAGTCGCAGCGTGAAGACCAGGAAGATCACCGACAGCGCCCACGCGAACCCGCTCGAGTCGCCCAGCACGGCGCCGAACACCTGGTGCCAGCACCACATGATGAACGAGACGGGGTAGTAGATGAAGTTCAGCACGGAGCTTGCTCCTCGTGGTCCTCGACCGATCCGGTGATGCTGCGACGCTCACCCCGGGGTGGGACGTGGTCGACCCCTCCAGGGTGCCACGGCCCGCATCGCAGGAGCCGTCGAGCGGTCAACCAGAACCCCCACACCGCGCCGTGGGTGCGGACGGCGGTCACGGCGTACGCGCTGCACGTCGGGTAGAAGCGGCACGTCGGGGGCAACGCCGGCGAAATCCAGCGCCGGTAACCGGCGAGCAGGCCGAGCAGCACCCGCGCGAGGGGCGACGGGCCAGGGTTCACCGCGCACCGGCCTTGCGCAACGCGCCCCGCAGGCCGGCGTCGAGGTCGCCGGCCAGTTCACCGGAGGAGGCGGCGGCAGCGGCGGGAAGCGCGCGGACGACGACCCGCGCGCGCGACGGCAGGGTCTCCAGGCGAGCTGCGACGAGGTGCCGCAACCGGCGCGCGACCCGGTGACGCACCACCGAGCCACCCACGGCACGGTTCACCACGAAGCCGGCGCGTGGTGCCCCGGTGCCGCCGAGATCGAGGTGCACGACCAGCCGTTCCCGGCCACCGCGTCGACCTCGGCGGACCACCGAGGCGAACTCTTCCCGGCCCGTCAGCCGGGAGCCGGCCGGGAGCACCGGCTCAGGCCGAGAGCCGGGCGCGACCCTTGCTGCGCCGCGCGGCGAGGATCGCGCGTCCCGCGCGGGTGCGCATCCGCAGCCGGAACCCGTGCGTGCGCGCGCGGCGGCGGTTGTTCGGCTGGAAGGTGCGCTTGCTCACGGCGGGCTCTCCTGGTCGACAAGTGGGCGCGGGGCCGACGTGTCGTTCTGCGTTCGGGTCGTCACGGAAGGTCGCGGCGCACCGGCGAACTCAATGTGCTCGGACCACGTGGGGTTCAGACCACGCTGGGTTCAGGCCACTCTGTGCTCGGACACGGCGGACACGCCTCGACGAAGCGTACGCAACCCCGGGAAAAGGGGTCAAACCGGCCTCGTCCCCGGGTTGTGGCCCGCGCCACTGGTTGTTAGCGTGCCCTCTCACAGCTCTACCCGGGGGTCCCCAGTCACCTTTGTCCGGCCCGTCCGAGACGCTCCCGCGCCCGCTGCGGTTGGCGCTCCCGCGTACGGTGCTGCTTGCGCACATGGTGTGGACAAGTCTGGGGATGATCGCCCTGTTCCGGTCCGCGCGGGATGGCGGACGCGGTGGAGACCGGAAGGGGGTACCGGCCCGTGGCAGACGGCACAGGCGACCTCGGCCAGGTCTGGAGCCGCGTCATCACCGATCTCTCCGGCGGCGCGGCCGGCTCCCCGGGGCCGTCCCTGTCCGCGCAGCAACGTGCGTTCCTCCGTCTCACCCGCCCGCTCGGGCTCATCGACGGCACCGCGCTGCTCGCCGCGCCGAGCGAGTTCGCCAAGGACGCCATCGAGCGCATCCTGCGCCGCCCCATCAGCGACGCCCTCGGCCGGCACCTGGGCGTCGCGGTCAACCTCGCCGTCGTCGTCGACGCCTCGGCCGCGTCCGGGGGCACCGACGTGCCTTACCAGAACGGAACCGCGGACCACACCGACCCGGTCGCGGTGGGCGGCAACGGGCACGACGGCACCCGGTCCCCGTTGTCGAGCACACCGCTGTCCGGGACGTCGCTGTCCGGGACGTCGCAGTCCGGGGCTCCCACCGAGTTCAACGGCAACGGCCCGGTCGCCGGCGACGGGGCCGACGCGCCACCTGCCGACGTGTGGCCCACCTACGCGGGCCCGCCGGCGGGAGACCAGGCGGCGCCGCGCTCGCAGACCCGGCTGAACGAGAAGTACATCTTCGACACGTTCGTCATCGGCGCGTCCAACCGCTTCAGCCACGCCGCGGCCGTCGCGGTGGCCGAGGCGCCCGCGCGGGCGTACAACCCGCTGTTCATCTGGGGCGACTCAGGACTGGGCAAGACGCACCTGCTGCACGCCGTGGGCCACTACGCGCAGCGGCTGTTCCCCGGGATGCGGGTGCGCTACGTGTCCACCGAGGAGTTCACCAACGACTTCATCAACTCCCTGCGCGACGACCGCAAGGTCGCCTTCCAGCGCCGCTACCGCGACGTGGACGTCCTGCTCGTGGACGACATCCAGTTCCTGGAGGGCAAGGAAGGCACGCAGGAGGAGTTCTTCCACACCTTCAACACCCTGCACAACGCGAACAAGCAGATCGTCGTGTCGTCCGACCGGCCACCGAAACGGCTGGAGACCCTCGCCGAGCGCATGCGCACCCGGTTCGAGTGGGGTCTGATCACCGACATCCAGCCGCCCGAACTGGAGACGCGCATCGCGATCCTGCGCAAGAAGGCCGCCCAGGACCGGCTCGCCGTCCCGGGCGACGTGCTGGAGTTCATCGCGCAGCGCATCGAGCGCAACATCCGCGAGCTCGAGGGCGCCCTCATCCGCGTCACGGCGTTCGCCTCGCTCAACCGGCAGCCGGTGGACACCCAGCTCGCCGAGATCGTGCTGCGCGACCTGATCCCCGACTCGGCGACCTCGGAGATCACCGCGCCGACGATCATGGCGGTGGTGGCCGACTTCTTCGCGCTGACCATGGACGAGCTGTGCGGGCCGGGTAAGACGAAGGCGGTCGCGCAGGCGCGCCAGATCGCCATGTACCTGTGCCGAGAGCTCACCGACCTGTCGCTGCCGCGGATCGGCCAGACCTTCGGCGGCCGCGACCACACCACCGTCATGCACGCGGACAAGAAGATCCGCAACGAGATCGCGCAGCGGCGCAAGACCTTCGAGCAGGTCCAGGAGCTCACCGCACGGATCAAGCAGCGCGCCCGGCGCTGACGGGCCGGCCCGCCCGGTGATCGACGTCTCGGGACCGTCGACAGTGGGTCCGGCGGTCGCCGGTCCCCGAACGGTGATCAAGGACGCCGGGGTGCCGCCTGCGGTCGTTCACCCAGCGTGGTTGCCGAGGACCGGCGGTGCCCCTGTGGAGGGGCGGTCGGGACCGCCAGATCATCGGACCCGGAGACGTCGTCGCGCTCCGTCCACGATCGATTACTCCCGCCACCCACATCTGGGGACAACTCTGTGGACAACGTCGGCGGAAGCGGTGGACCGTTGGCCGCCGATCGGTGGACAACCGGGGCATCGCGCCGGGACAGCCGGTGCGCACCGCCGTGCATCCACCGTCACAGCGATCCGTGCACGGGCGCAGCCCGCCCGCGCTCCACACCATGACCCGCCTCCGACCTGCAGATACAGCGCTTGTCCACACCACACACAGCCCCTGTTACTGCTGTTGTTTCTCTCTGTTGGAGGAACTACCAGAACAACAAGGGCGTGGACGGACGCGCTTCGGAACCCGTCCGGTCACCTCGTCCGGCCGACGTGACACCCCCCGGGGATTGGCTCTACGGTGGGGCTTCCACCCGGTCCCCGGGTGCACCGCCACAGCCACAGCCACCGGCCGGTCCGCCACGACCGTGCCCGCCAGACGACCGTCACCTTCCGCACCGTCAGAGGTCCACATGAAGTTCCGGGTCGAACGTGACGTCCTCGCCGACGCCGCCGCGTGGGTGGCGCGCAGCCTGCCCGCGCGGCCCCCGGTCCCGGTGCTGGGCGGCGTGCTGGTCGAGGCGAGCACGGGGGCGGACGGCGACCGGCTCACCGTCTCCGGGTTCGACTACGAGACCTCGGCCCGGGTGCAGCTCGACGCGACGATCGGGGATCCGGGCCGGGTGCTGGTGTCGGGCCGGTTGCTCGCCGACATCACCCGCGCGCTGCCGTCGAAGCCGGTCGACCTGGTGGTCGACGGCTCGCGCGCCACGATCAACTGCGGCAACAGCCGGTTCACCCTGCCGACGATGCCGGTGGAGGACTACCCGCAGCTGCCGGCGATGCCGCAGCTGGCCGGCACGGTCGCCGCCGACGTCCTCGCCGAGGCGGTCGCGCAGGTGGCGGTGGCCGCGGGCCGCGACGACACGCTGCCGATGCTCACCGGGGTCCGCCTGGAGATCGAGGGTTCCCAGCTCACCCTCGCGGCCACCGACCGCTTCCGGCTGGCGGTGCGCGAGCTGGAATGGGCCCCTGGGGAAGATCTCGCCGACGTGTCCAGCGCGGTGCTCATCCCGTCGCGCACGCTCGCCGAGGTGGCCAAGACCCTCGCGGGCACGGGGACCGTGAGCCTCGCGCTCTCGGCGGGCGACGGGATGCTCGGCATCACCGGCGGCGGTCGACGCGCCACCACCCGATTGCTCGACGCGGAGTTCCCCCGCTTCCGGCAGTTGATCCCGACCGAGCACACGAGCTCGGCGGTGATCGAGGTGGCGCCGCTGGTCGAGGCGATCAAGCGGGTGGCGCTGGTCACCGACCGGGTCGCGCAGGTCCGTATGGAGCTGGGTGAGGACGGGCTGCGCCTGGCCGCGGGCGGCGACGACGTGGGCAGCGCCGAGGAGGAACTGGCCTGCGAGCTCGACGGCGCCCCGCTCACGATCGCGTTCAACCCCGGCTACCTGCTCGACGCGCTCGGCGCGCTGCACGCCGACCGCGCGCAGCTGACCTTCACCACCCCGAGCCGTCCCGCGCTGGTCCGGCCGTTCGTCGCCGATCCCGCGCCGGACGGCGAGGACGCCGTCGGTGGGTCGAAGGATGCCGCCGGGCCCAACGATGCCGCCGGGGGGGACACGGGGGGCGGAGCCCCCCGTGGGTCGAAGGATGCCGCCGGGGGGGACACGGGGGGCGGAGCCCCCCGTGGGTCGGGGTATCTGCACCTGCTCATGCCCGTGCGCCTGCCCGGCTGAGCCGTCCCGACCAGCCAGGCCCGACCAGCCAAGGGAGCGTCGATGCAACTCGGACTCGTCGGGCTCGGCCGCATGGGTGGCAACATGCGCGACCGGCTGCGCGCCGCGGGGCACGAGGTCGTCGGCTACGACCCGCGTCCCGAGGTGAGCGACGTCGCCTCGCTCGCGGACCTGGCCGGCGCGCTCGCGGCGCCCCGGGTGGTGTGGGTGATGGTGCCGTCGGGGGAGATCACCCGGAGCACGGTGCGCGCGCTGGCCGACGTGCTGGCCCCGGGGGATCTCGTCATCGAGGGCGGGAACTCCCGCTACACCGACGACGCGGTGAATGCCGAGCTGCTCGACGCCCGCGGTGTCGGCTACGTCGACTGCGGGGTCTCGGGCGGCATCTGGGGCAAGGACAACGGCTACGGGCTCATGGCGGGCGGCTCGGCCGAGGACATCGGGCGGGCGATGCCGATCTTCGACGCGCTGCGCCCGGAGGGCCCGCGCGAGGTGGGATTCGCGCACGCCGCCCCGGTGGGCGCGGGGCACTTCTCGAAGATGGTGCACAACGGCATCGAGTACGGCCTGATGCAGGCCTACGCCGAGGGTTTCGAGCTGCTGGAGGCCGTCGACCTGGTCACCGACGTACCCGCGGTGCTGCAGGCCTGGTCGCGGGGCACGGTGGTGCGCTCGTGGCTGCTCGACCTGCTCGTCCTGGCGCTGCAGGACGATCCGGGGCTGGCGACCCTCACCGACTACGTGGACGACTCCGGCGAGGGCCGCTGGACGATCGAGGAGGCCATCCAGCACGCCGTCCCGCTGCCGGTGATCTCCGCGGCGTTGTTCGCGCGGTTCGCGTCGCGCCAGGAGTCCTCGCCCGCGATGCGCGCGGTGGCGGCGCTTCGCCAGCAGTTCGGCGGGCACGCGGTGCGCAGGGCGGGCCCGACCGGCACGCCGGGGGATCTCGCGGGTCCCACCTCGGGCACCGGCTCCACCCACTGACCGGTGCATCTGCGCCGGCTCGCGGTCGCCGACTTCCGCTCCTGGGAGAGCGCCGACCTCGCCCTGCAACCCGGGGTCACCGTGCTCGTCGGGCCCAACGGGGTGGGCAAGACCAACCTCGTCGAGGCCGCCGGGTATGTCGCCACGCTCGGCTCGCACCGGGTGGCCACCGACGCGCCGCTGATCCGGCACGGCGCTGCACAGGCGGTGGTCCGGGCGGTGGTGGTGCACCACGGGCGCGAGCTCACCGTCGAGGTCGAGATCACCGCGGGGCGGGCCAACCGGGCGCGGGTGAACCGGGCGCCGGTGACGAAGGTGCGCGACGTGCTGGGCATCCTGCGCACGGTGCTGTTCGCCCCGGAGGACCTCGCGCTGGTGCGCGGCGACCCGGCCGAGCGTCGCCGCTTCCTCGACGACCTGCTGGTGACCCGGCTGCCCCGCTACGCCGGGGTGCGCGCGGACTACGACCGGGTGCTGCGCCAGCGCTCGGCGCTGCTCAAGACCGCCCGGGGCGGGGGCGACCTGCGCACCCTCGACGTGTGGGACGGGCACTTGGCCCGGCACGGCGCGGCGTTGCTGGCCGGGCGGTTGGAGCTGGTGTCGGGGCTCGCACCGCTGGCGGTCGCGGCGTTCGCCGAGGTGGCCCCGACGTCGGCGCCGGTGGCGGTGGGCTACCGCACGGCGATGTCGGCGTCGACGGACGCGGGCGCGGGTGCGGGTGGCGTGCCCGGTGGGCCGGGGCTGCTGCCCGGGTCGGTCGCGGAACTGGAGGCGCTGCTGCTCGACGAGCTGGGCCGGGTGCGTCGCCAGGAGGTGGAGCGCGGGCTGTGCCTGGTCGGCCCGCACCGCGACGACCTGGAGCTGCGGCTGGGCGAGGGACCGGCGAAGGGCTACGCGAGCCACGGCGAGTCCTGGGCGCTGGCGCTGGCGCTGCGCCTGGCGTCCTACCGGCTGCTGTGCGCCGACGACGTCGAGCCGGTGCTGCTGCTCGACGACGTGTTCGCCGAGCTGGACTCCCGGCGCCGCCGCGCCCTGGCCGACGTGGCCTGCCGCGCCGAGCAGGTGATCGTCACCGCGGCGGTCCCCGAGGACGTGCCGGACGGGCTTGACGGAGCGCGGTTCGTCGTCGAGCGCGGGCCCGGCGGGGCCGCACGGTCCATCGTGGCCGGTGCGCCCCTCCCTGTTGATCGGCACCCTGCGTGACGAAATCTGTGGACAGCATTGTGGATACTGTGGATAACTCTCTCAGAAACGCCGTTCACCGGGCAGAACGACCGCTTACCGACCGCGATGAACCGCTCGACCCCACAGTTCGACCACAGGTTGTCCCCATACCTGAGGAAGGTGAGGGCTTGACGACGGCCCGGGGAATCGACCTCGCGCGCGAAGCGTTGCGCGCGGCCCGCGAGTCGTCCGCGCAGCGCCGCAAGGAGGCGAACCGGGCGGCACAGCGCGGGGGTGGCGCCGGGGCCGTGGGGCAGCGTCGCCGCCGGCGCTGGTCGGGACCCGGGCCCGACGACCGCGACCCCCAGCCGTTCGGCAGGCTGGTCTCGCGGGTCGCGATGGACCGCGGCTGGTCGTCGCGGCTGACCGACGCGACGGTCATGGGCCGCTGGCCGCAGCTGGCCGGCCCGGAGATCGCCGACCACTGCACTCCGGTGTCGCTGCGTGACGGTGAACTGGTGCTCCAGGCGGAGTCCACGGCGTGGGCAACCCAGTTGCGCCAGCTCCAGCGCCAGATCCTCGCGAAGCTGGCCAGGGCGGTCGGTGACGGCGTCGTGCGCCGGGTGAAGGTCGTCGGGCCGAGCGGGCCGAGCTGGCGGCACGGGCCGCGGACCGTGCGGGGACGGGGACCCCGCGACACCTACGGCTGACGATCACGACCGCTTGCACCGCCACAGGCGCCGCTCCCAGGTGCGCGCGGAGCCGTTCGACGTCACCCGCACCACGGTGGAGTGAGGTGAACGGCATTCTCGGCCCGTTCAGCGGCTCATGACAGCGCGTCAGCATCTCGGGGACCCCAGCTCGGCCGTCCTGACCCTTCGACGGTGTCGATCGCCGCTCTGAGGGCCCGCTGAGGGTGTCTAAAGGCCGTTCTGTCGGACCCGCCCGGTATGATTAAGGAGTGTTCCGGACGGGGTCCCCGAGCCCGCCCGATCGATCGGCTCGCTCCCGAGTGGCCTGCTCAGCGCCCGGACGAGCCTCGTTGCGAGGAGACGGGCAGCGCAGTGCCGGAGAAGAAGAACGCCTACAGCGCGTCGTCGATCACGGTCCTGGAAGGGCTGGAGGCCGTCCGCAAGCGCCCGGGCATGTACATCGGGTCCACCGGTGAGCGCGGTCTGCACCACCTGATCTGGGAGGTCGTGGACAACGCCGTCGACGAGGCGATGGCCGGCTACGCCACGCGCGTGGAGGTCACCCTCCAGGTCGACGGCGGGGTCCGGGTCGTCGACGACGGGCGCGGCATCCCGGTCGACATGCACCCGGTGGAGAAGCGCCCGGCCGTCGAGGTCGTGCTCACAGTGCTGCACGCGGGGGGCAAGTTCGACGGCAAGTCCTACGCGGTCTCCGGGGGGCTGCACGGGGTGGGCGTGAGCGTGGTGAACGCGCTGTCGGCGGCGCTCGACGTGGAGATCCACGTCAACGGCGCGGTGTGGCGCCAGCACTACGACCACTCGCGGCCCGGCCCGCTGCGCAAGGGCGAACCTACCCGGCGCACCGGTTCGTCGATCGTCTTCTACCCGGACCCGGAGATCTTCGAGACGGTCGTGTTCAACATCGAGACGATCCAGCGCAGGCTCCAGGAGATGGCGTTCCTCAACAAGGGCCTGACGATCGTGTTGCGCGACGAGCGCAACGGCGACAACGGCGCCGCCGAGGAGCCCGACGCCGAGGGCTACGTGGCGAAGATCAAGGAGTTCACGTTCTGCTACCCGGGCGGGCTGGAGGACTTCGTCGCGCACCTCAACCGCACGAAGGACCCGATCCACAAGAAGTTGGTGTCGTTCTCCGGCGCGGGCACCGGCCACGAGGTCGAGGTGGCGATGCAGTGGAACTCCGGCTACACGGAGTCGGTCTACACCTTCGCCAACACGATCAACACCCACGAGGGCGGCACCCACGAGGAGGGCTTCCGCTCCGCGCTCACGAGCACGGTGAACAAGTACGCACGCGACAAGAAGCTGCTCAAGGAGAAGGACCCGGCGCTCACCGGTGACGACATCCGCGAGGGGCTCGCGGCGATCGTCAGCGTCAAGGTCAAGGAGCCGCAGTTCGAGGGCCAGACCAAGACGAAGCTGGGCAACACCGAGGTCAAGTCGTTCGTCCAGCGGGTGTGCAACGAGTGGCTGGCCGACTGGCTGGAGCGCAACCCCGCCGAGGCGCGCACGATCGTCAACAAGGCGGTGCAGTCCGCGCAGGCCCGCGCGGCCGCGCGCAAGGCCCGCGAATTGGTGCGGCGCAAGAGCGCGGGCGATCTCGGGGGCCTGCCGGGCAAGCTCGCGGACTGCCGCTCCACCGACCCGGCGCGCTCCGAGGTCTACATCGTGGAGGGCGACTCGGCGGGCGGTTCGGCCAAGTCCGGGCGCGACTCGATGTTCCAGGCGATCCTGCCGATCCGCGGGAAGATCATCAACGTGGAGAAGGCGCGGATCGACCGGGTGCTGAAGAACACCGAGGTCCAGGCGATCATCACGGCGCTGGGCACCGGAATCCACGACGAGTTCGACGTGTCCCGGCTGCGCTATCACAAGATCGTGCTGATGGCCGACGCCGACGTCGACGGCCAGCACATCCGCACCCTGCTGCTCACGCTGCTGTTCCGGTTCATGCGCCCGCTGGTCGAGATGGGCCATGTCTTCCTCGCCCAGCCGCCGCTCTACAAGATCAAGTGGGGCGGCCGGGGTGTCGAGCCGGAGTTCGCCTACTCCGACCGCGAGCGCGACGGCCTGATCGAGGCCGGCCGCGCGGCGGGCAAGAAGCTGCCCAAGGAGGAGGGCGTCCAGCGCTACAAGGGGCTGGGCGAGATGAACGCCAAGGAGCTGTGGGAGACCACGATGGACCCGGCCAACCGGGTGCTGCTCCAGGTCACCCTCGACGACGCCGCCACCGCCGACGAGCTGTTCTCGATCCTGATGGGCGAGGACGTCGAGTCCCGCCGCTCCTTCATCACCCGCAACGCCCGCGACGTCCGATTCCTGGACGTGTGACCCGGTGATGCCCGAAGCACCCCAACGCAGCCACCCCGCCCCGGTCACGCACACCGTGCGGCGTCGACGCACATTGCCGGCCGTGTGCGTGAAGACCCGGCGGTGTGCGCGAGCTCCCCGAACCGAGGCAGGAGCCAGTGTCTGATCATGTGGCGGGTGTGACGGGCGAGACCTGGGTGGCCGCGCCCGATGCGGCCGTGCCGGTTGCCGACCTTGCTCCCGGGACTCGGGCCGGTTCGACCGCAGAGGTCGATCTCAAGGTGGTCGGCCTGCACGGGGTCCCGGTGCGGGTCACGGCGGTGCACCACGCCGGCGTCCGGCCGGTGCTCACGGTCGTTGCCGGCGAGCGCGAGGTGCGCTGCACCGCCGCCCACCCGCTGCTGTCCCGGGTGCTGGTCGACGGACGGCCCCGGCTCGTCTGGATGGCCGCGCACGAGCTCCGCCCCGGTGACCTGATCGCCAGGGTGGAACCGGCTCCCGTCTCCAAGACGGCGCTGCGTTCCGAGTCGGCGATCACCGGCAGGACCGACCCGGCCCGCGACGTGCCCGGCGCCCCCGACGTCGGCTTCTTCGGCTGGGCGCCGGTGGAGCTCGTCGTCGCCACCGGTGAGGAGCCCGTCTACGGCCTCCATCTCGACGCCGCCGACCACGCGTTCGTCACCGACGGATTCGTCAGCCGCACCACCGGGTTCGGGCCCGCACGTGTCGAAAGGATCTCCGCACCGTGACCGACACCCTGCTCCCCCCTCCGCCTGCCGGCGGCGACCGGATCGAACCGGTCGACATCCAGCAGGAGATGCAGCGTTCCTACATCGACTACGCGATGAGCGTGATCGTCGGCCGGGCGTTGCCGCTGGTCGAGGACGGGCTCAAGCCGGTGCACCGGCGCGTCCTGTACTCGATGGGCGAGAACGGCTTCCGCCCTGACCGGTCATACGTCAAGTGCGCGCGCGTCGTCGGCGAGGTGATGGGGAACTACCACCCGCACGGCGACACGTCGATCTACGACGCGCTCGTGCGGCTCGCCCAGCCGTGGTCGATGCGCTACCCGCTGATCGACGGGCAGGGCAACTTCGGCTCTCGTGGGAACGACCCGGCTGCCGCGATGCGCTACTGCGTCACCGGTGACACCCTGATCGCGACGCCTGACGGCGATGTCCCGATCGCGCAGTTCGTGCCGGGCCAGGCGGCGGACAGCACCGTCGAGGTCGATCTCAAGGTCGTCGGCCTGCACGGCCTGCCGGTCACCGCCACCGCCGTGCACCACTCAGGAAGCCACCCGGTGCTCGCCGTCCGGGCCGCCGGCCGGGAGCTGCGGTGCACGGCCAACCACCCGCTGCTGACCGGCGCCGTCCGCGAAGGCCGGCCGACCCTGCTGTGGAAGCTGGCCGAGGAGCTCGTCCCGGGCGACATGATCGCCGTCCTGGCGCAGGAACGGTCAGATCTGGTCGGTTTCCGCACCGAGAAAACGATCAACGGCCCGGTTGACCCGGCGCGCCTGGTGCCGGACGCGCCCCCGGTCGAGGACTTCGTCTGGGCCGCCGTCGTCGAGGTCGTCCAGGCCGGCGTGGAACCCGTCTACAGCCTGCGCGTCGACGCCCCCGACCACGCCTTCGTCACCAACGGCTTCGTCAGCCACAACACCGAGTGCCGGCTCTCGCCGCTGGCCATGGCGATGCTGCAGGACATCGACGAGGACACCGTCGACTTCTCCGACAACTACGACGGCAAGACCCAGGAGCCCGACGTCCTGCCGTCGCGGGTGCCCAACCTGCTGATCAACGGCAGCGCCGGCATCGCCGTCGGGATGGCGACGAACGTGCCGCCGCACAACCTGCGCGAGGTCGGCGCGGGCGTGGTGTGGGCGCTCGACCACCCGGAGGCGACCGAGGAGGAGCTGCTCGCCGCCCTCATGGAGCGGATCAAGGGCCCGGACTTCCCCACCGCCGGGCTCATCGTGGGGCGCGAGGGCATCGAGCAGGCCTACCGCACCGGGCGCGGTTCGGTGCGGATGCGCGCGGTCGTCGAGGTGGAGGACGACGCCAAGGGCCGCACGATCCTCGTCGTCACCGAGCTGCCCTACCAGGTCAACCCGGACAACCTCATCGAGTCGATCGCGGCGCTGGTGCGCGACGGGAAGCTCGCGGGCATCGCCGAGATCAACGACGAGTCGTCGGACCGCATCGGCATGCGGATCGTCGTCACCCTCAAGCGCGACGCCGTGGCCAAAGTCGTGCTCAACAACCTCTACAAGCACACCCAGCTCCAGTACGGGTTCGGCGTCAACATGCTGGCGATCGTCGACGGTGTGCCGCGCACGCTGCGCCTGGACCAGGTCGTGCGCAACTACATCCGCCACCAGATCGAGGTCATCGTCCGGCGCACCCGCTACCGGCTGCGCAAGGCCGAGGAGCGGGCCCACATCCTGCGCGGCTACGTCAAGGCGCTCGACGCGCTCGACGAGGTGATCGCGCTGATCCGGGCCTCGGAGACCGTCGACGTCGCGCGCCAGGGCCTGATCGAGCTGCTCGACGTCGACGAGATCCAGGCCACCGCGATCCTGGACATGCAGCTGCGCCGCCTCGCCGCCCTGGAACGCCAGAAGATCATCGACGAGCTGGCCGAGATCGAGCTGGAGATCGCCGACTACCTCGACATCCTCGACAAGCCCGAGCGGCAACGCGCGATCGTCCGCGAAGAGCTCACCGAGATCGTCGAGAAGCACGGCGACGAGCGGCGCACCCAGCTGGTGCCCGACGACGGCGAGGTGCGCAACGAGGACCTCATCGCCGTCGAGGACGTGGTCGTCACGATCACCGCCACCGGCTACGCCAAACGCACCAAGACCGACCTGTACCGGGCCCAGCGCCGCGGCGGCA
>JBQTJE010000173.1:0-29273 GCA_052387455.1 Pseudonocardia sp.
CCCCGGGTTGTACCCAGGACCGGGCCGCCGCGACCTATTAGCAAGCTATGAGCATACAGGTGAGTTCGCTATGGTCCACTTATGGTCCGAAGCGGGGCGGTGACGCACACTGAGAGTCCGCCGCGTCGCACCGAGGAGGACCCATGCACCTCATCCAGCTCGCCAAGGACCCCGGCTCAGGCACCGTCGGCTGCCCATCTGTCCATCTCGACGCCGATACGGGAGACCTCGTTGTCCAGGGCGACGCGGTGTCCATGGCGTACCTCCCCACGCCGCTGCCCGGGGAGCAGGCCGTCCGGATCAAGCGGTCCATCGTCGAGGCGGCGATGCGAACCCTGGGAGCCGGCGGGTGAGCGACCTCGACGAGCTCGTCGACGCTCTGCGCGGTGCGCAGCGCTCGGTGTTCCGCCTCGAAGCTCGACAGGACTACCCCGACGATATGCAATGGCAAGCGTTCATCGGCGGCCACGACTGGGAGAAGAACGACGACCTCGCCGCGTGGACCGAGCTGGTGCGCTCCAATGTGGCCCGCGGGGTGATGATGCGGCGCGTCCATGTCGTTACCCGGCCGTGGACCCCGTACGTGCGTTTCGAGGTCGAGCAGCACTACCCGCACAACCGCGAAGCCGGGGAGGACGTGCGTCTGGTCCAGGTCGAGGACGTGTGGGATGCGCCCGACTTCTGGATGGTCGACGACAGGCGGGCGTGGCTGCTGGTCTACGACACCGGCGGCAGGATGACCGTCGTCCGTGCGGCCGAGGACGCCCTTGTCGTGCTGCGGCAATGGCGAGATCAGGCGTTAGCCGGCGCCGTTGGCCTGCACCCGCGACTGCCGGCCTGATCTTTGGACGGGAGCCGTGAGCCCGCGCCGTCCGATCCGTCATCCCGCGCTCGGCGCCACGTTACGGCGCGCACGCGAGGCGTACGGGGTCTCCGGCAACGAGCTGGCCAAGCGGCTCGGGTGGAACCAGGCCAAGGTGTCACTTCTCGAGAACGGGCGCCAGACCCCGTCCGAGGACGACATCATCGCGTGGGCCGTCGAGACGGTCGCCGACTCCGCCGCCGTGCTCGACGCGCGCGAACACGCCCTGGTCCGGCTCCTCGACATCAGGGCGGCGGCTCGACGGCCCGGGGGCGTCGAGGCACTGCAGGGCGACCTCGAGAACCTTGAGTCTGGTTCCACCAGCATCACCGAGTACCAGCCGATGCTGATCCCCGGGCTCATGCAGACACCGGCGTACACCCGGGAGTGGCTGAGTCAGCCCGCCCGGGTCGAGCTTGGCGGTCGGATCGACGTCGAGCAGATCGTCGCCCGCCGCGCTGAGCGCCAGCGCCGCCTACAAGGCAGCAAGATCGTCGTGGCCATCGAACCCGCAGCTCTGACCGCCGTGTACGGAACGACAGAGACTCAGCGCGAACAGCTCGACCGGCTGGCCGACACCATCGCCGCCGGCACGCTGGATCTCGTGGTCGTGCAACGGCCCGTGGCGATTCTGCATGGCTTCGAACTGCTCGACGACGCCGCGATCGTCGAGACGGTGGCCGGCGCCCACGTCATGTCCGATCCCCAAGTGGTCCAAACGTTCCGTGCGGCGATGCAGTCGATCCGAAGCCACGGCTTGACCGGGCGCGAAGCACTCGCCGCCGTGCGACGAGCACGGGCCGGGATGGTGTGAGATCTGGCGACGGCCACAACTCCCGCTGGCACGCCGCAGACCAGTGGCTCCACGGCTCCTCCGCGGAGCTGCGCCGGTGACTCTGCCCTGTGTTCCGGCCGACCTGCTGCGGCGGGCGCGCCGGGCTTCCGACATGTCAGACGCGTCCACCCGGCGCCGGCGGTCACCTCGGTCAATCCCAGGCGGCCAGTAGACCCTCGGCGGTCAGGGCCACGTCGACCTCGGCAGTCACAGCCGTGCGCGCGACGCCGACCAGCGGGACGTCGGCTGCGCCGGGTACCGCGGCCCGGTGGGTGACCAGGGTGAGCAGGTCGGCGTGGGTGAACGGTGCGGTCTCGCGCCACTTCACCGAGCCGACGAACCTGATCGTGCTGGGAGGGTCCGGGGCGTCGGCCCCGACCAGGTCGACCTCCGCGTCGCCGGTGCGCGTCCAGAACGAGCCGACGTGCCGCGCCGCGCCGAACCGGTCGTCGGGCAGCATCCGCTCGATGCTGCGCCTGACCAGCGGCTCGACCGCGGTGCCCCGGTATGCGGGCCATCCCCGGGCGAACGTGTCCGCGACCGCCGCCCCGCGGCCGCGCAGGAGCAGCTCCAGGTTCGGGCCGATGAACCGGAGCCAGAACCGCAGGTACGGGTCGTCGACCGCGTAGTGGGTGAGCCGCGTGGGCGCGCTCGACAGGGGGCGGGTCGCCCGGACCACCCGGACGTCGCGGGTCAGTGAGCCCAGCGTCCGGCTCAGTGAACCCTGGTTGATCCCGGTGCGGCTGCTGATCAGCGCGAAGGTCGTCGCACCTGCGCCGATGGCGTCGAGGACGGTCCGCGCCTGGGTGGACGGCGGGAACTCGGCGCCCAGCGCGCGCTCGCCGACGATCACCAGCGGCGAGGTCGAGTCGGCGAGCTGCCGCGCGACGAACGCCGTCACCTGCTCGCCGGGCGACCATTCGAGCAGCAGGCGCGGGAATCCGCCGGTGACGACCTGGGCGTCGAAGGCCTCCGCCGGAGGGCAGCCGAGCAGCTCCGCGGTGTCGCCGACGTGCAGCGGCTCCAGCACCAGCTCGCGCATCCGCTGGTAGAGCGGGCGGCCGTACTCGCCGAGCCGCTCCATCATCGACAGGTCGGAGCCCAGTGCGACCAGCAGGACGGGTGCCTTCGACAGGTACCGGTCCCACGCCGTCTGCAGCGACCCCTCCAGTGACGGGTCGCCGGCCGCGAGCCAGGGCAGCTCGTCGAGGACGACGACCGTCGGTTCCGTGATCGCCTGGGCGAGCAGCCGCAGAGCGCCCGCCCAGTCGCGGGGGGTGGCGGCGTCGAACACGCTGCTCAGCTCGGACGAGGCATGCGCGGCGAGCCGCGCGAACTCGGCCAGCTCGCGTTCCGCTGGTGCGCCCTTCGAGGCGCTGAAGAACAGCCCCGGGACACCCGAGCGGGTCAGGAACTCCTCCACGAGCGTCGACTTGCCGACCTGGCGCCGCCCGCGGACGCCGACGAGCTCCCCGCGTCCGGTGCGGCGGACCTGGGCGAGCAGGCGTTGAAGCTGCTCCAATTCGCGAGCGCGTCCGACGAACATGCGACCATGTTACATGCATTCATGCAGGTTGCTTGAGTACATGTTGCTAGTCGATCTTGTATGGTGCCGTCGTGATCGCCCCGCCCGAGCCGCGTGTGCTCGCCGGCTACACGCTGGCGGCACAGCACCCCCGCACCCGCACCTGGGTGGACGACGCCAGCCATGATCACCGTTTCGGGACGCGCGACCGTCCAGGACGCGGCTGCGCGTCCCGAGCCGACGATCACGAGGCCCGGAGCGGGCCATGATCACCGTTTCGGGACGCGCGACCGTGCACGACACGGCTGTGCGTCCCGCGCCGGGGATCACGGGGCCCGGAGCCATCCACGCCGACAACCGGGGCGCGCTGCGGGCGGCGCTCGCCGCCGGTCGCAGCGACGTCGGCGGCTGGGTCAGGGTTCCGCTCTGACCCGGCCGCCGAGTGTCACTTCTGGTAGCCCACCGTCTCGGGCAGCGCCCGGAAGAACAGGCTCGCCCCCTGTTCGGGGCCGTAGTTGGCGAGCCCGACCTTGACCGCGCCGATCGAGGGGCCGCTGTTCAACGGCATGACGCCGTACTGCGCGAGCGCCTCGACCTCGATCTCGTTGGCGCGGGCGATCTGCTCCTCGGCGGTGGGCAGGGCCTGCACCGCGAGCGCCTTCGCGTCCAGCTCGGGGGAGCCGAGGCCGGACTCGTTCAGCGTCGAGTTCGAGCACCACTGCTGGCAGAAGAACGCGACACCGTAGGCGTCGGAGCTGATGTAGCCGCTGTAGAAGAGGTCGAACCGGTCCTCGTTGAGGATCTTCGAGAAGTCGCTGCTGGGGGCGTTGCGGATGTTCGCGGTGACGCCGATGCCGCGCAGCATCGCCGCGGTCGCCGTGGCGATGGCGGCGGTGGTGGGGGCGTCGCCGAGGCGGACGTAGTCGAGCACCAGCGGCGTGCCGTCCTTCGCCCGCACCCCGTCCGGTCCGGGCACCCAGCCGGCGGCGTCCAGCCCCTGCTTCGCGGCCTCCGGGTCGAACGTGACGACCTTCGAGAAGTTGTCCTGGTAGCCGTCCTGGAACGGGAACTGGGCGAAGGAGCCCGGCGGCGTCTCGGAATAGCCGAGCCCCTGGTGCAGGATCGCGCTGAGCTGGGCCCGGTCGATGCCCTGCATGACGGCCTTGCGCACCGCGGCGTCGGCGAGCAGCGCGGAGCGGCCGTTGAACGTGAACAGGAACTTGGCCGGGCGCAGGCTGCGCCGGATCTCGGTGCCGGGCAGGTCGCGCACCTGGGCGAGCTGCTCGGCGAAGTTGATCCGCACCGCGTCGAGCTGACCGTTGCGGAACGCGTTGAGCGCGGCCGTGGTCTCGTACTGGACGAAGATCCGCTCGTCGAGCTTGCCCCGTTCGCCCCACCACCTCGGGTTGCGCTCGAAGATGATCGTGCCGGTCCGCCGGTCCAGGCTCTTGATCGTGTACGGCCCCGCGCCCCACTCGGCGTGCGGCGTGTCGAGGTAGCCCGTGTTGAACAGCTCCGCGGAGCTCACCGCCGGGTGCAGGAAGTAGTTGAACAGCGTGGGCCACCACGGGTAGCCGCCGTCGAAGGTGACGATCGCCTGCCGGTCGTCGACGCCGCGGACGACCGAGGTGATCCGGTCGTAGCCGTCGGGGGCCGCGACGATGTAGGCCGGGTCCGTGCCGTTGTTGCTCTTCCACGTGTTCTCGACCGATCGCCAGTCGATCGCAGTGCCGTCGTTGTAGACCGCCTGAGGATTGATCGTGTAGGTGATCCGGGTGCTGCCGTCAACGGTCTCCTCGGTCGCGCTGACGAGGTAGTCCGGGTTGAACACCGGGTCGCCGGTCGGGGTGAACGTGACGACCATCGGGTTGTACCAGTTCCACACCAGCCGGCTGTCGTTCGTGGTGTCGCCGTGGAACTCGTTGAACTGCGGGTTGATCTCACCGATGGGAGTGGTCAGCGTGCCGCCGTCGCGGATGTTCTCGTACGGCTGCGGGTTGTACTGGCCTTCCGGGGTCAGCGGCACCACCGGCTCGGCCGGGCCACCCCCGCCCGCGCAGCCGGCGAGCGCCACCGACAGCACGGCGGCCACGGCGGCGAGCCCTGTCCTCATTGAGCGCATGACGCTCCTCTCCTCGTGCTCACCGGTGGTGGCAGGCGTGCAGGTGGTCGAGCGACCCGACCCGGGCCGGTCGCGGGGTCTCCTCGCGGCAGCGCCGGGACCGGGCCGCGTCGAGGGTCGGTTCCAGGGGGCAGCGGCCGGCGAACCGGCACCCGGGACGGTCGTCGGTGGGGCTGGGAATGTCGCCCCGCAGCACGATCCGCTCGCGGTGGCGTTCCACCTTCGGGTCGGGCACCGGGACCGCCGAGAGCAGCGCGTGGGTGTACGGGTGGCGCGGGTTGCCGAAGACCTCGTCGACGGACCCGATCTCCACGATGCGGCCCAGGTACATCACGGCGACCCGGTCGCTGATGTGGCGCACCACGGCGAGGTCGTGGGCGACGAACAGGTAGGACAGCCCCAGGCGGGCCTTGAGGTCGGCGAGCAGGTTGAGCACGCCCGCCTGGATCGACACGTCCAGCGCCGACACCGGCTCGTCGAGCACCAGCACCGACGGGCTCGTGGCCAGCGCCCGCGCGATGCCGATGCGCTGGCGCTGCCCGCCGGAGAACGCGGCGGGGAAGCGGTCGGCCTGGGCCGGGTCGAGCCCGACGAGCTCCATCAGCTCGTCCACCCGGGACGTGACGGCGCCGCGGTCGTGCCCGCCCGCCGCCCGCAGTGGCTCGGCGAGGATGTCGAAGATCGTCATCCGCGGGTCGAGCGCGCCCATCGGGTCCTGGAACACCATCTGGATCTCGCGGCGCAACGCGCGCTCGGCCTCGCGCCCGCGCAGCGTCGCGACGTCGGTGCCGGCCACCGCGATCTGGCCGGCCTCCGGGGGGCGCAAGCGCATGATCTCCAGCAGCGTGGTGGTCTTCCCGCAGCCCGACTCGCCGACCAGGCCGAGCGTCTCGCCTGCCCGGACGTCGAGGTCGATGCCGGCCACCGCGTGCACCGACCCGACCCGCCGCTTCAGGATCGCGCCCTTGAGCAGCGGGAACGTCCTGCTGACCCCGGCCAGCTCCAGCACCGCCGGGCGCCGCTCACGGGGGACGTCCGCCGTGGCGGGCTCGGCCAGGGCGGGCAGCGGGAACACCGGCGCGCCGTCGATGCGGCCGTCGTCGATCTCGGCGGCGCGCAGGCACGCGGCCCGGTGCTCGGCGTCCCCACCCTTGCCGAGCGCGACGAGCGGCGGCTCGGTGGTGGGGCAGGCGTCGATCGCCACCGGGCAGCGGGGCGCGAACGGGCACCCGGGCGGCAGGTCGACCAGATCAGGCGGGTTGCCCTGGATCGGCACGAGCGGCCTGCGGTCCTCGGCGTCCACCCGGGGCACGGCGTCGAGCAGCCCGATCGTGTACGGCATCCGCGGCGCGCCGAACAGGTTGTCCACCGGCGCGGACTCGACGGCCCGGCCCGCGTACATCACGAGCACGTCGTCGGCGGTGCCCGCGATCACCCCGAGGTCGTGGGTGATGATCACCAGCGCGGCGCCGGTCTCGCGCCGGGCGAGCGCGAGGACGTCGAGGATCTGGGCCTGCACCGTGACGTCCAGCGCCGTGGTGGGCTCGTCGGCGATGATCACCTCGGGGTCGTTGGCGATGGCCATCGCGATCACCACGCGCTGGCGCATGCCGCCGGAGAACTCGTGCGGGAACGCCCCGAACCGGCCCCTGGCGTCTGGGATGCCGACCAGGTCGAGCAGTTCGACGGCCCGGGTGCGGGCCCGCGCGCCGTCGATCTCCCGGTGGATCTGCAGCGCCTCGACGATCTGGGCGCCGACGCTGAAGATCGGCGTCAGCGACGACAGCGGGTCCTGGAAGACCATCGCGAGCTCGCGCCCGCGGATCGCCGACATGCGCCGGTCGTCCAGGCCCAGCAGCTCCCGGCCCGCCAGCGTCACCGAGCCGCCGACCGACGCCGTCTCGGGCAGCAGCCCCATCACCGCCAGCGACGTGACGGTCTTGCCCGACCCGGACTCGCCGACGATGCCCAGGGTGCGGCCCGGCCGGAGGTCGAAGTCGATCCCGCGCACGGCGTGCACCGGCCCGGCCTCCGACGGGAACGAGACCCGCAGGTCGCGCACCGACAGCAGCGGCCGGGCGGGCGCGGTCATGCCCGCCCGCCCGAGCGCGACAGCGGGTTGAGCGCGTCGGCGAGCCCGTCACCGATCAGCGCTATCGAGACCGTCAGCAGCGTGACCAGGCACGCCGGGAACACGAACAGCCACGGGGCGCTCGCGAGCGAGTTGGCGCCCTCGCTGAGCATCGTGCCGAGCGAGACGTCGGGCAGCTTCACCCCGAACCCGATGAACGACAGCGCCGTCTCGCCCTGCACGGTGGCGACCACGCCGAGGGTGAACGACACGATCAGCAACGAGCCGATGTTGGGGATGAGGTGGCGCGTCACGATCCGCACCGGGCTCACCCCCATGAACCGCGCCGCCTGCACGTACTCGCGCTCGCGCAGCGACGTCGACAGCGACCACACGACGCGGGCGCTGAACATCCAGCCCAGCGCGGTGAGCACGAGGATCAGCGCGCGCCAGTCGCCGCCGGTGCCGTTGGACACCAGCGCCAGGATGAGGAACCCGGGCACGACGAGCAGGAAGTGGATGACGCCGAGCACCGCCTTCTCGGTGCGCCCGCCGAGGTAGGCCGCCGCCGCCCCGACGAACGCGGCGATCAGGGTGGTGAGCAGCGAGACCGTGAGCGCGATGACCAGCGAGCGCTGGAGCCCGTGCACCGCCTGGGCGTAGGTGTCGTTGCCCGCGGCGTTGGTGCCGAAGACGTGCTGTGGTGAGGGCGGCGAGGTGAGCGCGGTGAAGTCGACGTCGGTGTGGGTGTAGGTCGTGAAGAGCCCGCCGAGGGTGGCGAACGCGACCAGCGCCGCGAGGATCACCGCGCCGGCCACGGCGCCGCGGTTGCGCAGGAAGCGGCGCACGTACAGCCTGCCCCGCCCGGTCGGCGCGCGGCGGGCCGGCGCGACGTGGTCGGCCGCGGTGGGCAGGAGCGGTGTGATGCTCATCAGCCCAGCCGCACCCTCGGGTCCAGGGCGACCACGGCCACGTCGGCCAGGATCGCACCGACGGCGGTCATCGCCGCGCCGAACGCCGCCACCGCGACCGCACCGTGCACGTCGTTCTTGGCGATGGTCTGCACGAAGTACTGCCCCATGCCCTGCCAGGCGAAGATCGTCTCGGTGATCACGGCGCCGGTGAACAGCGCCGGGATCGCGAACGCGATCGACGTGGCCACCGGGATGAGCGAGGTCCGCAGGGCGTGGCGGCGCACCGCCTGCTGCCGGGTGAGGCCCTTCGCGCGGGCCGTGCGCACGTAGTCGGCGTTGATGTCGTCGAGCAGCAACGAGCGTTGCAGCAGGTGGTAGCCCGCGTAGCTCAGCACCACGAGGGTGACGGTGGGCAGTACCAGGTGCTGGAGCCGGTCGAGCACCGTCGGCCAGAAACCGGTGATCCCCGGGGAGCTCGCGCCCGCGACGTAGAGGTAGGTGCCGCCCAGCGCCTGGTTGAGGCTGATCGCGAGCAGCACCACCGCCAGCGCCCCGACCACCGTGGGGACGTTGAGGGTGACGACCGACAGGCCCTGGTGGAAGCGGTCGGCGAGGCGGTACTGGCGGGTGGCGGTGTAGACGCCCAGCGCGACACCGATCGTCGCGGCCAGGACGAGTGCCGCGACCACCAGTTGCGCGCTCACCCCGATCCGGACCGCGATCTGGTCGTTGACGCTGTCGCCGATCGGCGAACGGCCCCAGTCCCAGCGCAGCACGACGCCGGTGAGCCACCCCCACCAGCGCTCAAGCAGTGGTGCGCCGGGGTCGAGGTTGTACTGCGCGAGCGAGCGGGCCACCTGCTCGGGCGGCGGGGTCGGGCGCAGCTGGAGGTAGTTCGACCTCGGGTCGAGGAACGCCGTCGCCAGGAAGTAGGTCAGGTTGGCGGCCACCACGATCATCGCCAGCCAGCCGGCCGACTTGCGGATCAGGTAACGCGACACGTCCGGTTCAACTCTCCGTGGTGGACGGGGGATGCGCGCGGCGCGGCGCGGGGTGCGGCGGTGGCGACGGACGGGTGACGGCGGGCGGGCGACGGCGGCCCCGGGCGCCGATGGTGACCGCGCTGCTGTTCGTCCGTCGTGAAGTCTGCCCGGTCTCGGTCACTGGCCGTCATCCGGCCTGGTCGTCAGGGGTCGAACGACGCGGCCGGAGACCTGTGGGACGCGACCGGATCGCGCCCGACCGGCATCCGGCGGTAGTGACCCGACCGAATGGGCTACACATGGTGACGCCAAACGGTGCAACGACCGTCGGTCGGCGCATCGACACGCTGCTCCGTCCGGCGGTACCGTCGTGATCCTCGATCATGACGGGGAGCGCCGAGGTGCGACCGCCGCCCGTCGGGTCACCGTGGTTGCGCGAGGGGGGCGGGCGGTTGTCCGGCACGGGGAGGTACTGCGAGCTGCCCGGGTGCAGCACACCGATCGAGGACGTTCCCGGGCGCCCGCCGCGCCGCTATTGCAGCCCGGAGCACCGGGCCACGGCCCGCCGCACCCGACGCGCGGCCACGTCCGCCGCTGCTGCCGCCGCCACCCTGCGGATCCCCGTGCGCCGGCTCGCCGAGGCGCTGCCGTGGGTGCCGTCCGACCGGGCACTCGTCGGTGGGGGCTGGCTGCGGGACGCGCCCGGCGCCGACGCCGCCCCGGCCGTCCGGCCGCGGCCCGGGCCGTCCGCTGCGTCACGCCCGGCCCGGCGGTCCGCGTTGCCGCCCGCCCCCGCCGAGGCACCGGTGGCCGACGTCGACGCCGAGCGGATCGTCGGGTGGCGGCCTCCGGACGGCCTCACCATCCATGTCGACGGCGGCCGCGCGGGCGGGTGGCGGTCCGCGGCCGGGTCGATTGCGGTGCCCGCGCCGCCGCCCGGTCCGGTCGCGGAAGCGGCGGCGGCGGAGGCGCCGGGCGCTGCTCCGGAAGCGCCGGTCGCCCTTCCGGCGGAGGCGCCGGATGCTGCTCCGGTGGTATCCGGGGCCGCCCAGGTCGCCGGCGACGTGCTGCAGACCGGCCGGTCCCCGGGCCTCGTACCCGACGATCCCGAGCCCGCAGGCCCGGCCGTCCCCGGTTCGGCGTCGCTGTTCGGGCGGCCGTTCCCGTCGCGTCCGCGGCCGACCGGCCGTCGCGAACCGTCCGGCCGGGCCCGTGGCCTCGCCATGCTCAGCGCCGCGGCCGTGCTGGCCGGCAGCTACGCCGTCACCTCGGCCGACTCGGCCGCGCGCCCGGCGACCGTGCCCGTGGACGTCGCGCCGCTGGGCGAGACCCACGCGCAGTGGGCCGAACGTGCCCAGCGCGTCCTGGCCTCGGTCAGCGCCCAGCTCGACCTCATCGCCGACACCGAGGTCGCCTGGAACCGGGCCGCGCAGACCCAGCGGACGGCGGCCCGGGCCGCGCCCATCGAGGCCCTGCGCGAGCGCAAGCTGCTGCTGCTGCAACGCCAGGCGTCGCTGCGGTCGCAGCTGGAGATGTTCACCGCCCTCCAGGAGGCCCAGCGCCAGCTCGCGCTGGCCGACCAGCAGCTGGCCACCCTCCAGGCCGCCCTGGACGCCGCGCCCTCGCCCGGGCGGAGCACTCCCGAGCAGAACCTCGCGCTGAGCGCGCTCGCCGTCCAGCGCGATCTCCAGCTCCTCCAGCGCGACGCCCGCCGCGCGGAGGTGACCCGCCTCGACGAGGCCGTCGGCAACGCCGCGCGCACCCCGTTGCCCGCCGACGACCGGCACACCGCGGTCGTCAGCGGGCTCGTCGTCGACTCCCTGGAGAACGAGGGCAGGCCGGCGCAACCCGAGGCGCCGCCGCGTGCCCGGCGACCGGAAGCCGTCGTCGACCGGGGCGGCAACGTCCTGAGCAGGGTGCGCTACGACATCCCCAACGGTGCCCCGCCCGATCCGCGCGGCCCGCGCGCCGAGCCGAAACGCGCACCGGGGCCCGTCGGCGCGCTCCCGAAGGTCGCCCCGAAAGCCGTTCCGAAGGCCGTCCCGAAGGTCGTCCCGGCACCCCCGCGGCGCGTCCCGTCGCCGGTCCCGCGGTCGGCGCCCCGGTCGATGATGCCGTCGATGGGAGGCGGGTTCGGCGGTTACATCGCCGGCGCCGTCACCGACGGGATGCGGCAGTCGCCGCAGCCGCAGCGCCACGAGAGCGGCGGCGGGTCCGGCTCGACCGGCGGGGGAACCGCCGAGCGGTCGGCGCCGCGCTCCGACGGGCGCAGCACGCCGGTCAGACCCGACACCCCCGACATGGACGAGCTCGCCGACCGCTGGAACGACGCCGTCCGCGACACCCGCAGCAGCTCCTCCGGCGCCGATCGGGACGCGGACCAGGGGGAAGCCGACCAGGGAGACGGCACGGGCATGGCCGAGCAGATCCGGGAGCGGGTCGACGCCGACGTCCGTGGGGCTCTCGACTCGCGCGACAGCGGTGACTCGCGCGACAGCGGTGACTCGCGCGACAGCGGCGACTCGCGCGACAGCGGTGACTCGCGTGACAGCGGCGACGACTCGCGAGACGACCGCGACGATTCGCGCGGTGACGATTCACGCGACGAGGATCGTGACGACTCGCGCGGTGACGACTCGCGCGGTGACGACTCAAGCAGCAAAGAGGACGACGACGAGTCCTCGGGCGGGGAGGACCCGGACCGGGGTGGCGCCGCCGACGACGATGACTGATTCGCGTCCCGTCGTCGGGCCCCCGCGTGGCACCCGGGGGGCCGGCGGCCCGCGGCGATAGCCTCCGCGCTTGTGACCGCCGTTCTCACCGACACCGCAGGCGCCTCGCTGCCGCCGCACGTCCGCAGCGCCTTCGGGGTGGGCGATGCCGAGCCCCGGGCCGTGCTGTGGGCCGGCCGCCGCGCCTGGCACTGCCCGGCGGCCGACGACCGCGCGGACGTGCTGGTGCGCCCGGTGGCGGACAACGCGCTGGCGGCGTGGTCCGCATCGGTGCTCGACGGTCTGCAGGTCGACGGGTTGCGGATCGTGCAGCCGATCCGGTCCTCCGACGGGCGCTGGGTGGTGGCGGGCTGGGCGGCGTGCCGGTTCGTGGCGGGCACGGTGGAGCCGCACCACGACGCGATGCTCGAGGCGGCCGCGCGGCTGCACGCCGCCATCGCCACGCTGCCGCGGCCGCGATTGCTCGACGACCGCGACGACCTGCTGTTCTGGTGTGCGGCCGGGGCGTGGGGTGAGCGGCGCCTGAGCCTCGACGCCGCCCACGGGGGGCTGCTCTACGGGGAATTGGCCCCGCTGCGCCGCCCGGTGCGGCTCACCCCGCAGGTGGTGCACGTGGAGCTGTTCGGCGCGCTGCTGTTCGACGCCGACCGGCTGCCGGCCCTCGTCGATCTGGTTCCCGCGTGGCGTCCGGCGGAGTGGGCGGCGGCGATCGTGGCGGTCGACGCGGTGGCCTGGGGCGGCGCCGACGGCGACCTGTTCGACCGGTGGTCGCACCTCGCCGAGTGGCCGCAGATGCTGCTGCGCGCGACGCTGCACCGGCTCGCGCTGCACGCCCAGCACCCCGACGCGTCGGCCCGCTCCCTGGACGGCCTCGCGCACGTGGCGAGCCTGGTCAGGGCGCTGCTCTAGCCTGCGGACGGTTCCCGCCGCTGCCGGTGCCCGGCGCTATCCTCACCCCATGACCGTGGACCCGGATCTGCAGCACTGGCGGTTCACCGTGGACGAGTACGAGCGGATGGTCGAGGTCGGCATCCTCGATGCGGATGCCCGGGTGGAGCTGCTGGACGGAGAGATCGTCGAGATGTCGCCCATCAAGCCCCCGCACGCGAGCACGGTGGACCGGATGACGCAGTTGCTGGTGCTGCGCCTCACCGGGCTGGCGATCGTGCGGGTGCAGAACCCGCTGCGGCTGCAGCCGCGTTCGGAGCCCGAACCTGATCTCGTCGTCCTCGAACCGCGCGCCGACTTCTACGCCTCCGCGCACCCGACGGCGATCGACACCCTGTTCCTCGTCGAGGTCTCCGACTCCTCGCTGCGGCTCGACCTGCGCGTCAAGATGCCGATCTACGCGGGCCAGGGCATCGCCGAGGCCTGGGTCGTCGACATCGCCGGCGAGCGGGTCCTCGTGCACACCAACCCCGACGACGGCAGCTACCGGCACGTGCGCCCCGTCCGCCGCGGCGAGTCGATCACTCCGCTCGCGCTGCCCGAGGTGAGCTTCGGGGTCGACGAGATCCTCGGAGCGTGACCGTCACACCTGCTCACAGTCACCCGATGGGGGCGTGAGCACAGCTTTGCCGCCGCGTCACACGGCGCGCACGATCGGGTAATAGCCCGTTCCTAGCGTCCCCGCCATGACCACCACCGCGCCCGAGCCCACCCGACCGTCGCGGCTGTCCGGCCGCTGGATCGACCACTGGGAGCCCGAGGACCCCGGATTCTGGGAACGCACCGGCGCCACCGTCGCCCGGCGCAACCTCGTCTTCTCGATCCTCGCCGAGCACATCGGGTTCTCCATCTGGACGATGTGGTCGATCCTCGTGCTCTTCATGGGCCCCGAGTACGGTATCGACCCGGCAGGCAAGTTCTTCCTGGTGGCGGTGCCGACGCTGGTCGGCGCACTGCTGCGGCTGCCGTACACGTTCGCGGTGGCCCGCTTCGGCGGCCGCAACTGGACGATCATCAGCGCGGCGCTGCTGCTGATCCCCACGATCCTCGCCGCGATCGTCATGACGCCCGGCACCTCGTACACGACCTTCGTGGTCGTGGCCGCGATCGGTGGCCTGGGCGGGGGCAACTTCGCCTCGTCGATGGCGAACATCAACACCTTCTACCCGGAGCGGCTCAAGGGCTGGGCGCTCGGGCTGAACGCGGGCGGGGGCAACATCGGGGTGCCGTTCGTGCAGCTCGTGGGCCTCGGGATCATCTTCGCGTCCGGGACGGCCGCGCCGCGGATCCTGTTCGGCATCTACATCCCGCTGATCGTGGTGGCCGCGACGCTGGCGGCGATCAAGATGGACAACCTGTCGTCGGTGCGCAACGACACGGGCGCCTTCGTCGAGGCCTGCCGGGAGCGGCAGACGTGGATCATGTCGTTCCTCTACATCGGCACCTTCGGCTCGTTCATCGGCTACAGCTTCGCCTTCGGGCTCGTGCTGACCACCCAGTTCGGACGCACTCCGCTGCAGGCCGCCGCGGTGACGTTCATCGGCCCGCTGCTCGGCTCCCTGATCCGCCCGTACGGCGGCAAGCTGGCCGACCGGATCGGCGGCGCGAAGGTCACGTTCTGGAACTTCATCGGGATGGCGGTGTTCACCGGGGTGATCCTGGTGGCGTCGGCGGTCGGCTCGCTGGCCCTGTTCACCACCGGGTTCATCGCGCTGTTCGTGCTCACCGGGCTCGGCAACGGGTCGACCTACAAGATGATCCCGGGCATCTTCGCCGGCCAGGCGCGGGTGGCCATCGCCGAGGGTGCCGACGAGAAGACGGCGATGATGCGGGCCCGGCGGATCTCCGGTGCGGTGATCGGGATCGCCGGCGCCGTCGGTGCGCTGGGCGGGCTGCTGATCAACCTGGCGTTCCGCCAGTCGTTCCTCACCTCCAAGGTCGGCGACGCCGCGTTCTGGTCGTTCCTCGGCTTCTACGTGGTGTGCGTGGTCGTGACGTGGGTGGTGTACCTGCGGCCCGCGCCCGTGGAGGCCAGTCACCCGCGCCTGGCCTACGCGGGCGTGTGACCACCACGCAGACCGCCACGGCCACCCACTGCCCGTACTGCGCGCTGCAGTGCGGGCAGTGGGTCGGCCCCGACGGCGGGATTGACGGCCGCGAGTTCCCCACCAACCGCGGCGGGCTGTGCCAGAAGGGCTGGACGGCGGGTGCGTTGCTGGAGCACCCCGCACGGCTCACCACGCCGCTGCTGCACGGCGTGCCGGTGGGCTGGGACGCCGCGCTCGGGTTCGTCGCCGACCGGTTGCGGGCGTTGCGCGCCGAGCACGGTCCCGACTCCGTCGCGGTGTTCGGCGGGGGCGGGCTGACCAACGAGAAGTGCTACCTGCTGGGGAAGTTCGCACGGGTGGCGCTGGGCACGTCGCAGATCGACTACAACGGCCGGTTCTGCATGTCCTCGGCCGCCGCGGCGGGCAACCGGGCGTTCGGCGTGGACCGGGGGCTCCCGTTCCCCGTCACCGATCTCGCCGACGCCGACGTCGTGGTGCTCGTCGGCGCGAACGTCGCCGAGACGATGCCACCGTTCATCGCTCACCTGGAACGGGCGCGGCTGGTCGTGGTGGACCCGCGGCGCACGCCGACCGCCGAGCGGGCGTTGGCCGCGGGCGGGCTGCACCTGCGCCCCGTGCCGGGCACCGACCTGGTGCTGGCGCTGGGGATGCTGCACGCCGCCGTCGTCGCCGGGCGCCTCGACGCCGACTACCTCGCCGCCCGCACCACCGGCTTCGAGGACACCTGGCGGGTCGCCGCGCAGTGGTGGCCCGAGCGGGCGGAGCGGGTGTGCGGCGTGGCCGCGGCCGACATGCGCACCGCCGCGGAGTGGCTCGCGACCGCCACGAACCGGTACGTGCTCACCGCGCGCGGCGCCGAGCAGCACGCGCACGGCGTCGACACCGTCTCGGCGTGGATCAACCTGGCGCTCGCCCTCGGGCTGCCCGGACGTCGCGGCAGCGGCTTCGGCACGATCACCGGCCAGGGCAACGGGCAGGGTGGGCGCGAGCACGGGCAGAAGGCCGACCAGCTCCCCGGCTACCGCATGATCGACGATCCGGCGGCGCGCGCGCACGTCGCCGGGGTGTGGGGCGTGGACCCCGACTCGCTGCCCGGCCCGGGCCGCAGCGCCACCGAGCTGCTCGCCGCCCTCGGCCGCCCCGGCGGGCCGAAGGCGATGCTGGTGTTCGGGTCGAACGTGCTGGTCTCGGCCCCGGACGCCGGCGCGGTGGCGCAGCGGCTGGCGGCGCTGGACCTGCTCGTCGTCGCCGACTTCCTGCCCGGCGAGACGGCCATGGCCGCCGACGTCGTGCTGCCCGTGGCGCAGTGGGCCGAGGAGGAGGGCACCATGACCAACCTGGAGGGCCGGGTGCTGCGCCGCCGCCGGGCGCTGCACCCGCCGCCGGGGGTGCGCACCGACCTGGAGGTGCTCGCGGGGCTCGCCGCCGCGCTCGGCGTCGACGGCTTCCCGGCCGAGCCGGAACCGGTGTTCGAGGAGCTGCGGCGGGCGTCCGCGGGCGGGAAGGCGGACTACTCCGGCGTCAGCTACGCGCGGCTCGACGCGGGCGAGGCCCTGCACTGGCCCTGCCCGGACGCAGCGCTGCAACCCGGCGCCGGCGCGGGCCCCGTCCTGTCGCGATCCGCCGCGCCCCACCCCGGGACGCCGCGGCTGTTCCTCGACCGGTTCGCCCACCCCGACGGGCGGGCACGGTTCGTCGCGGTCGACCACGTCGAGGCCGCCGAGCTGCCCGACGCCGCGTTCCCGCTGCGGGCCACGACCGGGCGCGTGCTGGCGCACTACCAGTCCGGGGCGCAGACCCGCCGGGTCGCGGAGCTGGCGGCCGTCGAGCCGGAGTCGTTCGTGGAGGTGCACCCGGACACCGCGGCCCGCGCGGGGCTCGCGGCCGGGCAGTGGGCGCGGGTGGTGTCGCGACGCGGGACGGCGCGGGCGCGGGTGCGGTGCGTGTCGACACTGCGCCCGGACACGGTGTTCCTGCCGTTCCACTTCGGCGCCGACCAGGCGGCGAACCTGGTGACGAACCCGGCGCTGGACCCGGTGAGCCGGATGCCGGAGTTCAAGGTGTGCGCGGTGCGGATCGAGCCCGGCTGATCGCCGGCCGGTGGAGGCCGATCGTCGCCATCCGGGATTGTCGGGGCATCCCCCTAGTGTCACGAGCGTCGCGCCCCGACCCGACCAGGAGGCGACACGACCGCCATGAGTCCCGACGACGACACCCATGACGACGACACCCACGACGACCCGCCACGCACGCGGCCGGGGCCGGTCTACGACGACGCGATGAAGATCCTGGCCGACGACGACCTGGGGGCCCTGCTGACGCTCGTCGGCGTGCATGACCACGCCGAACGGCTGACCGCCGAGCTACCTGCGTCGACCCGGCAGGCCGACCTGCTCGCGAGCACCCGCTCCGGGTTCGTGCACGTCGAGTTCGTCAAGGACCGCACACCCGACCTGGACCTGCGGATGGTCGAATACCGCCTGCGGCTGCGTCGGCGCGACCGCACCGTGCCCATCACCCAGTTCATCCTGGCACTCGGCGGGGTCCGGCCGCCCACGAGCTACCGCGACGTCGACGCCGGGGCACTGGACTGCTGCTGGGCCGTCGTCCGCCTCGACGAGCTCGATCCCGCCGAGCTGCTGCGCAGCCCGACCACCGCCGCGGTCGCCGGCCTCGCCCGTGGGGACGCCGCGCGGCGCGCCGCGGTGCTCACGGCCGCCGCCGAGCTGATCACCGCCCGCACAGACCCGGAGCGCGGCTCCGTCCTGCTCGGTGCCGCCGCGACGCTGGCCTCGATCGTCCTTCCGCCGGATACCATCGTCACAGCACTGAAGGAGGCCACCATGCCCATCCCCGTCCGCGACACCCCACTCGGCCGCATCTGGTTCGAGGAAGGCTTCGAGGAGGGCCGCCAGGAAGGCCGCCAGGAGGGCCGCCAGGAGGGCCGCCAGGAGGGCCGCCAGGAGGGCCGCCAGGAGGGCCGCCAGGAGGGCGAGCAGCAGGCCGTCCTGCGGCTGACCCGGATCCTGCTCGGGCAACGATTCGGCACCGACGATCCGCGCCTGGACGCGATCGCCGCCCGCCTCACGCCGCTGCCCGACGAGGAACGCCTCGGTCGGCTCGCCGCCGCATCCAGCCTCGACGAACTGGAGGGCGACCCACCGGCCTGATCGCGGGCAGCGGCGCGCGCCGGGAGTCGGGCCGCCGGCCCGCGACCGGTGCCGGGTGCCTTCCGCTCACGATGATCACCTGCGGGAATGCGGAGCCCGTTACGCACCCGTCATCTCTGGTCGCGGCTCCGTAACCGCCGGTTCCTAGCGTCGGTGCCATGAGCCGCCGGGTGGTCGTCATCGGTCATGGGATGGTCGGCGCGCGGTTCGTCGAGGACGTGCGCCGCCGCGATCCCAACGGGGTGCGCGTGCGCCTGACGGTGCTGGGCGCCGAGCCCCGGCCCGCCTACAACCGGGTGTTGCTGTCGACCGTGCTCGCGGGCGGGCTCTCGGCGCGGTCGGTGGAGCTGCACCCGGCCGGGTGGGCGGCGCGCCAGCGCGTCGACCTGCGGCTGGGTGTCAGTGTCAGCGAGATCGACCGGGACCGTCGCGCGGTGGTGTGCTCCGACGGCGCCGTCGAGCGCTACGACGAACTGGTGCTCGCCACCGGCAGCAGGGCCTGGCTGCCGCCGGTGGACGGGCTGGTCGACGGCGGCGGCGTCCCCGTCGACGGCGTCGCGGCCTTCCGGGACCTCGACGACTGCGACCGCATCCTCGCCCTCGCCCGCCCCGGCACCCGGTTCGCGGTGCTCGGTGGCGGGCTGCTCGGCTGCGAGGCCGCGCGCGGGCTCGCGGGGCGCGGCGTGCGCGTCACGCTGCTGCACCCGGTGGGGCACCTGATGGAACGCCAGCTCGACGCCGGCGCGGGCGAGGTGCTCGCCCACACGCTCGCCCGGCTGGGGATCGAGGTGCGGCTGGGCACGAGCGCACTCGCCTGGCGGCCCGGCGAGGGCGTGGCGTGCACCGACGGCACGGTGCTCGCCGCGGACGCGGTGGTCGTCGCCGCCGGGGTACGCGCCGAGACCGACCTCGCGACGAAGGCCGGCCTCGCCGTCGACCGCGGGGTGCTGGTCGACGACCGCCTCGCCACCTCCGACGACCGCATCCACGCCGTCGGCGATTGCGCCCAGCACCCGGGGGTGACCGCCGGGCTCGTGCAGCCGGGCTGGGAGCAGGCCGCCGTGCTCGCCGACCTCCTCACCGGCGCCGCGCCGTCGGCGCGCTACCTCGGCACCCGTGCCGTCACCCGGCTCAAGGCGCGCGACGTCGACCTCGCCGTCGTGGGCGACCCCGAGACGCTCGCCGGCGACGGCGCCGAGGTGCTCCGCTTTGCCGATCCGACCGGCGGGCGGTACGCCGCGGTCGCGCTGCACGGGGACCGGGTCGTCGGCGGGGCGATGATCGGGCTGCCGGACGCCGCGGCGTCGCTCGTGCAGCTCTACGACACCGGCGCCCCGGCGCCCGCCGACCGCCTCGGCCTGCTGCTGGGCCGGGCGCTTCCCGGCGGCGCGGTGGAGACCGCCGACCCGGGGCGGTTGCCCGCCGCCGCGGTGGTCTGCCGCTGCAACACCGTGACGAAGGGCGCACTCGTCGCCGCGTGGCGCGCGGGCGCCACCGACCCGGGCGCGCTGCGGCGCAGCACCCGGGCCGGGACGGGCTGCGGCAGCTGCGGTGACACGGTCGCCGGGATCTGCGCGTGGCTCGCCGAGTCCGATCCGCCCGTGCTGCGGGCCGTCACCGCCGAGGGAGCCGCATGAACGAGATGGTGGTCGTCGGTGGCGGGATGGTCGCGCACCGGCTGGTCGCCGCGCTGCGCGACCGCGACGTCACCGGTGCGTGGCGGGTCACCGTGCTCGCGCAGGAGCCCCGCCCGGCCTACGACCGGGTAGCGCTCTCGTCCTACGTGGACGGGGTGAGCGCCGCCGAGCTGACGCTGCCCGCGCCCGACGACCCGCTGGTCACCTGGCACCTCGGCGACCCGGTCGTGTCGCTGGACCGCGACCGGCGCCGGGTGCGCACCGCCGCGGGCCGCGAACTCAACTACGACGCGCTGGTGCTGGCCACCGGCTCGGTGCCGTTCGTGCCGCCCGTGCCCGGCCGCGACCTGGCGGGCTGCTTCGTCTACCGGACCCTCGACGACCTCGACGCCATCACGGCGGCCGCGCGGGCCGCGGTGTCCCGGCCCGGCCCCGGGCGGCGCTCGGCCGTCGTCGTCGGGGGCGGGCTGCTCGGCCTGGAGGCGGCGCGGGCGCTGCGGTCGCTGGGCCTGTCGCCGCAGGTCGTGGAGATCGCGCCGCGGCTGATGCCGGTGCAGGTCGACGAGGGCGGGGGCGCGCTGCTGCGGCGGCTGGTCGAGTCCGAGGACCTCGCCGTGCGCTGCGGGGTGTCGGTCACGGCGATCGAGGCTCTTCCGGTGCGCGGGCCCGCGAATCGCGGACGGTTGCTCGCGCGGCTCTCCGACGGGGTGGAGCTGGACGCCGACGTCGTCGTGTTCTCCGCAGGCATCCGGCCCGTCGACGGCCTGGCGCGGGTGTCCGGCCTACCGGTCGGCGAGCGCGGCGGCGTGCTGGTCGACGAGCGCTGCCGGACGTCGGACGAGCACGTCTGGGCGGTCGGGGAGTGCGCCGCGCTGCAGGGCCGCACGTACGGGCTGGTCGCACCCGGCTACGCGATGGCCGAGGTGGTGGCGGACCGGCTGCTGGGCGGCACCGACTCCACAGCGACGATGACCCCCGCCGAGCTGGACATGTCCACCCAGCTCAAGATGCTCGGCGTCGACGTCGCGAGCTTCGGCGACGCGCACGCGACCACCCCGGGCGCGCTGGAAGTGGTGGTGAACGACCCCGTGGCCGGGACGTACGCCAAGCTCGTGGTGAGCGACGATGCGCGCACGCTGCTCGGCGGGGTGTTCGTCGGGGACGCCTCCCGCTACGCGGCGCTGCGCCCGCTGGTCGGGCAGCCGCTGCCGGCCGACCCGGTGGCGCTGATCGCCCCCGGCGGGGTGGAGATCGGGGCGGGCGCCCTGCCGGACTCGGCGCAGGTGTGCACCTGCAACGCCGTCACGAAGGGCGCGCTGTGCACGGCGATCGCGGCCGGCGCCCACGACGTGCCGGCGCTCAAGGCGTGCACCCGCGCCGGCACGAGCTGCGGGTCGTGCGTCCCGTTGCTCAGGACGCTGCTCGCGCACCAGGGCGTCGAGGTGTCGAAGTCGCTGTGCGAGCACTTCGCATTCTCCCGCGCCGAGCTGTTCGAGATCGTCGCGGGCGCGGGCATCGGCACGTTCTCCGAGCTGGTGGCCCGGCACGGCACCGGCCGCGGGTGCGACGTCTGCAAGCCGGCCGTCGCCTCGATCCTGGCGTCGCTGGGCAGCATCGACGGCAGTGGCGGCCACGTGCACGACGGCGAGCAGGCCACGTTGCAGGACACCAACGACCACTTCCTCGCGAACCTGCAGCGCAACGGCACCTACAGCGTCGTCCCGCGGATCCCCGGCGGCGAGGTGACCCCCGAGGGGCTGATCGCGATCGGGGAGGTCGCGCGCGACTTCGCGCTCTACACCAAGATCACCGGCGGCCAGCGGATCGACCTGTTCGGCGCCCGGGTCGAGCAGCTCCCGGCGATCTGGCGGCGGCTCGTCGACGCCGGGTTCGAGTCCGGGCACGCTTACGGCAAGGCGCTGCGCACGGTCAAGTCGTGCGTGGGCAGCACCTGGTGCCGCTACGGCGTGCAGGACTCCGTCGGGCTCGCGGTCGCGCTGGAGCTGCGCTACCGGGGGTTGCGGGCGCCGCACAAGCTCAAGTCCGGGGTGTCGGGCTGCGCGCGGGAGTGCGCGGAGGCCCGCGGCAAGGACTTCGGGGTGATCGCCACGGAGAACGGCTGGAACCTCTACGTCGGCGGCAACGGAGGGTTCACCCCGCGGCACGCCGAGCTGCTGGTCGCCGACGTCGACACTGATACTCTCGTCCGCCTGATCGACCGCTTCCTCATGTTCTACGTCCGCACCGCGGACCGGCTGCAGCGCACCGCGCCGTGGATCGAGAACATGGACGGCGGGCTCGACCACCTGCGTGCCGTCATCGTCGACGACAGCCTCGGTATCTGTGCCGACCTGGAGACTGCGATGCGACGTCATGTGACCGGCTACGCCGACGAGTGGCGCGGCGTGCTCGACGATCCCCGCAAGCTCGCGCGGTTCGTCTCGTTCGTCAACGCCCCCGGCGCGCCCGACCCGACGATCAGCTTCGTCACCGAGCGCGGCCAGCCCGTGCCGGCGCCGGTGCTGGTCGGGATGCCGGGGGTGCGCGGGTGACGGTCCTGACGGACGTCCAATGGGCCCCGGCGTGCCGCGTGGAGACGTTGCAGCCCGAGCGCGGGGTCGCGGCGCTGTTCGGTGACGTGCAGGTGGCGCTGTTCCTGACCCATGCCGGCACGGTGCACGCCGTCGGCAACGTCGACCCGTTCTCGCGCGCGGCCGTGCTCTCGCGCGGGATCGTCGGCGACCGCGGGGGCGTGCCGACGGTCGCGTCGCCCGTCTACAAGCAGGTGTTCAGCCTGCTCGACGGCAGGTGCCTCGACGACGACGGCGTGCGCGTGCCCGCCTACCCGGTGCGGGTCGTGGACGGGTACGTGGAGGTGGGGTTGCGATGAGTGCCGCCGACGTGATCTTCCCCGCGGAGGCGCGATGAGCGCCGCCGACGTGATCTTCCCTGCGGAGGCGCGATGAGCGCCGCGGTCGTGGGTGCCGAGCCTGACGTGCCCCCGCTCGCCGGGTTCACCGTCGGCGTCACGGCGGCGCGCCGCGCCGAGGAACTGGGGGCGATGCTGGAGCGGCGGGGTGCGGCGGTGCTGCACGGGGCGGCCCTGCGGATCGTCCCGCTGGCCGACGACACGCGCCTGTCCGAGGCCTCGGCCGAGCTGATCGCCCGCCCACCGGACGTCACGGTGGCGACGACGGGCATCGGCTTCCGTGGCTGGGTGGAGGCCGCCGACGGGTGGGGCATCGGCGAGGACCTGCTCGGCGCGCTCGGTGCCGGGCGGCTGATCGCGCGCGGCCCGAAGGCACGCGGCGCCATCCGGGCGTCCGGCCTGACCGACGAGTGGTCGCCGCCGTCGGAGTCGTCCGCGGAGGTGCTCGACCACCTGCTCACCGGTGGCGTCGACGGCCTGCGGATCGCGGTGCAACTGCACGGCGAACCGTTGCCCGACGTCGTGGAGGCGCTCACGGTCGCCGGGGCGGAGGTGGTCGAGGTGCCGGTGTACCGGTGGTTGCCGCCCGCCGACCTCGCCCCGCTCGACCGCCTCACCGATGCCGCACTCACCGGTGGCGTCGACGTCCTCGTGTTCACCAGCGCCCCGGCCGCGGCGAGCCTGCTGGCCCGCGCCGCCGAGCGCGGCCTGCACGCGGAGCTGGTCGCGGCGCTGTGCGGTCCGGTGGTGGCGCTGTGCGTCGGGCCGGTCACGGCCGGGCCGCTCGACGCTGTCGACGTGCCCACGGTGCAACCGGAGCGTTCGCGACTCGGGGCGATGGTGCGCCTGCTGGAGGCGGAGCTGCCCGCGCGGGCGCGCCGGCTCCCGGTGGCCGGGCACCGGGTGGAGCTGCGCGGTCACGCGGTGCTCGTCGACGGCGTCCTTCGGGCCGTGCCACCCACCGGCATGGCGCTGCTGCGGGCGCTGGCGCGGCGGCCGGGGCGGGTCGTGGCGCGGGCGGAGCTGCTGCGGGCGCTGCCCGGCGGGGGTGACGACGAGCACGCCGTCGAGACCGCCGTAGCCCGGCTGCGTTCCTCGCTGGGCGTTGCGTCGCTGGTCCAGACGGTGGTGAAGCGCGGCTACCGGCTCGCCCTCGACCCGGCATCGGGCCCGGCGGCGGTCGGGGGGAGCTGTCTGCACGGCGACGTCCGGTGAATGATGGGTTCGTGAACACCGCCGATCCGCGCCGGGCTGCGCCGCCGGCGCTGCTCCTCGTGGCGCACGGCACCCGGGACGCGGCCGGGGCGGTCGCCGTCGAGCGGATCGCCGCGCGGGTGGGCGAGCAGTTGCCGGGGGTGGCGGTGCGGGCCTGCTACGCCGACGTCCGCGGGCCGACCCCGGCCGAGGCGCTCGCCCGGCTGGCCGGACCGTGCGTCGCGGTGCCGATGTTCCTCGCGGCGGGCTACCACGTGCGCGTCGACGTCCCGGCGCAGCTGCGCGCGGCCGCCCGCGCCGATCTGCTCATCGCCGATGCCCTCGGCCCCGACCCGATGCTGGTGGCCGCGGCGGCGCAGCGGCTCGCCGCGGCCGGGGCGCGGCCCGACGACGCCGTGGTCCTGGCCGTCGCCGGCTCGAGCGACGTCTTCGCCCAGGCCGACGCCGCGCTGGCCGCGCGCCGGCTGGGCCTGTTGCTCGGCGGGCCGGTGGCGCTGGCGACGATCGCCGCGGGCGGACCGCGGGTCCCCGAGACGGTGGCCGCGTTGCGGGCGTGCGGAGCGCGGCGGGTCGCGGTGGCGAGCTGGCTGCTGGCACCGGGGCTGTTCCACCGCCACCTCGGCCAGGCCGGGGCCGACGTCGTCGCCGAGCCGCTCGCCGACCACCCGGCGGTGCCCGCCCTGGTCGTCGCGCGCTACCGCGCCGCGCACGCCGCGGCGGTGCGCTCGGCCTGACGCCGCCCCGCGGACGACGTTCTGCGCGCCCGTCCAGGTGCATGCTCCCGCCCACCCGGGGCCTGCCTTCGACAGCGGGTAGAGCTACGATCGTCCGGCGATGCCAGACAGCTCTGGAGGCAGTTTCATGAAGGCTGGGGCAGTGACAACCAGGGACACGGAGGTTGGGCAGTGACGGCCGTCGAGCCACGCCCGATCACCACGACGCCCTACCCGGTGCGCCGTTCGGTGAAGGGTTCCACCTTCCTGCGGATGCTGAAGACGACCGACCCCAAGGACATCGCGATCCTGTACCTGGTCACGTCGTTCGCCTTCTTCATGATCGGCGGTGCGATGGCGCTGCTGATGCGCGCCGAGCTGGCCGTCCCGGAGGCGCAGTTCCTGTCCCCGGAGCAGTACAACCAGCTGTTCACGATGCACGGCACGATCATGTTGCTGCTCTACGCGACGCCCATCCTGTTCGGCTTCGCCAACTACATCGTGCCGCTCCAGATCGGCGCGCCGGACGTGGCGTTCCCGCGGCTCAACGCGTTCTCGTACTGGCTGTTCCTGTTCGGCGGCATCATCGTCGTCTCCGGGTTCCTCACCCCGGGCGGCGCGGCCGACTTCGGCTGGTTCGCCTACACCCCGCTCTCGGACGCGATCCGCTCGCCGGGCGTCGGCGGCGACCTGTGGATCATGGGTCTGGTGGCGGCCGGTCTCGGCACGATCCTGGGTGGCGTCAACTTCATCACCACCATCGTCTGCATGCGCGCCCCCGGCATGACGATGTTCCGGATGCCGATCTTCACCTGGAACATCTTCGTCACCGCGATCCTCGTGCTCATCGCGTTCCCGGTGCTCACCGCGGCGCTGCTGGGCCTGCTGGCCGACCGTAAGTTCGGCGCCCACGTGTTCGACCCCGCCAACGGCGGGGTGATCCTGTGGCAGCACCTGTTCTGGTTCTTCGGTCACCCCGAGGTCTACATCGTCGCGCTGCCGTTCTTCGGCATCGTCTCCGAGATCTTCCCGGTGTTCGCCCGCAAGCCCTGTTTCGGCTACAAGGGCCTGATCTTCGCGACGATCTCCATCGCGGCGCTGTCGGTGGCCGTGTGGGCCCACCACATGTACGCCACGGGCGCGGTGCTCCTCGCGTTCTTCTCCTTCACGACGTTCCTCATCGCGATCCCGACGGGTATCAAGTTCGTCAACTGGATCGGCACGCGGTGGCGCGGGAAGATCACCTTCGAGACGCCCATGCTGTTCTCGCTGGGCTTCCTGTTCACGTTCCTGTTCGGCGGCCTCACCGGCATCCTGCTCGCCAGCCCGCCGCTGGACTTCCACGTGTCCGACACGTACTTCGTCGTCGCGCACTTCCACTACGTACTGTTCGGCACCATCGTGTTCGCCACCTACGCCGGCATCTACTTCTGGTTCCCGAAGATGACCGGCCGCATGATGGACGAGACGCTCGGCAAGTTCCACTTCTGGACGACGTTCATCGGCTTCCACCTCACGTTCCTCGTCCAGCACTGGGTGGGCAACGAGGGCATGCCGCGCCGCTACATCGAGTACCTACCCTCCGACGGGTTCACCACCCTCAACGTCATCTCGACGATCGGGGCGTTCGTCCTCGGCGCGTCGACGCTGCCGTTCATCTGGAACGTGTTCAAGAGCTACCGCTACGGTCGCGTGGTCACCGTCGACGACCCGTGGGGCTTCGGGAACTCGCTGGAATGGGCGACGTCGTGCCCGCCGCCGCGGCACAACTTCACGGAGCTTCCCCGGATCCGCTCGGAGCGCCCGGCGTTCGAGCTGCACTACCCGCACCTGGTGGAGCGCTACCGGGCCGAGGCGCACGTGGGCCGCGGGGGGCACGGCGCGGCGCCGTCGGAGATGATCGCGCAGGGCGTGGGGCGCGAGGAGCAACCCGACGCCGACCCGAAGTCGCGCTGACCGCCCGGGAATGACCGGCGGCACCAGCGTCCTGATCACCGTCACCGGGCCGGACCGGCCCGGGGTGAGCTCGGTGCTGTTCGCCGCGCTCACCCGCCACGAGGTCGAGCTGGTGGACGTCGAGCAGGTCGTCATCCGCGGCCGGCTCACCCTCGGGGTGCTCGTCAGCACGCGCCGCGATCCCGAGGAGCTGCAGGAGACCGTCGAGCAGGCGATGGCCAGCATCTCGATGCAGGTGCACACCTCGCTGGAGGTCGACGACCACCCGGCGTCGCGGCGCAACTCCACCCACGTCGTCGTCGTGATCGGTCGGCCGATCACAGCGCGCGCGTTCAGTGAGGTGGCGGCGGCCATCGCCCAGCTGGGCGCCAACATCGACGCGATCCGCAGGCTCGCCGACTACCCCGTCACCGGCCTGGAACTGCTGGTCTCGCAGGACCCGACCGACACCACCGTGTACCCGCCCGGCGCGCTGCGGGCCCGCGCGTTGGAGGTGGCCCAGACCGCCGGGGTGGATGTGGCGGTGGAGCGGGCGGGGCTCGCCCGGCGCAGCAAGCGCCTGATCGTGTTCGACGTCGACTCCACCCTCATCCAGGGCGAGGTCATCGAGATGCTGGCCGCGCGAGCAGGCGCGGAGGCGGACGTCCGCGCCGTCACCGAGGCAGCGATGGCGGGCGAGCTCGACTTCGCGGAGTCGCTGCGTCGCCGGGTGGCCGTGCTGGCGGGGTTGCCGGCGTCGGTGCTCGGCGAGGTGGCGGGCGAGCTCACGCTCATGCCCGGCGCGCGCACCACGATCCGCACGCTCAAGCGGCTGGGGTTCCGCTGCGGGATCGTGTCCGGCGGGTTCACCTCGGTGATCTCCGGGCTGGCCGCCGAGCTGGGCATGGACTTCGTCGCGGCCAACGAGCTGGAGGTCGTCGACGGGCTGCTGACGGGCCGGGTCGTCGGGGAGATCGTCGACCGGGCCGGCAAGGCGGTCGCGCTGGAACGCTTCGCCGCCGAGTTCGACGTGCCCATCTCGCAGACCGTGGCCGTCGGTGACGGCGCCAACGACATCGACATGCTCGCCGCGGCCGGGCTCGGCATCGCGTTCAACGCCAAGCCCGCCCTGCGCGAGGTGGCCGACACCGCGATCACGCACCCGTACCTGGACGTCGTGCTGTTCGTGTTGGGGATCAGCCGCGACGAGGTGGAGCGCGCCGACGCCGCCGAGGGCCTGCTGCGCCGGGTGCCGATCGGCTGACGGCGCCCGGCGTGCTTGCGCCGCCCGGTCGTGATCGTCGTTTCGGGACCGGTGGCCGCGCGTGTCGAGCCCATGATCGTCGGTTGGGGACGCCGGGCCGTCACGGGTGCGGCTGCGGGTCCCGACTCGGCGATCATGGGCCAGGCAGGCGCGGCTGCGGGTCCCCAAACGGTGCTCATGGGCTCGGCGTGCGGCTGCGGGTCCGGACTCGGCGATCATGAAGTCGGGCGTGTGCTTCCCTGGCGTCGAGCGTGCGCTCCGTCGGGTCGGGCGCTGAGTGGGTGCACGCTCGACTGGGACGGGATGCGCTGGCGCGCCGCGAGCGTGCGCTGTGGCCGTTCGCGAGCTGCGTGGGTGCACGATCGGCGGCGGGGAACGCGCGGCCGGGAACGCGCGGCGGGGAACGCGCGGCCGGGAACGCGCGACCGGGGAGGGGGCGCCGTGCCACTGCGCGACCGGGTCGACCCGTTCGGCGACCTGCACGCCGTCGCCGCCCGCGGGACGTTCACCGGCAACCGCGGTTGCCTCGTCGACGGCGCCGGCACCACCGCCCGCCACCACCGCGGCAACCTGTGGATCACGTGCCTGCTGCGCTTCCGTGATCGCCGCGTCCAGCTGACCCGGCCGAACCGCTGGACGCCGCTGTTCTTCCTCGACGACGCCGTCGCGCTCGCGGCAGGCCACCGCCCGTGCGGGGAGTGCCGGCACGCCGCGTACCGCGCATATCGCGATGCGCTGGGCGCGGACGTCCGCGCGCCGCAGCTCAACCGCCTGCTCGCGGCCGAGCGGCTGCGCCGAGGGCGGGGCCTGGAGCGCGCCGGCGACCGGCTGCTGTGGACCGCAACGTCACTCGACCTCCCCGACGGCGCCGTGGTGCTCACCGACGCTCCCCGGCTCGTCCTCGGGGACCGGCTGCTCGCGTTCTCCTTCGACGGTTGGCGCGCGCCGCTGCCACGCCCCTCGGGGGAGCTGACGGTGCTGACCCCACCGACATCGGTGCGGGCGATGGTCGCCGGGTTCGTCGCCGAGCTGCATCCGTCGGCGGGGTGAGCCGCACAACCGGCACCGGGGAGCCGCCCGCCACCGGTTGACGCCCGGGTACCCGAACGTCAGGGTGCGGCGTCGCGCAGCCTGCGCAGTGCGGCGTGCACCTTGTCGCGGTCGTCGGTGGGCCAGAACGGCGGCAGCGAGGCGCGCAGGAACCCTCCGTAGCGGGCGGTGGCCAGGCGCGGGTCGAGGACGGCGACGACGCCGCGGTCGTCCATCCCGCGCAGCAGCCGCCCGGCGCCCTGGGCGAGCAGCAGCGCGGCGTGGGTGGCGGAGACGGTGAGGAAGCCGTTGGCGCCGCG
>JBQTJE010000174.1:0-36691 GCA_052387455.1 Pseudonocardia sp.
CTGGCTTCGCCGCGGCTCAGAGGCCGCCGGGGTGGTTGTTGTCGACGTCCCCGGCGGGGTCGAACGTGGCCACGTCGTGCAGGGCGCGGGCCGCCCCGAGCAGTACGGGCAGCGCGAGCAGGGCCCCGGTCCCCTCCCCCAGGCGCATCCCGAGGTCGAGCAGCGGCTCGAGGCCGAGGTGGTCGAGCGCGAGCCGGTGGCCCGGTTCGGCGGAGCGGTGCCCCGCCAGGCAGTGGTCGGCCGCGGCCGGGGCGAGCGCGACCGCGGCGAGGGCGGCGGCGCCCGCGTTGACACCGTCGAGCAGCACCGGCACCCGGGCGGCCGCGCCGCCGAGGACGAACCCGGCGAGCGCCGCGTGCTCGGCGCCGCCGAACGCCGCCAGCACGCCGAGCGGGTCGGCCGCGTCGGGGCGGTGCAGCGCGAGTGCCCGGCGCACGACGCCGGTCTTGCGGATCAGCGTCGCGTCGTCCACCCCGGTGCCCCGACCGGTGGCGACGGCCGGGTCGGCGCCGGTGAAGGCGCAGGTCAGCGCGGCGGCGGCGGTGGTGTTGGCGATTCCCATGTCGCCGGTGACCAGGCACCGGTGGCCCGCGGCGACGAGCTCGCGCGCGGTGTCGATGCCGACCTCCACCGCGCGCCGCGCCTGGTCCCGGCTCAGCGCCGGGCCTGCCGTCATGTCCGCGGTGCCGGCCACGACGCGCCGGGACCGGAGTTCCGGCGCCGCGTCGAGCGGGATCGCCACCCCCACGTCGACAACGCAGACCTGCGCACCGGCCTGGCGCGCGAACGCGTTGACGACCGCTCCCCCGGCCAGGAAGTTCGCGACCATCTGCGCCGTGACCTCCTGCGGCCACGGCGTCACCCCTTGGGCGTGCACCCCGTGGTCGCCCGCGAACACCGCCACCGCTGCGGGCTCCGGCAGCGGCGGCGGGCACGCGCCCGCGATGCCGCAGAGCGCCACCGCGAGATCCTCCACGCGGCCGAGCGAACCCCGGGGCTTGGTCATGCGGTCGAGCCGGTCGCGGGCGGCGGCCCGGGCGTCAGGGTCGGCCGGCCGGATCGCGGCGACCGTCTCGGTGATCAGGTCCATGACAACTCCTCGATCGCGTCCGCGGGGCAGATCTCGATGCACTCCAGGCAGCCGGTGCACCGTTCCGCCCGGACCGCCAGGCCGGCGGGCGTGGGCCGCAGGGCGTGTTCCGGGCAGGTGAGCAGGCACGCGCCGCAGCCGGTGCACGCCGTACCGACGACGACCGGTGGGTGCGCGGTCGTGGTGGAACGGTTCTCGTCACTCACGGGGGCCCAGCTCACGGGGACGCAGCCCGTCCCCGCGGCCGGTCCGACGCGGCGTGACGATGAGCGTGGAAAGGTACGGCCCGGGCAGGTCCGGGTCGAGGTCACGGGCTGCCCGGATGTCCTCGCCGGGCAGCCCCAGCCCGGCGCCGTACACCGCGTCGTCGAGGCGCCCGGTCTCGCGCAGCACCCGCAGCGTCTCGGGCAGCATCCGCCCGAACTTGTACGCCGCGACGGCGTCGAAGCACTCCAGCGCGGACCGGAACCGCTCGGGCCCGGCCGTCATCGGGAACAACGCCAGCGACTCGCGGCCCTCCACCAGCGGCGTCCCCGTGCGGGCGGCGAGGTCCTGCATGGCGGTCACCCCGGGGACCAGCCGCACCTCCAGGTCGCCGACGAGCCCGCGCACCGACGCCGCCAGGTAGCTGAACGTCGAGTACACGCACGGGTCGCCGATCGTCGCGAACACGGCCGTGCCGCCCGGATGCGCGGCGAACCACGCGCCGACCTGTGCCGCGGCGGCGTCCCAGGCCCGTTCCCTGGCGGTGAGGTCGTGGGCGTGCCCTTGGTCGTGCTGGTTCAGCGTCAGGGCGAACTCGACCCGCTCCACCCGCCACGCCTCGGCGTAGTGCAGCACGGTCTGCTCCGCCCGGCCCGTCCGGCCGGAGCTGTCGACAGGCACGAACACGACGTCGGCCTTGGCCAGCAGGTTCGCCGCCTTCACGGTCAGCAGCTCCGGGTCGCCCGGCCCGACGCCGACCCCGACCAGCACACCCGTCATGCCGGGCCCCCTTCGAGCTCGCCCTCCAGCTCCAGGTACGTGCGGCGCAGTCGGTCGAGCACGGCGTCGTCGGGCTTGGCCCACATGCCGCGATCGGCGGCCTCCAGCAGCCGCTCGGTGATCCCGCGCAGCGCCCACGGGTTCGACCGCTCCATGAACGCGCGGTTGGTCGGGTCGAACACGTACTCCTGCGCCAGCGTCGCGTACATCCAGTCGTCCACCACGCCGGCGGTGGCGTCGTAGCCGAACAGGTAGTCGACGGTGGCGGCCAGCTCGAACGCGCCCTTGTAGCCGTGGCGCTGCATCGCCGCGATCCACTTCGGGTTCACCACCCGCGCCCGGAACACCCGCTTGGTCTCCTCCGCCAGCGTGCGGGTGCGCACCGCCTCGGGTACCGCCGAGTCGCCCACGTACGCCGCGGGCGAGCGGCCGGTGAGCGCCCGGACCATCGCGACCATGCCGCCGTGGTACTGGAAGTAGTCGTCGGAGTCGAGGATGTCGTGCTCGCGGGTGTCCTGGTTCTTCGCCGCGACGGCGATCCGGGCGAACGCGGTCTCCATGTCCGGGCGGGCCTCCCGGCCGTCCAGGCCGCGGCCGTAGGCGTAGCCGCCCCACACCGCGTAGACCTCGGCGAGGTCGGCGTCGCTGCGCCAGTTGCGGGCGTCGATCAGCGGCAGCAGGCCTGCGCCGTACGCGCCGGGCTTGGAGCCGAAGATCCGGGAGGTGGCGCGGCGGTGGTCGCCGTGGGCGGCGAGGTCCTGCTGGACGTGCGCCCGCACGAAGTTGACCTCCGCCGGCTCGTCCAGCGCGGCCACCGCGGCCGCCGCGTCGTCGAGCAGGGCGATGACGTGCGGGAACGCGTCGCGAAAGAACCCGGAGATGCGGATCGTCACGTCGATGCGGGGCCGTCCCAGCTCCGCCGCCGGCACGATCTCGAACCCGGTGACCCGGCGCGACGCGTCGTCCCACACCGGGCGGGTGCCCAGCAGGGCGAGGATCTCGGCGATGTCGTCCCCCTGGGTGCGCATCGCCGACGTGCCCCACACCGTGAGCCCGACGCTCGACGGGTACGCGCCCGTGTCGGCGACGTGCCGCGCGAGCAGGGAGTCGGCCAATGCCCTCCCGACGTCCCATGCGCTGCGCGACGGGATCGCCTTGGGGTCGACGGAGTAGAAGTTGCGGCCCGTCGGCAGCACGTTGACCAGCCCGCGGGTGGGTGAGCCGGAGGGCCCGGCCGGGACGAACCCGCCGTCGAGGGCGCGCAGGACGTTGGTGATCTCGTCGGTGGTGCGTTCCAGTCGGGGCACGAGCTCGCGGCACGCGAACTCCAGCACCGCCGTGACGTCCGGGTCGTCCCAGGGCAGGTCCGGATCGCAGCACCTTTGCTCTGCGCACCGATACGCAACGCCCACCCAACCGTGCGCGTCGAGGCCGTCGAGGAGCCGACGCGCCACGACGTCGAGCACGTCGACGACGTCGGCAGCCGTAGCCGCCGGTCCCCCCGAGACGTCGACGAGCCGTGCGAACCGAGCGCCTCCGGTGGCAGCAAAGCCACTTTCACGCCATCTGGTGGCGTGAAAGTGGCTTTGCTGCCACGGCAGGCCGGGGTTGGCGAGCAGGGCCTGCTCGTCCAGGCCCACCCACGCCGCGACGGCCGCGCGCAGGCCCGGCAGCGCCGCGCGACCGCCCCACACCTGGGTGGCCCGCAGGATGGACTGCACCAGGTTCACCCGCGGCTCGCCGGTGGGCGCGCCGCCGAGCACGTGCAGCCCGTCGCGGATCTGCACGTCCTTGATCTCGCAGAGGTAGCCGTCGACGTGCAGGATGAAGTCGTCGAAGTCGTCCGCACCGGGGGCGGCGTCGAGGTGCAGGTCCTGGTGCAGCTGCGCGGCCGTCACGACCTCCCAGATCCGCGCGCGCAGCCCCGGCAGCTTGGCCGGGTCGAGCGCCTGCACGGAGGCGTACTCGTCGAGAAGCTGCTCCAGCTTCGCCAGCTCCCCGTAGGTGTCGGCGCGCGCCATCGGCGGTACGAGATGGTCGACCACCACGGCGTGCCCGCGCCGCTTGGCCTGCGTGCCCTCGCCCGGGTCGTTGACGATGAACGGGTAGACCAGCGGCAGCTCGCCGAGCACCGCGTCGGGCGCGCAGCCCGCGCCGAGGCCCAGTCCCTTGCCGGGCAGCCATTCCAGGGTGCCGTGCTTGCCGAGGTGGATCACCGCGTCGGCGCCGAAGCCGCCGTCCTCGACACCGGCCTCCAGCCAGCGATAGGCCGCGAGGTAGTGGTGCGACGGCGGCAGGTCCGGGTCGTGGTAGATCGCCACCGGGTTCTCCCCGAAGCCGCGCGGTGGCTGGATCATCAGCAGCACGTTGCCGAACCGCAGCGCCGCCAGGACGATCGCGGCACCGTCACCGGAGCCGTCGACGTAGAGCGCACCGGGCGGCTCGCCCCAGTGCTCGCGGATCCCGTCGGTGAGCCCACGCGGCAGGTCGTCGAACCACTCGCGGTAGGCGCTGCGCGGCACCCGGGACGGCGCGGCTCGCAACTGCTCCTCGGTGAGCCACTCGACGTCGTGCCCGCCCGCGGCGATCAGGGTGTGGATCAGCTCGTCGGAGTCCTGCGGGAACTCCCCCACCGTGTAGCCGGCAGCGCGTAGGGCGCGCAACAGCACCACCGCCGACGCGGGCGTGTCCAGCCCGACGGCGTTGCCCACCCGCGCGTGCTTGGTGGGGTAGCTCGACAGGACGATCGCGAGCCGCCGGTCGGCCACCGGCGTGCGGTGCAACGAGGCGTGGCGCACCGCGAGGCCCGCCAGCCGGGCCGCCCGCTCCGGATCGGCGGCGTAGACGGGCAGGTCGTCGCCCGGTGCGGTCTCCTTGAACGAGAACGGCACCGTGACGATCCGGCCGTCGAACTCGGGGATCGCCACCTGCATGGCGGCGTCCATCGGCGACAGCGCGGCGTCGGACGCCGCCCAGGTCGCGCGCGGCGTCGTCAGGCAGAGGCCCTGGAGGACCGGCACGTCCAGCGCGGCCAGTGCCCCGGCGTCCCAGGCGTCCTCGTCGCCGCCCGCGCTCGCCTGCGACGCCACCGCACCTCCGGCGGCCAGCACCGTCGCCACGAGGGCGTCGGCCCGGCCGAGCAGCTCCATCAGCGGCGCCGGCGCGCCGCGCAGCGAGCCGCAGAACACCGGCAGCGCGTTCGCCCCCCGCGCCTCGACCGCGTCGCACAGCACGTCGACGAACGCCGTGTTCCCCGACAGCTCGTGGGCCCGGTAGAACACGACGCCCACCGTCGGTCGCGCCGGATCCTGGGCTCGCGAACCGTGCACCCCGAACTCGGGCGCCGGCGCGGGCGCGGCGAACCCGACGCCGGTGAACAACAGCGTGTCGGAGAGGAAACGGTGCAGCTCGGCCATGTTGCCCAGCCCGCCCGCCGCGAGGTAGGCCAGCGCCTCCGAGACGACCCCGGCCGGAACCGTCGAACGCCCCATCAGGTCCGCGTCCGGCTCGTTCTCCCCGCCCAGCAGCACCACCGGCAGGCCCGATGCCACCAACGCGGCCACCCCCTCGGGCCAGGTCCGGCGCCCACCCAACAGGCGCAGCACCACCACCGCGACGCCGTCGAGCAGCGCCGGAAGGCCGTCGAGGTCGACCCGGGCGGGGTTGGCCGTTCGGTAGACCTCGCCGCACCGGCGGGCGGCCAGCAGCTCGGTGTCCGCAGTAGACAGCAGCAGGACGGGTGACAGCAGCAGGACGGGGGGCACGGCGCCTCCTCGGGAAGGTCCGCGCCTTCCCCTCTCGGGACTGGTGACGGCGGCGAGTGTCTGGCTCCCGATGACCGCGCTGCGTGGGCACCGGTGACAGTGGCGGGACCGCGCCGGATTCTCACCGGATTCCTCGCACTGCCGTCGCAGGAACGAGAACACACCCTGCCGACCAGGTCAACGCGCGGCGCCCCGGCACCGCTGGTGAGGTTGCTCCCTCTTTCGCGGCGGGGTTACGTCACCCGATTCGGGCCTTTCTGGCGCGGCTCCCCCACCTTGGCGTCGTCCTGTGATGGGATGCCCGCCTGTTGATCACTCGTGTGGGGGTGCGTGTGCAAGCGACGGTTCGACGCGGCTCGACCATTCTCGTCGTGGCGATGGTCGCTGCGACGGCTTTCGTGGGCTCGGCGGTCGCGGCGCCCGCGGGTTACGACGGGGTCGCGCACCGGGAGTTCACGGCGACGGTGGGCGGCCGGCCGGTGATCGGCGACGTCGTGGAGGTCGATCTGGGCAAGCCCAGGGTGCGTGCCGAGCTGGTGACGCCCGGCGTGGTCGCCGCCCGCGCCTCGGTGGCGAGCATGGCCAACGACGCGGGTGCGGTCGCCGCGATCAACGGCGACTTCTTCGACATCGGCCGGAGCAACGCGCCCGCGGGGCCTGCCGTGATGGACGGCCAGCCCCTCAAGGCCGCGGTACCGCAGGGCCGCCGGGCCGCGCCGCCGGTCGCGGGCGCCGAGCCCGACTACGCGTTCACCGTCGGCGCCGACGGGGTGGCGCGCATCGACCGCCTCCGGCTGGTGGGCGAGGTACGGGGGCCGGCGGGCACGCTGCCGGTGGGCGCGCTCAACCAGCACGCGGTGCCGGTCGGCGGGATCGGGGTGTTCACCGCGGCGTGGGGCGAGTACGACCGGGGCCGGACGCTGTGCGGCACCGACGAGGACCGCACCGCGGCCTGCGCGGCCGACCAGGTCGAGGTCCTCGTGCGCGACGGCGTGGTGATCTCGGCGACCGCGCCGCGCGCAGGAACCCTCAAGCCCGGCGAGGTGGCGCTGCTCGGCCGCGAGCAGGGGGCGCAGGCGCTGCGCGCGCTCCAGGAGGGCGACGCGGTGGAGGTCGACTACGCGCTGGAACCGGGCAGCGGGGTGGCGCCGCAGCTGGCCATCGGCGGGATGCCGATCGTCCGCGACGGGCAGGCGATCGACAACCCGATCGCCAACCGCGAGCGCGCCCCGCGCAGCGCGGTGGGCCTGAGCGCCGACGGGCGGAAGGTCTTCCTCGTCACCGTCGACGGCCGGCAGAGCGACAGCGCCGGCACGACGCTGCCCGAGTTCGCGACGCTGCTCGCCGGGATGGGCATCGACGACGCGGTCAACCTCGACGGCGGCGGGTCGTCCACGCTGGTCTTCCGCCCGCCGGGGGCCAGCAGGGTGACGGTGGTGAACGACCCCTCGGACTCCTCGCCCCGGCTGATCGGCAACGGTGTCGGTGTGTTCGTCGGGTGACGCGCGAGCTGTGGAAAGCGCCATACCAGCGGGATCTGAGCTGTGGAAAGCAACAGGTGACCGGTTAGCCTGAGCCGGTGCCGCCGACGCTGACCTCGCCCGACCCCAGCTCGTCCGACCCCAGCTCGTCCGAATCGACCCTGATGGACGCGCTCGCCCACCGTGTCGTCGTGGCCGACGGGGCCATGGGCACCATGCTCCAGGCCGCCGACCTGGTACTCGACGACTTCGCCGGGCTCGACGGCTGCAACGAGATCCTCAACGACACCCGCCCGGACGTCGTCGCGCGCATCCACCGCGCCTACTTCGAGGCCGGCGCCGAGGCCGTCGAGACCAACACGTTCGGCGCGAACCTGCCCAACCTCGCCGAGTACGACATCCCCGAGCGCATCCGCGAACTTGCCGAGAAGGGTGCGTCGATCGCGCGCCGCGTTGCCGACGAGATGGGCGGGGACCGGTGGGTGCTCGGCTCGGTCGGCCCCGGCACGAAGCTGCCGACCCTGGGCCACGAGGCGTTCGCGACCCTGCGCGACGCCTACACCGAGTGCGGCCGCGGGCTGCTCGCCGGCGGCGCCGACGCGCTCGTCGTCGAGACCTGCCAGGACCTCCTGCAGGCCAAGGCGGCGATCCTCGGCATGCGCCGCGCGATGGACGCCGAGGGCCGGCGCATCCCGCTGATCACCCAGGTGACCGTCGAGACCACCGGCACGATGCTGCTCGGCAGCGAGATCGGCGCCGCGCTCACCGCGCTGGAGCCGCTCGGCATCGACCTCATCGGCCTCAACTGCGCCACCGGCCCCGCCGAGATGAGCGAGCACCTGCGCACGCTGGCCCGCCAGTCGCGGATCCCGCTGTCGGTGATGCCCAACGCGGGCCTGCCGCAGCTCGGCCCGAACGGCGCCGAGTACCCGCTCACCCCCGACGAGCTGGCGCAAGCGCTGGCGTCGTTCGTCCGCGAGTACGGGCTGCGACTGGTCGGGGGCTGCTGCGGCACCACGCCCGAGCACATCACCACCGTCGTCGACGCGCTGCACGACGTCACGCCCGCGCCCCGCCACCCGCGTCCGGAGCCTGGCGTCAGCTCGCTCTACGCGCCCGTCCCGTTCCAGCAGGACACGTCGGTGCTGATGATCGGCGAGCGCACCAACGCCAACGGGTCCAAGAAGTTCCGCGACGCCATGCTCGCCCAGGACTGGGAGGCGTGCGTCGACATCGCCCGCGACCAGACCCGCGAGGGCGCTCACCTCATCGACCTGTGCATCGACTACGTGGGCCGCGACGGCACCGCCGACATGGCCGAGCTGGCCGGCCGCCTGGCCACCGCGTCCACCCTGCCGGTGATGCTCGACTCCACCGAGCCGGAGGTGATCCGCGCCGGACTGGAGCGCCTGGGCGGGCGCTGCATCGTCAACTCCGTCAACTACGAGGACGGCGACGGGCCGGACTCCCGCTTCCAGCGGGCGATGGAGCTGGTCCGCGAGCACGGGGCAGCCGTCGTCGTCATGTGCATCGACGAGGAGGGGCAGGCCCGCACGGCGGAGTGGAAGGTGCGGGTGGCCGCGCGCACCATCGACGACCTGGTCGCCAACCACGGAATGCGGGTGTCGGACATCGCCGTCGACACCCTCACGTTCCCGATCACTACCGGGCAGGAGGAGGTCCGGCGCGACGGGCTGGAGACGATCGAGGCCATCCGCGAGCTCAAGCGCCGCTACCCCGAGGTGCAGACCACGCTGGGCATCTCCAACGTCTCCTTCGGGCTCAACGCCGCCGCCCGCCAGGTGCTCAACTCGGTGTTCCTGCACGAGTGCGTGAACGCCGGGCTGGACACCGCGATCGTGTCGGCCGCCAAGATCCTGCCGATGGCCAAGATCGACGACGAGCAGCGGTCCGTGGCTCTCGACCTCGTCTACGACCGGCGGCGGTCCGGGCCGGACGGAACTCAGTACGACCCGCTCAACCGGTTCATGGAGCTGTTCGAGGGCGTCTCGGCGTCGTCGGCGCGGGCGAGCCGGGCCGAGGAGCTCGCCGGGTTGCCGCTGTTCGAGCGATTGGAGCGCCGGATCGTCGACGGGGAGAAGCAGGGCCTGGACGCCGACCTGGACGCCGCGCTGGCGCAGCGACCCGCATTGGAGATCATCAACGACACGCTGCTGTCGGGGATGAAGACCGTCGGCGAACTGTTCGGGTCGGGCCAGATGCAGCTTCCGTTCGTGCTGGCCAGCGCCGAGGTGATGAAGACCGCGGTGGCGTACCTGGAGCCGCACATGGAGAAGGCCGAGGACGACCAGGGCAAGGGCACGATCGTGCTCGCCACGGTCAAGGGCGACGTGCACGACATCGGCAAGAACCTCGTCGACATCATCCTCACCAACAACGGCTACAGCGTGGTCAACCTCGGCATCAAGCAGCCGATCTCGACGATCCTCTCGGCGGTGCAGGAGCATCGGGCCGACGCCGTGGGCATGTCGGGGCTGCTGGTGAAGTCCACGGTGATCATGAAGGAGAACCTGCAGGAGATGAACTCCCGCGGGGTGGCCGCGAAGGTCCCGGTGCTGCTGGGCGGCGCTGCCCTCACCCGCTCCTACGTCGAGAACGACCTGTCGGAGGTGTACGACGGGCGCGTCTCCTACGCCCGCGACGCGTTCGAGGGATTGCGGCTGATGGACGCGACGATGGCGCACCTGCGCGGCGGGGGCGGGCGGGGCGACGACACTGCGGACGAGGCCGAGGAGGCGGCGAAGGCCGAGCGGAAGGCCAGGCACGAGAAGTCCCAGCGGGTGGCGGCGAAGCGGCGGGCGGCCGAGGCGGCCGAGGCCGGGCCGCTGCCGGCGCGCTCCGACGTCGCCGACGACAACCCGATCCCGGCGCCACCGTTCTGGGGTACGCGCGTGGTGCGCGGGGTGGCGCTGGGCGACTACGCGGGGATGGTCGACGAGCGCGCCCTCTTCCTGGGCCAGTGGGGCCTGCGCGGAGCCCGCGCCGGTGCCGGGCCGTCGTACGAGGAGCTGGTGGAGACCGAAGGGCGACCCCGCCTGCGGTACTGGCTGGAGCGGCTGTCCACCGAGGGAGTGCTCGCCCACGCGGCCGTCGTCTACGGGTACTTCCCCGCGGTGGCCGACGGCGACTCGCTGGTGGTGCTCGACGACGCCCGGCCGGACGCCGCCGAGCGGTACCGCTTCGCGTTCCCCCGGCAGCGCCGGGACCGCCACCTGTGCCTGGCCGACTTCTGGCGGCCCCGGGACCGCGCGGTCGAGCGCGGCGAGGTCGACGTCCTGCCGCTGCATCTCGTCACGATGGGGCAGCCGATCGCCGGCTACGCGAACGAGCTGTTCAGCAAGGACGCCTACCGGGACTACCTGGAGGTGCACGGCCTGGGCGTGCAGCTCACCGAGGCGCTGGCCGAGTACTGGCACCGGCGGATCCGCGAGGAGCTGACGTTCCCCGCGGGCGGCGCCGTGGCGGCGGAGGACCCGGCGAGCGTCGCGGAGTACTTCAAGCTCGGCTACCGCGGTGCCCGCTACTCCTTCGGCTACGGCGCGTGCCCCAACCTCGACGACCGGGCGAAGATCGTCGAGATGCTGGAGCCCGGCCGGATCGGGGTGGAGCTGTCCGACGAACTGCAGCTGCATCCCGAACAGTCCACCGACGCGCTCGTCGCCCACCACCCGGAGGCGAAGTACTTCAACGCCGGTTGATGAGATTGCGACCCCTGCGTAGTCGACGCTGACGCGGCGTCGAACTGGAGATCATCGGCGTGGTGCTGCCCGCGCACCTGTTGATCATTCACGTGATGCAGCGGTGAGCCCGCGCCGCCGCCCACCGCTGCCCTGGCCGTGGCCCGCGGACACCGCGCTGGAACGGGCGCGGCGGGTCGCGCAGGCCTACCGCGCCCAGCTGCTCGAGCTGGCCCCGGACCGCGCCGCGCGACTGGACGCCGAGCTGCGCGACCGCGGGCAGGGCTGGGTCTGCGCGCGCCGGCTCGCCCTGGACGCCGACGAGCTGATCGGGGTGCCGATGGCCGCGCAGCTGTGCGAGGTCAGCGAACGCACCATCGACAAGTGGGCCGACGAGGGCCTGCGCTCGATCCGCACCGACGACGGCGTGCGCTACCGCGTCGGGGACCTGCTCGGGTTCCAGGCCGCCCGCCGCCGCCGCCGACTGATCGCCTGGGCTACGGGACTGCTGAGGTGCGGAGCTGCTGAAATGCGGAGCTGCTGAAATGCGGAGCTGTGGCGCTGCTGGGCTCAGCGGATCACCCGGTGTACCTTCCGCCCTGGCACAGGTGTGCCCACGTCCGCCGATCAGCCCCGCTTGCCGGCCCGGTCCCCCGCGTCGTCCCCGCGACGGGAGGTCCGCGATGGCCGCCGACGAGCACACCGCGGACGCGGCGGGGCGCCTGCTCTGCGACCGCGTGCACTCCGCGATCGCTCGCGAGCTCCACCGCCACCACGACGGTGACGCGCTGGTCCGCTACGTCGCGGTCGCCGAGGTCATCACCGTCGACGGCGAGCGGGCGCTGCACTCGCTGAGCTCACCGGACATGATGGTGTGGGAGTCGCTGGGCCTGCTCGACTACGCCCGCGAGCTGGACCGGGTCGCGATCGTCGCCCGCGAGATCACCGGCGGCGGCTGAGCGTCGGTGGCGTGGTCGAGCAGCGACCGGCGCGCGCAGCTGCCCCCCGACTGGTCGGCCCGCCGCCGCCGCGTCCTAGGCCGCGACGGGCACCGCTGCCGCTGGCCGCTGACCCACGGCGGCGAGTGCGGCGCTCCGGCCCGCGAGGTCGACCACCGCGACGACCCGCACGACCACCACGACAGCGCGCTGTGGTCGCTGTGCGGCCCGCACCACCAGGCCAAGACCCAACGCGAGGCCGCGGCCGCGCGCGCCGCGCGGCCGCGGCCAGCGCGGCGACGCCCCGCGGAGCCACACCCCGGGAGCACCGCCGAGCAACTGCTCGCCGCGCACCGAACGCGCCCGAGCCGACGGCACGCGACCCGGAGGACCCAACCCCGATGACCTGGACGCCGGCGGGCACATCAACAGCACGACGAACAACGAGGACAGCGAGTGCGCGCGACGGTCCTACAGGACGCGATCCGCAACCTGCCGGCCGAGGACGTCTCCGGCGCCACGTTCACCGGCGACTTCGTGCACGGTGACCTGCGCACGCTCGAGCTGGACTGACACCGACGCCAGGCCCGGCGGCTACCGCGGCCCGGTGGACGTCGGGACGTCGCTGGGCTCACGTGGCGCCGGCGCGGCCGCCTCGGCGGCGACGTCGCCGAACCGCTCGCGCGCGGACTGGCGCGACACCCCGAGGATCGCCGCGATCTGACCCCAGCTGCGGCCGTTCGCACGAGCGCCGGCCACAGCCTCGGCCAGCTCGGCCTCGACGCGTGCGCCATCGACCACCGCGCGGCCGATGCGGCGCAGGTCGGACGCGTCGGCGTCGGGCGAGCTGATGGCGTCGGGGTCAAGGGAATCGAGCCAGCGCTCGGCGTCGAGCGCGGCCTGGTGGAGCTGGGCAGGGGTACGTGGCATCGTCATCACCTTCAGAGTCGGTCGTAGAACTTGCGGCGCAGGGGCATGGCGTGGATCGCGGCGGGCACCTCGTCGTCGAGCACCACGACCTCCAGCAGGCGACCGCCGCGGTCGGCGCCGATGTACAGGTCGCGGTCGCCCTCGGAGATCACCCGGATGGCATTGCGCACGGCGTGCACGATGTCGGCGTCGGCGATCCCGTGATTCCGGGCGCTGTCCGCGATCTCCATAGTGACAGGTTAACCTGTCACTTTGGCATGTCAAGGTAACCTGCCATGCGGTCGCCGTCACGGGCGGCTGGCGCTGATGCCGACCCGACCACCAGGCCAAGACCCAACGTGAGGCCGCCGCCGCGCACGCCGCGCGGCCAGCGCGGCCAGCGCGGCCAGCGCGGCCAGCGCAGCGATGCTGCGCCGCCGGACCCGGCTGCGCCGGCTGGTCACCGCCGCCGCGGCCGCGACCACCGGCCGACGGTTGGGAGGCACCCGTGCCGTTCAAGGTGCAGCCGGTCAGCCCGTGCCGTGGCCTGCTCAGCTGTGGGCCGACTCCACGGGCGGGCTGTCCGGCGCCGACGCCCGCCGGGCATTCCGCCGCGCGATCGGCGAGGGCCGACAGCAGCCGGGGCGTCCCGACGCCCCGGCTGCCGGCCCCACGATGTCGCCCAAGCAGCGCCTGGCCGAGCTGTACCGGAGACTCGACACGCTCCGCCCAGCCCGCACCGCCCAGGAGGCGATCGAGCAGATCGCCTCCACCCTCGACCAGGTCGAGGACGAGGACAGCGGCGTGGCCCGCGACCCCAACCCGGGGCTGAAGTGGGATGGGCGCATGTACCCACCGCGGGAGGACTTCATCACCCGCCACGACGACGGCTCGCTCACCGCCCGCACCAGAGGTAACGTGATCGACACCACGGCGGGTGGGGCGATCCGGATCACCACACGGGACGGCGCCGAGGTCTACCGCAAGCGCGGGGGCGGGGATGGCTGAGCAGAACCAGGCAGAACAGGCAGTGCGCGCCCACACGCTCCTGGTGATCTATACTGACCGGCTCAATGCCTGCCGCAAGTTCTACTCCGACCTCGGCCTGCCCCTGGTCCGCGAGCAGCACGGCCAGGGGCCCGTGCATTACGCAGCCGTGCTCCCCTCAGGCCTGGTGCTCGAGCTCTACCCGGCCGGCCGAGGCGATGCGACGGGGCGGATCCGACTCGGCTTCGACGTCGCCGCTAGCTCGCTGGCGGCAGGTGAGCACCTGCTGAGCGATCCGGACGGGCGCACCGTCGCGATCCGGGCGCTCGCTCCGGCAGGCGCCGCGTGAGCGCCGATCCGTTCGACCTGTTCGCCCGCGAGCTCGCCGCCGCAGGAGCGCGCGTCTCGACCGTGCGGCTCCCGTCCGGCGCGGTCGATGTGACGGTCGTGCGCGGTCGAGACCATGTCGTGGTGCAGGGCATCGGCGCCGAGTGGGGCTGCAGCATGAACTCGTCGGACGCTGAGGCGCTGATGGGCCACGAGCACGTGTCCGCCACCGCCGAGCAGGCCCTGGCCACGGCGAGAGCGCTGCTGTTGCTCGATACCGCTGGCTGATCTCGCCGCAGACTCCGCAAGCCGGGCAGTCGCCGGCGCAGCACCACCTCGACGACCCTGACTGACCAGGTCGGGCCTTCGTCATGCTCACCCGCCCAGGTCGGCGGGAGGACCGCACCGTACGAGCCCCAGGAGGGCCACCATCATGAGCGCACCACTGGCTGGGCAGCCGCAGGGCGGCGCCGGCCCCGATCCCGCCGCCCCGCCCGGTCCCGGCGAGCCGCCGGGCGGCCAGCCACCGGCTGATGGCGCCCCGCCGGCGCCGCCGTGGGGTTCGGACGAGCAGTTCGACCCCGTCCGGGCGTGGGCGCTGATCCAGAACCTGCGCGGCGAGGTCGCGCAGGCCAGGACCGACCGGGACGGCTACAAGACCAAGGTCGACGAGCACACCCGGGCCGGGCAGAGCGAGACCGAACGGCTCACCGGCGACCGCGACACCTACAAGAACCGCGCCGAGACCGCCGATGGCCGGCTGACGCGCCTGGACGTCGGGCTGGCCAAGGGACTGACGCCGACGCAGTGCGCCCGGCTGGTCGGCACCACCGACGCCTAGCTGGCCGCCGACGCCGACGCGTTCCTCGCCGAGCTGCCCAGTGGTGCGCCCGGCGCGGCACCCCCCACGCGCCGGCCCAGCGAACGGCTGCCCACCGGCGGCGCCGACCCCGAAGAGCTACCGGACGAGGATCCGCGCAAGGTCGCGGCCCGCGTCGCCCGGTGGCGATAGACCCCCTCCGCACGGCCCGTGGCACGGAGCCGCTCGCGGTTCACCCCGACGACCTCTAGGAGGTTCCCGTGCCGCACACCTTCCTGAAGCCCACGAAGATCCTGCGCACCGCGCTCGCGCTGCTGCAGCGCGAGATCGTGCTCCCGCGCACCGTGTGGAGCTACGGCCGCGCCCACTTCGCCGGCGCCAAGGACGACACCGTGACGCTGCGGCTGCCGGCGCTGCTCACCGCGCGCGACTACGAGTGGCGCACCCGCAACAACCCGATCCAGGTCGCCGACCTCACCGAGCGCGGCGTGGACATCAAGCTCAACCGCCACCCGGAGGTGGAGACCCGGGCGGCGACCAGTAGCGCCGCACCGGCGGTGGCGGTGGTCCGGGTGGCGGCGGTACCGCGGATCCAACCCGCACAAGGCGCACGGCCACGTCTCGTTCACCCGCGATCCCGCCGGGTTCGACTCCACCGCCGACTGGGGAATCGCCGCCGGTTCCGCTGACCCCGCACCGCCGCCCACCGCCCGCCCCACGATCCGCCGCGGCAGCACCGGCGAGGACGTCCGCGCGGTCCAACGCATCATCGGCGCGAGCGCCGACGGGATCTTCGGCCCGGGCACCGAGGCCGCCGTGCGCGCGTGGCAGGCCCGCCGCGGCCTCACCGCCGACGGCGTCGTCGGACCCGCCACCTACCGCGCCCTGGGCCTGGCGTGACCGACCCACGCCCGCGGCCGCTGCGCGCGGCCGCCGACACCGCCAGCCGCGTCCCCGCCGCCGCCGGCGCGATCCTCACCGCGCTGCTCACCGCCGGCGCCCTGACCCACGCCCAGCTCGACGCACTCGGCATCGCCCTGGGCGCCGCGGCCGCGGCGTGCACCGCGGCCACCACCCTGCTCGCCGGGCGGCGCACCGCCGCGCTCGGCGAACACACCGTCACCCCCCTCGACGACCCCCGCAGCGCCACCGGCGAACCCCTCATCCCCCGCGGCACCGCGCTGCTCGAGGAGGTCCTCACCCACCTCGCCGCCACCCGCCGCCGGCCCGCCCCGCGCGGCGCGCGCGAGCAGCGACCCCGCCGGTGCCCGCGACCACACTGCTCGCCCGCGAAGGCCGCCACCACCACCGCCGCCCGCCGGGCCCGACGCACCCCGGGGGCCCGCCAGCTGCATCGCGCAGCTGACGGGCCGCTTCGGCGTCTCAGCGGATCAGGCTCGGCGCCGCGCGCCGGCCGCCGGCGGTGTCTCCGCCCGCGGGCGCGGCATCGCACGCCCGACCGCGCCGAGCAGCTGCGACACCCGTTGGGGCGACACCCCGAGCACCGCCGCGATGTCCGCACCGGACAGCCCCGCGTCGCGCAGCGCGCGCGCGACCGCGCGGGTCTGCTCGGCCGCGTCCCGCTGGGCCTGCTCGGCGCGCTGAGTCGCCTCCCGCGCCGCGGTCACCCGCGCGACCAGGTCGTCGTCGAGATCGGCCCGCACCTGCACGACGAACGAGTCCGGATCGGCGTCGTGGTCCAGCGCCAGGTAGTCCCGGACCATCACCTCGGCGCCGGCGAGGCTGCGCGACTGGGTCACCCCGACCTCGGCGCCGTGCTCGTCGACGATGTGCAGCTCCCACCCGCGGGCCCACCGGCGCGCGGCCACCACGAACCCGCTCACTGCAACCACCCTTCCGGCAGGCACGCCATGCGCCTGCCGATGCTGCGGACCACGCCGGGCGACACGACGACGTGGCGCGGCACCGGCGCGGTGTGCGCGCCGCAGGGGCAGCCCCACTTCGTGTGCGGGCCCCGGTCCGACAGCACCCGGCACTCGCGTGCCAGCAGGGCCGCCTCGACCTCCCGCAACTTCATCGCCTTGACCACGACGATAGCTCTAGCCCCCCTAGAGAGCAATGTAAAGGGGGGCTAGAGGATTCGGCGGGGCCACTCGGGGGCCACTCGAATCCGGCGTGTGGGCGCTTGCTTACACCGGCCCGCCGAGGGGGCGGGCGGCGTGCCGCAGGTTCAGCCGGCGCTCTCGCCGCGGCGCAGCGCGTCGCGCGCCCAGTCGGGCAGCTCGTCGAGATCGACCTGGTCGGCGCCGGTGTGGGCGTCGTAGGCGCGTTCGGCGTCCAGGATGGCCTGCTGGGCCCAGTCGGGCAGCTCCTCGAACGACCGGGCGGCAGCGACGGCGGCAGCGAGGTCTCGCTTTGTCTGGGCGGGCACCATCTGGGCGGCCAGGCCGGCGCGGCGGTCCATCCGGGCCCAGGGGTCGCGCGGCAACCAGCGCATCGGGGGACTACCTTCCCGGCGCTGCGGTGACGGTGAGCACCGAGCGGTTGACGACCACCATGTTCTGGTCATCGTCGAGCACAACCGCGTCGTAACCGAGCGCCGCGGCGAGTAGCTCGATCAGTTCGGCAAGCTCCGACGGCTCGAACCGCTGGCGGATGGACTCCGCCGCCGCCGGCGTGGTGACCCGGATCGTGCGTGGACGGGAGCCGGCGTTAACGGCGTTAACGTCGCGCCGCCGGTATGGCCTGCCCGCCGCGGCGATCGCCCGCTGCTCACCGGAGGACAGGTCCCCGAGCTGGCGGGCCTGCTCGACGGTCAGCTCACCGGCCTCGAGCAGACTCCGCAGCTCCGGCACGAGGCGGAGCAGTGCCAGGCGCTGCGTGACGTACGCGCCCGACTTGCCGATCCGCCGCGCCAGCTCGGCCTGCGAGATCCCAGCCGCGCGTAGCGCCTCTTCCATCGCCTCGGCTTCCAACCACGGCGGCAGATCCCGCCGCTGCCCGTTCTCGACCAGCATCACCTCCCACATCTAGCTGACCTGCTCGTCGTTCACGACGACCTCGACCTCGGCCAGCCCTACGAACCGAGCGGCGCGAAGACGTCGGTTGCCGATCAGCGCCACCCACGCGGCGTTAACGCCGTTAACGGCCAGGCCGGCGCGCTGGTCCGGGAACGCAGCGAGGTACGCCGAGGACGAGCAGACGACCGGCGGCTGAATGACGCCGAGCGCGCGGATCGACTCGGCCATCGCGGCGATCTCGTCGTCCTCGCCGGGCGACCGCTTGTTCAGCGGGTTCGGCGCGACGTCGCCCAGCGGCACCGCCCGCTGCCCCGTGCCGCGCCCGACCGTCGCCACACGCAGCCCTGGGTGCGGCGCGACGTCGTCCTCGTCGGCCAGCACCCGAAGCTGACTCGCCGCCCCATCAGCGCACGCCCTTAACGCCGTTCACGGTGTCCCCGCCAGCGGCGACGACGCAGCGCACCCGCGCGGTCGGCGTGTCCACGGCGCGCGCACCGCTAACTGCGTTAAGGGCGTGCCGTGGCGGCTGCCCGTTCGCGCCGAGCACCTCGCACACCAGCCGCAGGAAGTCCTCTCGCGCCTGCAGCGACACCCGGTTCGGCGGGTAGCGCTCCGCGGTCAGGCCCGCGACCGCGGCCCGCGCGTGCACCTTGTAGTGCCGCACCACCGTGGTGAACGTCGGGAACCCCTTGGCGGCCAGGTACGCCTGGGTCTCCTCCATGTCCACCACGCCGTCGCGCGGATCCCAGTTGTTGACCAGGACACGGAACGGCACCCCGCTCGGCGCGATCACCTCGCGGATCGTGCGCGCCGCCGGCGCGAACGCCAACGGCTCCGGCTCCACCGGCACGATCACCTGGTCGGCCTGCCCGAGCACCTGGCGCAGGACGTCCTGCTGGTCCAGCGAACCCGGCGTGTCCACGAAGATGTGGGCGTAGCGGCCCAGATGCCCGCGCAGCCCGGCCAGCGCGGCCGGGTCGTCGCACTGGACGAAGTCGAACGGCAGCGCCTCACCCGCGCGCTGCGCCCACTCAAGCATCGACGCCTGCGGATCGGTGGAGACCCCGAGCACCGGGACCTCACCAGCCCGCCGGCCGATCGTGTCCGCGACCAGCGCCGCGAGCTGCACGGTGACGGTGGTCTTACCGACCCCGCCCTTCTGGTTCGCGATGACGTGCACAGCCATGTGTGACCACCTCCGTGTACTTCCCGACCCCCCGATGGGCCGGTACTCGGGATCTCGTTCCTCAGGGGCCCTTAACGGCGTAAAGGCCCCGACGTCAGGCCGGCCGGCGCGCCAGCCGCTGCGCCAGCGGCCGCACCACCACATCCGGCACCAGCTCGGCGTGCCCCGCGCAGCGCGGGCACAGCGGCAGCACCAGCCGCTCGCCGACGGTGGCCACCGCGACGGCCGCCTCGTCGCAGGGTCGCCAGTCCGCCCGCCGGCCCGCGCACCTCACGACGCCGGGCCCGGGGTGAAGTCGATCCCGCAGAACGGGCAGCACGAGCACCCACCGCCGAGGGGCCGGCCCAGCACCCGAAAGTCCGGGGTCACCAGGCAGGTCGCCGGCTCCGCGGTCCATGGCTGTTGCCCCACCGCCGCCCGCCACCGGTACCGCGGCGCCGCCAGCTGCTCGCCGCCGTGTACGCCGTGCTGGACGCCCAGGTCCAGCGCCCACCCCGGTGTGCCCTGACCAGGCCCAGGCGCGCGAGGTTGGGTGGGGCGGGCAGCGCCTCGACGACCGCTGTCATCCGGCGCGGGTTGACGTGGGCGTAGATGCGGGTGGTGCGCGGGTCGGCGTGGCCCATGGCGTCCTGCACCAGCGCCAGGTTGTCGCCGCTGACCTCCAGCGCGACGGTGCCGAAGCGTGCCGCAGGGTGTGCAGGGTGTCGGTGATGCCGACCGAACGGAGGTAGGCGTTGCACACCTTGGACACGTGGTTGGGCATGACCACGCCGAGCTCGCCGCGGCTGCGGCGCTGGCGCCGCCAGGCCCGCCCGGTCTCGGGCAGACCCGCCACGATGTCGGCCCACACCCACTGCGGCACGGCGACGTCACGGACCCGGTCGCCCTTGCCGACCACCCGCAGGAACACCCGACCGTCGTGGGCATCGACGTGGAAGTCGTCCACGCGCAGGTGCGCGATCTCCGCGGCGCGCAGACCACACCAGCCGGCCAGCAGCAGCCACGGCCGCACCCGGGCCGACGCCGCCTCGACCGCGGCCATCACCTTGGCCTCGGCCATCGGCCGGGGCAGCGCGCGGCGGGCGCGCGAGCTGGGCAGCAGCGCGGCCGGGTCGTCGAGACGGTGACCGGCGGCGACCAGCCACCGGTAGAACGGCCGCAGCAGGCTGGTGTGCCAGCGCAGGTGCGCCGCCGAGGTGGCGCGCAGGTGCTGCTGGTAGCCGTACAGCTCGTCGTGGGTGGCCTCGGCCGGGTCGTGGCCCAGGTGCTCGGCGAGCATCGCGACCGCGCGCCGCCGGCACAGCAGGGTCCGGTCGGACAGCCCGCGCAGCCTCATCCAGGTCAGGTGCGCGGCGGGGTGACGGCTGGCGTGCAGGGGATAGCTCGGCCCGGGGAAGGTGGCACTGCGGTCAGGGATCATGCAGGGCAGTACGCCGACCGGCGGTTTCTCGGCGACTGCACACAGCGCAGCGGTCATGCCGCCGTCCGCCACTCGGACGGGTGCACGGCCGCGGTGGTGCCCGGCAGGGCCGCGACGACGCGCTGACCAGGCTTAGTACAGCAGCGCCGGGCGAGTTAGCGGCCCGCACGTCGTCGCCGGACCAGCGCGGTCACGCCGTCCCCACCCGCACGTGCAGGAGTGTGCCGGTTCGCAGCGGTGCGGGAACACTGCTGGTACGCAGATCTCCGGTCGGGCCAGGGGCGAACCTCAGTCGCCCAGGCCGAGGCGGTGCACGATCTCCGACGTCGCGGTGGAACGGTTGAGCGTGTAGAAGTGGATCGCCGGGACGCCCTCGGCGAGCAGCGCCGCGCACAGCGCGGTGGTGACGTCCAGGCCCGCGGCGCGAAAAGCGGCCGGGTCGTCGGCGTGCGGCGCGAGGCGCTCCTCCAGCCCCGGGGGCAGGGGGGCTCCCGACAGTTCCGGCCCGCGGCGCAAGGTACGCACCGACGTCAGCGGCATGACGCCGGGCAGCACCGGGAGGTCGCGGCCCGCGGCGGTCAGCCGGTCGCGCAGCCGCAGGTAGCCGTCCGGTTCGAGGAGGAGCTGGGTGATCGCGAAATCGGCGCCCGTATCGATCTTTGCGAGCAGGTGGCGCAGATCGGCGTCGAGGTCCGCCGAGCGCGGGTGGCCGTACGGGAACGCGGCCACGCCCACGCAGAACCCCGGGTCGACCTGCTTGGCCAGCGCCACCAGGTCGCCGGCGTAGGTCAGTCCCTCGGGATGGGCGGTCCACTCCCCCAGCGGGTCGCCGGGGGGGTCGCCGCGGATGGCGAGGACGTTCTCGATCCCGGCGTCGCGGTAGGCGAGCAGCACCGCGCTCAGCTCGTCCACGCTGTGCGAGACGGCCGTCAGGTGCGCCATCGCGACGAGGTCGGTGTCGGCGACGATCCGAGCCGTGGTGCGGATCGTGCGGTCGCGGTTGGAGCCGCCTGCGCCGTAGGTCACGGAGACGAACGCGGGATCCAGTGGCTGGAGCCGGTCGATGGCCTTCCACAGGTCGGTCTCGCCGTCGGCGTCCTTCGGCGGGAAGAACTCCACGGAGAAGGCGGGGCGCGGGCCGGTGAGTCGCTCGGTCACGTGCACGAGATCGACCCTACTGAGCCGGCCGGCCGGCGCCGGGTGGGCTACCCCACAGCCCGGGCCGGCTACCGGGCGGCGTCGAGGAGCTGGTGCAGCAGCAGGAGCTGGGTGACGGCAAGTGCCTCGCTGCGCACCCCGGGCCCGATCCGGCCGAGCACGTCGGGGGCGTCCCCGCGCTCCCCCAGCGACTCCCAGATCGCGCGCTGCACCTCGCGGCTGCGCGCCGCGGCGACGTAGCCGTGCACGTGCAGCAGGTCGACGGGCCGCCCGTCGGCGTCCCGGCCCAGCTTGTGGTGCAGCGCCCGGCCGGGGGCGTGCTGCTCGCAGCGGACGGCCTCGGCCACCGCCACCTGCTCCGGGCTCGGCCACGGGAGCAGGCCGATCCCGCGGGCGCACTCGTGCGGTGGCGGGGCGAGGATGCCCGCGAGGTCCGGCTGCCGCAGCGTCGGGCGCAGCATCAGCTCCGCCGACAACGGCGTGCCCGGCGGGTCGGCGCGGCCGGGCACCGGGGCGAAGGACACGACGACGTCGGCGTGGTCGCGCTGCGGGCGGACGAACGCCTCGGACTCCGCCTCGCGCCGCACCAGCTCCGCGTGCACCTGCTCGGCGGTGTAGCCGCGGGTGCGGGTGTCCCGGGCGACCTTCCACGCCCGGCGCACCTGCTCGGGCGGGTCGAGGTACACCGTCACGTCGAAGCAGGCCCGCGAGAGCCTGCTGTGCAGCGGCAGCAGGCCCTCGACGACGACGAAGTCGGCGGGCTCCACCAGCTCGGGGCGCGCGAGCAGGCCCGTCGAGTGGTCGTACACCGGCTTGAGCACCGGCTGGCCGGTGGCGAGCAGCTGCAGGTGCTGCTCCATGATCGACAAGTGGTTGGCATGCGGGTGCAGGGCCGTGAACGGCAACGAGGCACGCTCGAACCGGTCGTAGCGGTGGTAGTCGTCCACGCACACCGACAGGCAGCGCTCGCGGCCCAGGACGTCGACGAGCCCGCGGGTCAGCGTGGTCTTGCCCGCCGCGCTGTCCCCCGCGATCGCGAGCATGACCGGGCGCCGGGCCACCCCGTTCGTCGTCGCGCGTGCCATGCGCAGCGCCTTGTCCGCCATACCGGCGACGCTAGGGGGGCCGCGGCACGGCGGGCGTCCCCCGCGCATGGGGTCGGCCGGGGGAGAAAGCTGTGCCGCCGATCACACCCGGCCGTAGGGTCGCGGCCATGCCGCCGCTGCGCCTCGTTCTCGTGGACGACCACGAGATGGTGCGCCACGGGCTCAAGGCGATGCTCGCGCCGTTCCGGGGCCGGGTGCGGGTCGTCGGCGAGGCGGAGGGCCCGGACGAGGCGGTGTCGGTCGTGGACGGGCTGGATCCCGACATCGTGCTCTGCGACGTGCGCCTGGCCGGCGCGAGCGGACTGGACCTGTGCCGGATGCTGCGGGACCGCACGCCTGAGCGACGCGTGGTGCTGCTGTCGGTCTACGACGACGACCAGTACCTGTTCCAGGCCCTGCGCGCGGGCGCCGCGGGGTACCTGCTCAAGCGGATCACCGGCGAGGACCTGGTGCGCCAGCTCGAGCTCGTGCACGCGGGCGAGACGGTGATCGACGCGGCGATGGCGGGGCGCGCGGTCGCCGCAGCGGCGCGGATGCAGAGCGGCGAGTTCTGGCCCGGCGCCCGCCACGGCCTCACCCACCGCGAGAGCGAGGTGCTCGCCCTGCTGGTCACGGGCCTGTCCAACCGCGCCATCGCGCACCGGCTCGTCGTCGGGGACGAGACCGTGAAGAGCCACATGCGGGCGATCTACCGCAAGCTCGCCGTGGGCGACCGGGCGGGCGCGGTCGCGGTGGCGCTGCGCGAGGGGATCTTCCAGTGACCGGCGCCGCGGCGCGGCACAACCGCGTCGCGGACCTGGAACGGGAGAACGCGCTGCTGCTCGCGATCGTCGAGGCCACCTCGACCGGCCCGGAGGTCGAGCCCATGGCCGCCGCGGTCGCGCGGCTGATCACCGACGCGACCGGCACCGACGTCTGCTTCGTCCACGTCCTCGACGACGCCGGGCGCTCGCTCAGCCTCACCGGCGCGACCCCACCGTTCGACGCCCACGTCGGGCGGGTGCGGCTGCCCATCGGCTCGGGCGTGACCGGCTGGGTCGCCCAGCACGGGCAGCCGGTCGTGCTGCGCGACTCCAAGCGCGACGACCCCCGCTATATCCCCATCGCGGCGCTGCGCGGCGAGGACTTCACCTCGATGGTGTCCGTGCCGATGGTCTGCGACCCGGCCGGGCTGGTGGGCGTGCTCAACGTGCACACCGTCACCCGCCGCGCGTTCAGCGAGCGCGACGTCCGGCTGCTCACCGGCATCGGCAGGCTCGTGGCGGGCGCGTTGCAGGCCGCGCGGCTGCACCGCGGCCTCGCCGCCCGCGAGCGCGCGCACGAGCAGTTCACCGAGCAGGTGATCGCCGCCCAGGAGAACGAGCGCCGCAGGCTCGCGGGCGACATCCACGACGGGATCTCCCAGCGGCTGGTGACGCTGGGCTACCACCTCGACGCCGCGGCCCGGACGATGCACGACGAGCCCGGCTACGCAGCCGCGCAGCTCGCGCAGGCGCGCCGGCTCGCCGATCTCGCCGTCGACGAGGCGCGCGCCGCGATCGGCGGGCTCCGGCCCCCCGTGCTCGACGACCTCGGCCTGGCCGGGGGGCTCGCGAGCCTGGGCAGCTCGCTGCCCGACGCGGAGGTGACGCTCGCGCTGTCGGAGCAACGGCTGCCCGAGCACGTGGAGATCGCGCTGTACCGCATCGCGCAGGAGGCCCTGCAGAACGTGCAGAAGCACGCCGGCGCCAGCTCGGTCGTCCTGGCGTTCGAGGTCCGCGACGGGCGGGTGCGCCTCGAGGTCCGCGACGACGGCGCCGGGTTCGACACCGCCGCCGACGGCGCCCGCCCGGGCGGCTACGGCATCCGCGGCATGGCCGAGCGCGCCGAGCTGGTGGGCGGGCGGCTGACCGTGCGCTCACGCCCCGGAGCGGGCACGACGGTGGTGGTCACGGTGCCGGCCGGCTGAACCGCCTTCCGTGCCACCTCGCCACACCGGCCAGCGCGAGCCAGGTGCCGGCGTGCAGGGCGAGGGCGCCGATCCCGACGCACGCGAGCGCCCGCCACGGGTCGTCCACTCCCGCGACGAACGGCACGAGCGCGACCGCGAACGCCGGCGCGAGCGGTTCGGCGAGAGAGCGGGCGAGCAGGGCCACGACGGCGACGGCGAGGGTGCCGGCGAGCACGTCGAGGGGCCCGAGCAGCATGGCGCAGGCGCCGGTCGTCGCCGCGGCGGCGAGCAGCCCGCACCGCCGCAGCGCGCGCCGCGGCGGGCCCCCGGTGAGGGCGAACTCCAGGGTCGCGACGAACAGCGGCGGGGCGGCCACCAGCGGCGGCAGCCCGAGCACCCCGAGGCCGAGAGCCGCCCAGGCGACCGCGGCCAGCCAGAACGCCCCGACCCGGGGCCACGGCCAGCGCGCGACCGGCGCGCCCGGCGCCCCGAACCCGATGACACCGGCGCGGACGTCTCCGAGGCACGCGGCGGCGCGCAGCGCCGCACCGAGGAGCACGGCGGCCGCGAGCACGGCCACCGCGGCGAGGTAGCCCACGCCGCGGACGTCGAACACCACCGGGAGCACGGCCACCGCGAGCACCGGCGCGATCCGGCACCGGGCGAGCTGCAACAGCAGCAGGGCGGCGGTGATCGTGCCCGCGACGAGCACCCAGCGCGGCCCGGGTAGCCGGGTGGCGACCAGCCCCAGCGCGGCCGCGAGCACCGGGAGCACCACGATCTGCCCGCGCGCGGCGAGCCAGTCGGGCCGGCGCGCCACCCACACGCCGAAGGCGAGGGCGAGCGCGGGCGGGACGAGCAGGTCGCGGCGGTCCGTCAGGTCGGCGGCGAGCAGCATCGGGGCGGCGAGCAGGCACGGGAGCAGCCACGCCCCGGTTCGCGGCGGCGGCGGGCGCTGCGGCCCGGCGATCACCCGGGGGCGAGCGCGGCCACGGCACCGACGACGACCACGGCCGGCGGGTTGATCTCCCGTTCCCGGACCACGGCGGCGACGGTGGCGAGGGTGGCGCGGGCGCTGCGCTGGATGCGCATGGTGCCGTCCTGCACCACCGCGACGGGCGTGTCCGGTGAGCGGCCACCGTCGATCAGCGCGGTGGCGAACGCCCCGATCCGCTCGACAGCCATGAGCAGCACGATCGTGCCCCGCAACCGGCCCAGCGCCGGCCAGTCGACGAGGCTGCGCGGGTCGTCGGGGGCGACGTGCCCGGACACCACGACGACCTCGTGCGCGACGCCGCGGTGCGACACGGGCACGCCCGCCACGGCGGGCACGGCGAACGCGCTGGTCACCCCGGGGACGACCGTGACGGGCACGCCGGCCTCCGCGCAGGCGAGCACCTCCTCGAAGCCGCGCCCGAAGACGTACGGGTCACCACCCTTGAGCCGGACCACGAACCGGCCGGCGCGGGCGTGCGCGACGAGGAGCTCGTTGATCCGCGACTGGTTCATCGCCCGGCCGTAGGGGATCTTCGAGGCGTCGATCACCTCGACGTGCGGGCCGAGGGTGTCGAGCAGGTCGCGCGGGCCGAGCCGGTCGGTGACGACGACGTCCGCGCGGGCGAGCACCCGCCGCCCGCGCACGGTGATCAGCTCCGGGTCGCCGGGGCCGCCGCCGACGAGCGCCACCCCGGGCGTCACGGGGTCGGCGGTGTCGGAGACCAGGCCGGCCTGCAACGCCTCGACCAGCGCGGTCCGCACCGCCGCGGACCGGCGCGGGCGCCCGCCCGCCAGCACCCCGACCGTCAGCCCGTCGTGATGCCCGACCGCCGGTGTCACCGCAGTGCCCGTCGGCGCGTCGTCGGCGCGCACGCAGAACACCCGGCGGCGGCGCGCCTCGGCGCCGACGGCGGCGTTCACGCTCGGGTCGTCGGTGCAGGCCAGGGCGTACCAGGCGCCGTCGAGGTCGCCGTCGCGGTAGCCGCGCGCGGTCCACCGCAGCTCACCGGCCGCGATCATGCCCTCCACGGCCGGGGTGCACTGCGGGGCGACCAGCTCGACGTCCGCGCCCGCGGCCAGCAGCCCGGCCAGGCGCCGCTGCGCCACCGAGCCGCCGCCGACGACCACGACGCGCAGGCCCGCGAGCCGAAGCCCGGCGAGGTAGGGATCAGTTCCCATGGCCGTGCCCGTGGGTCGGGTCGTGCGGGTGGTGGTGGGGGGTCTGCGGGGCGCCGAGCTTGCCCTCGAAACCGGGCAGCAGCACGCGGTGGGCGCAGGTGTCGCAGTTCATCCGGATGTCGCCGGCGAGCGCCTCGGCGTAACGCTCGCCGACGAGCCCGGCCAGGGCGTCGCAGTCGCCCAGGTACCCGGCCGTGCGGACATCGAGGCCCGCGCCGTCGAACGCCGCGGCCTGGGCGGCGACCCGGCGCGGCAGCACCCCGTCGAACAGGAAGTACGGCGCGACGACCACGCGGCGCGCGCCCAGTGCGTGGCAGCGGACCAGGCCGGCGACGACGTCCGGCCGGGCCAGCGAGACGAACGCCGTCTCCACCCCGGCGTAGCCGCGGCCCTCCTGGAGCAGGCGCGCGACCTTGCACACCTCGGCGTTGGCGTCCGGGTCGGTGGAGCCGCGGCCGACGAGCAGCACCGTGACGCCGCCGGCGTCCCAGCCGGCGTCGCGCAGCACCGCGCCGACCCGCCGGTCCAGCAGGTCGAGCAGCACCGGGTGCGGGCCGAGCGGGCGGCCGAGGACGAACCCGGTGCGCGGGTCGCGCACCCGCTCGCGGGCCAGCGCCGCGGGGATGTCGCCCTTGGCGTGCCCGGCCGCGACCAGGACCAGCGGCACGGCCGCCATCGTCGTGTGCCCGCGGGCGGCCAGCGCCGACCAGGCGTCGTGCACCGTCGGGGACGACAGCTCGATCACCCCGCCGCCGACGTCGACGCCCGCGGGCGCCATCCGGGCGCGCACCCGCTCGGTGAACGCGGCGAACTCGGCCACCCCGGCCGGGTCGACGGTGCCGTGCCCGACCAGCAGCAACGGGGGCGGCGCGCCGGTTCGGACCTCCGCAGGCGCGCGCAGCCCGGCCGTCACGCGCCGTCCCCGGCGTAGAGCAGCGCGTTCACCGCGGCCGCCGTGGCCGCCGCGCCCCCGCGCTCGGACCGGTTGGACACCGCCCCCAGTCCGGACGCCCGCAGCGCCGCCTTGGCCGCCACCGCGCCGACGAACCCGACGGGCAGGCCGACCACCAGCGGGGCGCTGACCAGCCCCGCGGCGGCGCAGGTCAGCAGCTCGGCCAGCGCAGTGGGCGCGTTGCCGACCGCCCACACCGCGCCGACGGGATGGCGGCGGACGGCCTCGCGGATCCCCTCGGCCGACCGCGTGCTCCCCCCCGGCGCCGGGCCGGGCGCGAGGTCGAGCGCGACGACCGACGGGTGCGCGGTGATGCCGGCGGCGACCATCCGCACGTCGACGACCAGCGGGGCACCGGCGCGCAGCGCGTCGCGGCCCGCCCGCAGCGCGTCCTCGTCGCAGGCCAGGTCGCCCGCCCAGGTGGGGTCGGCGGTGGTGTGCACGATCCGCTCGACGACCGCCCGCGACAGCGGCGACAGGTCGGAGACGTCGAGCCGGGCGCGCAGGATCGCGTAGGACTCGACCTCGATCGGGTGCGCGCCCGCCCGCAGGGGGCCGGTCACGTCGACGAGACTAGCCGCCGCCCGGCCACCGACCGCTTGCCGAGCGCCGTGACCCCCGCGACAGCTACCAGGCGGCGAGCCGCTTGCCGATCTGGTCGACCTCGCGCAGCGTGCCGTCGGCGACCGCCAGCACCAGCTCGACCACGTCGTCCTGGGACGCGACGACCCGGTGGCCGTTGAGATCGAGGAACACGTAGGTCGCCAACCACGCCAGTCGTTCGTTGCCGTCGACGAGCGGGTGGTTGCAGGTGAGGGAGTGCAGCAGCGCCGCCGCCTTGAGGTGCAGCGGCGGGTAGGCGTCCTCGCCGAACACCGTGGTCTGCGGCCGGGCGGCGGCCGAGGCGAGCAGCCCGTGGTCGCGCACCGCGAACCCGCCACCGACGGCGTCGCGTGCGATCAGCAGCAGGTCCTCGACGTCGAGGAAGGTCGTCATGCCTCACCGAGCCGCTGCAACGCCTCGTCGAAGTACTTCGCTCCGGCGGCCGACGAGGCGACGACCCGCTCCCGGTGCTCCTTGCGCTCGACGTACTCGACGATCGCCGCGCGCGCCACGCTCTGCATCGAGCGGCCCTCCCGCTCGGCCCGCCTGCGCAGGGCCGCGGTCTCCTCGTCGGTCAACCGTAGGGTCATGGCCATGCCCGGACGATACCAGTGTGATACCTAGCTCCAGCGGTAGCCGCGGGGGGTCACCATCCGCCCGGCCACCATGCGGGTGGTGGACGAGCCCACGACGACGGTCGTCAGCATGTCCACGCCGGCCGGGTCGAACTCGGCCAGTGGCGCCGTCCACACCCGCTGGCCGGGGCGCCCGGCCTGGCGGACCGCGCCGACCGGGCACGCCGGCGGCCGGTGGGCGCGCAGGACGTCGAGCGCGGCGCAGAGCTGCCAGTGCCGGTCGCGGCTGCGCGGGTTGTAGAAGCAGGCGACGAGGTCGGCGTCGGCCGCAGCGCGCACCCGGCGTTCGATGACCTCCCACGGGGTGTGCAGGTCCGACAGCGAGATCAGCACGTGGTCGTGCCCCAGGGGCGCGCCGAGCAGGGCCGCGGCGGCCAGCGCGGCCGTCACCCCCGGCACGCCGACGACCTCGATGTCCGGCCCGGCCTGCTGCAGCGCCGGGCTCGCCATGGCGTACACCCCCGCGTCGCCGGACCCGATCAGCGCCACGGCCTGCCCCTTCGCCGCGAGCGCCACGGCGTGCGCGGCGCGCTGCTCCTCGTCGCCCAGGCCGCTCTGGTGCACCTCGGTGCCGGGCCGAAGCAGGTGGCGCACCTGGTCGACGTACTGGTCCAGCCCGACGACGGCGGCCGCGCGGCGCAGCTCGGCCTCGGCGCGCGGGACCCGCAGGTCGCCCGCCCCCGGCCCGAGCCCCACGATCGCGAGCCGCCCGCGGGGCCGGATCCGGGCCGCGGCCACCGTGACGTTGTCGCCCTTCGTCTTCGCCACGACCAGCTCGACGGGCGCGCCCCCGGCCAGTTCGCGCGCGGCGAGCAGCGCGGCGGCCTCGGCGACGCTCGGGGTGCCGACCTCGGCCCGCACCACCTCGCTCGGGTTGGGCACCACGACGCCCGCCAGCGCGGCGGCCGGGTAGGTGCGCAGCGGCGCCGGGGCGATCGCGGCGAGGATCCCGGCCTCGTCCGACTTGAGGTCGACGCTGGCGTAGGCGCGGACCGCGCGCAGGTCGAACCCGTGCTCGTCCTCGATCCGTCGCAGCGTCGCCGTGACGGCGTCGACGGGCACGCCCCGCGCGCTGCCGATGCCCACCACGAGCGTCGGCGTGACGATCCGGGTGGTGCCCGCGACGGCCGGTGCGGCCCGGTCGCCGATCACCAGGGTGTGCCGCGCCGCGCAGGCCACCGGGAGCGGCGGCAGCGGGAAGCCCAGCGCGTCGTCCACGGCCAGCGCCCCGTCGAGCAGGGCGGTGCCGGCGGCGGCGAGGTCGCCGTCGACTGCGGCACCGAGCAGCTCGACCAGCTCGTCGAGGCCCGTGGCGCCGACGGCGTCGGACGCGGTCGTGATCACCGGCTCGGCGCCCAGCACGGCGCTGACCCGGCGCGCGAGCGCGTTCGCCCCGCCGCCGTGCCCGCCGACGAGCGCCACGGCGAACCGGCGCGCCTCGTCCACGCACACCACCCCGGGGTCGGCGCGCTTGCCCGCGAGCAACGGCGCCACCAGCCGCACGGTGGCGCCCGTGGCGAGGAAGAACACCGCGGCGTCCAGGGACGGCCAGCGCGCGGGCAGCTCGTCCAGCTCGGCGACCTCGGCTCCGGGAAGGGCGGCGGCCAGTTCCGCGGCGGCCCGGCGCCCGGCGGCGGTCACGGCGAACAGGGCGGTCGTGGCGGTCATGCGGTTCCCCAGAGGATCGTGACCGGGTTGGTCGCGGCGAGGCGGACGGCGCCGTCGGGCAGCGGCGCGAGGCGCGAGGCGGCGAGCTGCACGCCGTCGACGGTGTAGCCGGCACGGCGCAGCGCGTCGCGGACCGGCGCGATCCGGTCGAGCGCGGCGAGTGCGGTCACGATCCGCGACGGGTGCGTGGCCGCGACCGCCGCGACCACGTCCGGGCCGCCCCCGCCCACGAACACCGCACCCGGCCGTGGCAGCCCCGCCAGCGCGGCGGGCGCCTCGCCCGTCACGACCCGCACGTCCACGCCGTGGGTGCGGGCGTTGACGGCGATCCGGGCGGCGTCGTCGGGGCGGCGCTCGACCGCCACGGCCGCCGCCCCGAGCCGCGCGGACTCGACCGCGACCGACCCCGAACCCGCGCCGACGTCCCACACCAGCGTGCCGGGTCGCGGCGCCAGGCGGGCCAGGACCAGCGCCCGCACCTCGGCCTTCGTGACCATCCCGGCCCGGTGGGCGAACGCGTCCTCGGGCAGCGCCCAGCCCCCCGCGGGCGGCACCGGCTCGCCGCCCGCGTGCCAGCCCCGCGGCGGCACCGCGTGCAGGTGACCCAGGCAGAGCACCACGTTGAGCGGGTCCCACGCGCGACCGGCGGCGTCGGCCGCGTCGACGGTGACGACCCGCTCGCCGGGCGCCCCGAGCCGCTCGGCCACCACGAGGGTGCGCGTCCAGCCGGCCAGCCCGGCGCCGATCTCGGCGGGCCCGGCGCCCGGCGCGGTGAGCACCGCGGTGGCGGCGCGGGCCCGGCACACGTTCAGCGCCGGGTCGAGGTCGCGGCCGTGCGCGCTGACCACCGCGACGTCGTCCCACGACCGGCCGATCCTCGCGAACGCGGTGGCCACGCTCGACCGCGCCGGGAACACCGCCGGCACGACCCCCAGCTCACGCACGAGCCGCACCACGCCGAAGAAACCGGGGTCCCCGCTGGCGAGCAGCACCGAGCCCGGCGCCATGCTCTGCAGCGCCGCCCGGTCGACGCCGGCCAGCTCGTGGCGAGCCGTCCCGCGCGTCAGCGTCACCGACTCCAGGTGGCGCCTGCTGCCGTACACGCACCGCGCCGCCCGCAGCACCTGCGCCCCGCCGGGCGGCAGGGCGTCCCCGTCGAGCCCGATCACCGTGATCGTCACGCGGACACCCACGGCGGCTCGGTCGCCGCCACGACGCGCGACCCGGTGAAGTCGACCATCGCCACCCGCGCGGGCAGCCGCCGCCCGGCCTCGGCCGTGAAGCGCTCCAGCACGTCGCGCACGCCGGCGCACAGCGCGTCCCCGCACGGGCGCAGCAACCCGGCGGCCTCCCACAGCTCGTAGGCGTGCCGCGCGGTGTTCGCCGCCGCCACCGCGCCCACCACGTCGGGATCGCCGCCCGCCCGCCGGGTGAGCGAGCCGAGCAGCCCGGTGTCGACCTTCGAGCGCGTGTAGTGGGTCATGAGCACGCCGGACGCGAGCTTCGTGAGCTTGCCGACCATGCCGACGAACACGACGTCGCCCAGTTCCAGCTCGACCGCCCGGCGCAGCGCCGCCCCGGTGAAGTCCCCGACCTCGACGAACGCCACCTCCGGAAGGTGCGGCAGCAACGCGATCGCGCCGCGCTCGGTGCGCCCCCCGGTGGCCAGCACGAGCGTCGGGCAGCCCTGCGCGGCCATCACCGCCACCGCCTGCACCACCGACGCCCGCCAGGACGCCGTCGAGAACGGCCGGACGATCCCGGTGGTGCCGAGGATCGAGATCCCGCCGAGGATCCCGAGACGCCGGTTCGTGGTCTTGCGCGCCATCTTCTCCCCGCCCGGCACGCTGATCGTCACGTGCACCCCGCCGTCGAGCACCTCGCGCACCGCCTCGGTGATCATGCGGCGGGGCACCGGGTTGATCGCCGGGCCGCCGACCGCCAGGCCCAGCCCCGGCTTCGTCACCGTGCCGACGCCCTCGCCGCCGGCGATCACGACGTCGTCGCCGGGAATCCGGCGGACGGTGGCGGTGAGGTGCGCCCGGTCGGTGACGTCCGGGTCGTCGCCCGCGTCCTTGACCACCACCGCGGTCGTCGACTCGCCGTGATGTGTATGGGTGTGCAGAGCAAAGGAGTGCCGCGCCCCGGACGGGAACGGGATCTCGACCCGCTCGGGGGCCACCCCGTCGCGCAGCAGCACGGCCGCGCCCTTCGCCGCCGCGGCGGCGTTAGCACCGGTTGAGAACCCGGTTCGCAGCGCCGCCCGCCCCGCCGTGGCCGTGCGGGGGAGGTCCGGCTCCCCCAGGGGCGGGTCACTCACGGGCGGCTCGCAGCGCGCGGCGCGCCTCCCGGTCGGGCTTGCGGAAGGTGTGGAAGTGCCCCGCGTGGTAGAGGTGCGAGCGGGTGCCGGCGGCGCCGAGCGCCGCGCCGACGAGGAACAGCGTCTGGCGCCAGAGCTTGCGCTCCCGGCACGCGGCGGCGACCTCGTCGAGGCGGCAGCGGAACCACAGCTCGTCGGGCCAGCTCACCCGGTAGGCCACGACGACCGGGGTGTCGTCCGGGTAGCCGCCCGCGCGCAGCTCCTCGACCAGCGCCGACGTCCGCGCGGCCGACAGGAATATCGCCATCGTGGTGCCGTGCCGGGCGAACTCGCGCACCTGCTCCCGCGGCGGCATCGGGGTCTTGCCGCCCTCCAGCCGGCACAGGATCACCGACTGCGCCACCTCCGGGATCGTCAGCTCCCTGCCCGCGACGGCCGCGGCCGCGCCGAACGCCGAGACCCCCGGCACGATCTCGACCTCCAGGCCCAGCGCCTGCGCCGCGTCGTACTGCTCCTGCACCGCGCCCCACAGCGACGGGTCACCCGAGTGCACCCGCGCGACCCGCAGGTCCTGCGCCGCCGCCCGCGCGTACAGCGCGAGGACGTCCTCGTGGGCCAGCCGGGACGAGTCGACCAGCTCGGCCCCCGGGCGGGCGTGCTCGGTGACGCACTCCGCCATCACCAGCGACGCCGCCCACACCACCACGTCGGCCTCGGCGATGCGCCGGGCACCGCGCAGGGTGATGAGGTCGGCCGCGCCCGGCCCGGCCCCGACGAACGACACTCGACCCACGCGGACAGTCTGTGCGGCCGGACCCGCGGCGTCCACGGAGGGGTCGACTACCGTCTGCGACCGCTCCACGAACCCTGTCGACCGTCAGACGACACCCGAGCCACGTTCGGGGGTATATGCCCTACCGCGCGTGCCTCGTGGGGTTCACTGCCTCCACGGCTCGGACCGGCGACCACCGGCCCGGGCCGCCGGAGTAGAGAAGGGGCGAACGATGTCCTGCGACGTTGTGAGCGCGTACACGCTGGTCATCGGCGACGAGGACGGGCCGCCCGCGGTGAGCGTGCACGCCACCGCCGACGAGGCGTGGCGCGCACTCGACCTCGAGGTCCGGCGCCGCTGCCGGATGCGGGCCCGCCCGCGGCGCCGGGTGGACGCCGACGCCATCGCCCGCCTCGCCGACGCGTGGCGCACCGCCGAGCGCGAGAACCGGTTCTGGCAGATCCGGCCCCACCAACTGCCGATCATGGTGCCCGACGTCGCGCCCCGTGCCCTCGCCGGACAGCGCTAGCCGCCGGCACCCGCGAGCTCCGCGACCCCGCCGACGATCGCGTCCCACAGCTCCCGCGGCATGCTGTGCCCCATTCCCGGCAGCACCATGAGCCGAGCCCCCGGCACCGCCGCCGCGGTGGCCCGCCCACCCGCCGGGCGCACCAGCACGTCCTGCTCGCCGTGCACGACCAGCGTCGGCACCCGTACCCCGCGCAGGCCTCGCACCCGGCTCGGCGACGCGTTGATCGCCGCCAGCTGCCGCGCCACGCCGCCCGGGTCGTGACCGCGGGCGAAGGCGCGGTGCGCGTAGCAGCGCAGCCATTCGGTGTCCATGGGATAGCCCGGCGACCCGATCACCTTCCCGACCGTGACGAGGCGCTCGGCGGCCTCGTCGGCGGTGCGCGGCGGCGGGGTGAGCAGCGCGGCCGCGGCGGCGACGGTGGGCCGCCCGATCCGTGGCGAGGGCGTGGACATGATCGAGGTGAGCGAGCGCACCCGCGCCGGGTGCTCGATCGCCATCGCCTGCGCGATCATCCCGCCCATGGACGCGCCCACGACATGCGCGGACGGCCAGCCCAGCGCGTCGAGCACGGCCACGGCGTCCCCCGCCATGTCCGAGATGCGGTAAGCCGCCACCCGCCGCGGGGTGGTGAGCAGCGCCGCGAGACCGGGGGCGCCCCGCTCCCGCAGGTGCGTCGAGCAGCCGACGTCGCGGTTGTCGAAGCGCGCGGTGGCGAACCCGCGCGTGGCGAACCGGTCGAGCAGCTCGTCGGGCCAGAAGTGCATCTGCATGCCCAGGCCCATGACCAGCAGCAGCGGCTCGCCCGCACCCGGGCCGCGCTCGGCGGCCAGGCTGATCGGGCCGTGCGCGGCGGTCAGTTCCTCGTACGTGGTCCCGCTCATGCCGCGAACCTCCCGTCTATCGCGTCGCGGACCGCCACCCGGGACGTCTCCAGCGAGCGCTCCAGCACGGCGGTGCGCCGCCGCGGGTTCATCAGGTTGCCGCCCATCGCGTGCAGGTCGGCGGGGCCGGGGGTGAGCACGGTGACGCGCGCTCCCGTCGCGCGCACGCGGGCCACCTCGCCGTCGAGCCAGTGCGTGATCACCCGGCGCACCCAGCGTTCCGCCGCCGCCAGCGGGTCGAGCGGGACATCGTAGGCGCGGCTGGCGAGCGGGGCGAGCACGTACACCTCGTCGAGCGGCGGCGCCGACGGTCGCGCGAGCAGTCCCACCGACGTCGACGAGGCCACCCCGCCGTCGACGTAGCGGCGCCCGCCGATCTCCCGCGGGGTGAACCAGCCCGGAATCGCGCACGACGCCAGCACCGCCTCGGCCACCGACGACGGCGGTCCACCCGCGCGGCCGAACACGGTGCGCCGCCCCGAGTCGTAGTCGACGGCCACGACCCACAGCGGCGCGCCGGGCACCCAGCGGTCGGCGGTGACGCCGAGGCGCGCCTGGAGCGCGTCCACGAGCCGGACCAGCGACCCCATCCGCGCGCGCCCGACCGGCAGCAACGCCGACGCCGCCACCACGGGGTTGACCGCGCACGGCGCCATCGCCGCCTGGACCAGCAGCCGGGGCGAGCCGACCCACGGCAGCGGCACCGGCGGGAACCCGTCGCCGCTCTCGCGCTCCAACGTGCGCATGTCGGGCAACCGGTCGACGGGCCGACCCGCCTGGTGGTCGATCAGCTCGTCGATCGAGACCCCGCAGCGCAACGCGGCCCCGAGCACCGCTCCCGCGCTCGTCCCGACCACGAGGTCGAGCTCGCCCAGCGGCCGGTCCACCAGCGCCTGCAGGGCCCCCAGTGCGCCCACCATCCACGACGAGCCGAGCACCCCGCCCGCGCCGAGGACGAGCCCGACGCGGCGGGCGGCGCGGCGCTTCATGACGCCGTGGCCCGCAGCTCGGCGAGCGTGTCGGCGATCGAGGCGGCGAGCACGTCGACGTCGGCCATGGCGTCGCGGTCGGCGTTGAGCCCGTAGAACACCCCGCCGTCGTAGGAGGTGATGCCGATCGACACCGCCTGCCCCTTCGCCAGCGGGACCACCGGGTACATCGCGAGCATCCGCGCCCCCATCGCGTACAGCGGGAACTGCGGGCCGGGCACGTTGGTGACGACGACGTTGAACATCCGCGACGACAACGAGCTGGTCAGCCGCGCACCGAGACTGTGCAGCGTGGGCGGGGTGAGCCCGACGAGGCCGACGAGCGCGGTGGCCCCGACCGCCTGGCCGCTGCGCTTGTGCTCCTGCATCGCCGCGGTGACCGTGC
>JBQTJE010000175.1:0-14494 GCA_052387455.1 Pseudonocardia sp.
TCGCGCTCGCACTGCTCGGCTACCTGTTCGTCGCGCTGGTCCGGCCGGAGAGGTTCTGATGAGCCCGACCGTGGCCGGCCTGCTGCAGGTCGGCGCCCTGCTGTTGCTGCTGGCTGCGGTGTACGTCCCGTTCGGCAACGTCCTCGCGCACACCTACACGAGCCCGACGCACTGGCGGGTGGAGCGTTTCCTCTACCGGATGTTCCGGGTCGACCCGGACTCCGAGCAGCGCTGGACGGTCTACGCCGCCGGGGTGCTCGCGCTCTCCTTCCTCTCCGCCGTGCTGCTCTACCTGATGCAACGGCTCCAGCCACTGCTCCCGATGGGCTTCGACCGGGGCGTGGACGGGAACACCGTGCCCCCCGCGATGGCGTTCAACACCGCGGTCTCGTTCGTGACCAACACGAACTGGCAGTCCTACGTCCCGGAGACCGTGCTCGGCCACACCGTGCAGATGGCCGGGCTGACCGTGCAGAACTTCGTGTCGGCCGCGGTGGGCATCGCGGTGGCCGTGGCGCTGGTCCGCGGCTTCGCCCGCTCGGACACCGACCGGCTCGGCAACTTCTGGGTCGACCTGACCCGCGGCGTGGTCCGGGTGCTGCTGCCGCTGTCGTTCGTCACGGCCGTCCTGCTGGTCGGCCTGGGGGTGGCGATGTCGTTCGCGCCGGGCGTGGCCGTCACCGCCGTCGACGGCGCACAGCACACGATCGCGCTGGCACCGACCGCCTCCCAGGAGGCGATCAAGGAGCTGGGCACCAACGGCGGCGGGATCTTCAACGCCAACTCGGCGCACCCGTTGGAGAACCCCAACGGTGGCAGCGACCTGCTGGAGGTCTTCCTGCTGCTGGTGATCCCGGTGTGCCTGACCCGGGCGTTCGGCGTGATGGTCCGCGACACCCGCCAGGGCCACCTGCTGGTCGCCGTCATGGGCGTCATCTGGGGTGCGCTGCTCGCCACCGCCTGGTGGGCGGAGTCGAACCCGAACGGCACGGCCGCGTTGGCCGCCGGTGCGGCGCTGGAGGGCAAAGAGGTGCGCTTCGGCATCCCGTCCTCAGTGCTGTTCGCCGTCTCCACCACCGGCACGTCGACCGGCGCGGTGAACTCCCTGCACGACAGCTACTCCGGCCTGGGCGGCGGGGTGGCACTGCTGAACATGCTGCTCGGCGAGGTCGCGCCGGGCGGGGTCGGCTCGGGGCTGTACGGCATCCTGGTGCTCGCCGTCATCGCGGTGTTCCTCGCCGGGCTGATGGTCGGGCGCACCCCGGAGTACCTGGGCAAGAAGCTAGGCCGCAGGCAGATCACCGCCGCGGCGATCGCGATCCTCGCGATGCCGACGGTGGTGCTGCTCGGCGCCGGCGCGGCCCTCGCCCAGCCGGGCGAGCTCGGCGCCGCGCTGAACAACAGCGGCGCGCACGGCCTGTCCGAGGTGCTCTACGCCTACGCCTCGGCCGGCAACAACAATGGAAGCGCGTTCGCCGGCCTCACCGTGACCAGCGACTGGTTCCAGTCGAGCCTCGGCATCGCGATGCTCGTCGGGCGGTTCGTCCCGATCCTGGCGGTACTCGCGCTGGCCGGGTCGCTGGCCGCGCAGCGGCGGGTGCAGCCCGGCGCCGGCAGCCTGCCCACCCACGGCCCGCTGTTCGGCGTGCTGGTCGGCGGCACGGTCGTGCTGGTCGCCGCGCTGACCTTCTTCCCGGCACTGGCGCTCGGCCCCATCGCGGAGGCACTGAGATGACCGACACCCTGATTCGCGACGCGCAGACCAAGCACGCCGAGCGCACCGGCCGCCGCAGCGTGGCCGCCGGGTCGTTCGACGCCGGCCGGCTGGTGGGCTCGCTGCCCGACGCGCTGCGCAAGCTCGACCCGCGCGCGCAGCTGAGGAACCCGGTGATGTTCGTGGTCTGGGTCGGGTCGGCGCTGGTCACCGGGCTCGCGATCGTCGACCCGAGCCTGTTCTCCTGGCTGATCGCGCTGTGGCTGTGGTGCACGGTGTTGTTCTCCAACCTGGCCGAGGCCGTCGCGGAGGGCAGGGGCAGGGCGCAGGCCGATGCGCTGCGCCGGTCCAGGACCGAGGCCGTCGCGCGGCGCCTTCGCGACGACGGCGGCGAGGAGGAGGTCCCGGGCACCCGGCTGCGGATCGGCGACCGGGTCGTGGTCGAGGCCGGCCAGACCATCCCCGGCGACGGTGACATCGTGGAGGGCATCGCGACGGTGGACGAGTCGGCGATCACCGGCGAGTCGGCCCCGGTGATCCGGGAGTCCGGTGGAGACCGGTCATCGGTGACCGGCGGCACCACGGTGCTGTCCGACCGGATCGTCGTGGAGATCACCACCAGGCCGGGCGAGTCGTTCGTCGACCGGATGATCGCGCTGGTCGAGGGCGCGGAGCGACAGAAGACACCCAACGAGATCGCGCTGACCATCCTGCTGGCCGCACTGACGATCTTCTTCCTGCTCGCCGTGGCGGCGCTGCAGCCGATGGCCGGCTACTCCGGCGCCCAGCAGTCGCTGGTGGTGCTCACCGCGCTGCTGGTCTGCCTGATCCCGACGACGATCGGCGCGCTGCTCTCCGCGATCGGCATCGCCGGGATGGACCGGCTGGTGCAGCGCAACGTGCTGGCCACCTCCGGGCGGGCCGTCGAGGCCGCGGGAGATGTCGACACGCTGCTGCTGGACAAGACCGGCACGATCACCTTCGGCAACCGGCAGGCCACCGAGCTGATCCCGGTCGGCGGGGTCCCGCCGGCCCGCCTCGCCGCGGCGGCCCGGCTCGCCAGCCTGGCCGACACCACCCCGGAGGGGCGCAGCATCGTCACGCTGTGTGCCGCGGAGCACCGGCTGCCGGGCGAGACCAGCGCCGAGGAGGCGGTGGCCGAGTTCGTCGCCTTCACCGCGCAGACCAGGATGTCCGGGATCGACATCGACGGCCGTGAGGTCCGCAAGGGCGCGGCCAGATCCGTGGCGGCCTGGGTCGACGAACACGGCGGCAGCAGCGACACCACCGAGGTCGACACCGTCACGGGCGACATCTCGCAGCAGGGCGGCACTCCGCTGGTCGTCGCCGAACGCAGCGACGGGGGCGCCGGGGTGCTCGGCGTGATCCGCCTCTCCGACGTGGTCAAGCCCGGCATGCGGGCCAGGTTCGACGAGATGCGCGCCATGGGCATCCGCACCGTGATGATCACGGGGGACAACCCGCTCACCGCTCGCGCGATCGCGAACGAGGCAGGCGTCGACGACTTCCTCGCCGAGGCAACGCCCGAAGACAAGTTGGCCCTGATCCGCGCGGAGCAGGAGGGCGGGCGGCTGGTCGCGATGACCGGCGACGGCACCAACGACGCTCCGGCGCTCGCCCAGGCCGACGTCGGCGTGTGCATGAGCTCCGGGACGGCCGCGGCGAAGGAGGCCGGAAACATGGTCGACCTGGACTCCGACCCCACGAAGCTGATCGAGATCGTCGAGATCGGCAAGCAGCTGCTGATCACCCGCGGGGCGCTGACGACGTTCTCGGTGGCCAACGACCTGGCGAAGTACTTCGCGATCCTGCCCGCGATGTTCGTCGTGCTCCATCCCTCGCTGGCCGCGCTGAACGTCATGGCGCTCGCCACCCCGCGGTCCGCGATACTCTCCGCGGTGATCTTCAACGCACTGGTCATCGTGGCGTTGATCCCGCTCGCCCTGCGCGGCGTGCGCTACCGGCCCTCGTCGGCCGCGGAGCTGCTGCGGCGCAACCTGCTGATCTACGGCCTCGGCGGGATCGTCACGCCGTTCGTCGGGATCTTCCTCATCGACCTGCTGGTCCGACTCGTCCCGGGGATCTGAACCGTGTTCGCATTGCTCGTCCGCCAGGCCGGCGCCGCGTTGCGCATCCTGCTCGTGCTGACCGTCCTGCTCGGGATCGTCTATCCGCTCGCGGTGTGGGCGGTGTCCCGGCTGCCCGGGCTGGTGTCCCACGCCGAGGGCTCGGTGCTCACCGACGCCGCCGCGCGGCCGGTCGGGTCGTCGCTGATCGGCGTCAACCCGGTGGTGCCCGCCGGTGCTCCCGACCCGTTCTTCCACACCCGGCCATCGGCGTCGGCCGAGGACGACCACGGGCTCGGCGCCGGCGACCCGTCCACGTCCGGCGGTTCCAACAAGGGCGGCTTCGACGAGGACCTGCTCACCGCCGTGCTGGAGCGGCGCGCCGCGATCGGGGCGCGGGAGGGTGTCGATCCCGCACTGGTCCCACCGGACGCGGTCACCGCGTCCGCATCGGGTGTCGACCCGCACATCAGTCCCGCGTACGCGGCCCTGCAGGTCCCCCGGGTGGCCCGGGAGAACGGGCTGTCCGGGGCCGAGGTGCAACGCCTGGTCGACGAGCACACCGACGGCCGGTTCCTGGGCTTCCTCGGCGAGCCGGGTGTGAACGTCACCGTGCTCAACCTCGCCGTCCAGGACGCGCGGTGAACGCCGAAGAGATCAGCCGTCCTCGAGCCGGAACCCGACCTTCATCCCGACCTGGAAGTAGGTGAGCTGATTGTCCTGCACGGCACCCCTGATCTGGCTCACCTCGAACCAGTCCACGTGGCGTAGCGTCTGGGTCGCCCGGGCCAGCCCGTTGCGGATCGCCTCGTCGATGCTGGTCGGGCTGCTGCCGACGATCTCCGTGATGCGGTAGGTGTGGTCCATGCCACCAGCGAACCAGCCAGGACGCCGGGGTGCATCACCTGATCCGGCCGGCGAGATCGGGACGCCCGTGACCAGGCGTGGTGAGCTGCGGATCTACCTCGGTTCGGCACCCGGGGTCGGGAAGACGTTCGCCATGCTCGGCGAAGGGTGTCGCCGCGCCGAGCGGGGCACCGACGTCGTCGTCGGGCTGGTCGAGTCGCACGGCAGGGCCAAGACCGAGGCGCTGATCGAGGGCCTGGTGGTGGTGCCCCGGCGGCGGGTGCAGCACCGCGGCACGGAGCTGGCGGAGATGGACGTCGACGCCGTGCTGGCCCGCCGTCCGCAGGTCGCCCTCGTCGACGAGCTCGCCCACACCAACGCACCGGGCTCGCGCAACGAGAAGCGCTGGCAGGACATCGAGGAGCTGCTCGACGCCGGGATCACGGTGCTGTCGACGGTGAACGTCCAGCACCTGGAGTCGCTCAACGACGTTGTGGAGCGGATCACCGGGGTCCGCCAGCAGGAGACCGTACCCGACGAGGTGGTGCGCCGGGCCGAGCAGATCGAGCTGGTCGACATCACCCCCGAGGCGCTCCGCCGGCGGATGGCGCACGGCAACATCTACCCCGCCACGAAGGTCGACGCCTCGCTGGCCAACTACTTCCAGCCCGGCAACCTCATCGCACTGCGCGAGCTGGCCCTGCTGTGGGTGGCCGACGAGGTCGACGTCGCGCTGCGGCGCTACCGCACCGACCAGCAGATCTCAGAGGTCTGGGAGACCCGCGAGCGCGTGGTCGTGGCGGTGACCGGCGGCCCGGAGAGCGAGACCGTGCTGCGCCGCGCAACCCGGATCGCGAAGCGGGCCGGGTCGGCCGAGCTGCTCTGCGTGCACGTGCTGCACGGTGACGGCCTGGCCGGGGCGGCACCGGCCGCGCTCTCGCGGCTGCGGCGGCTCGCCGACGACGTGGGCGCCTCGTTCCACACGGTCGTCGGGGATGACGTGCCGCGCGCCCTTCTCGACTTCGCCCGCGGCGCCAACGCGACCCAGCTCGTGCTCGGCACGTCGCGCCGCCCGCGGCTGGCGCGGGTGTTCGACGAGGGCATCGGCGCGCGGGCCGTGCAGGACTCCGGGACGATCGACGTGCACCTGGTCACCCACGACGAGGCCGGCCGCGGGCTGCGGCTTCCCGGCCGGCGCGCGGCGCTGCGCGGCCCGCGCAAGGCGCTCGGCTGGGCCCTGGCCGTGCTCCTGCCGGGCCTGGCCACCCTGGTCGGCGTGCTCGGCGCCGACGTGTTCGGCCTGTCGACCGACGTCGTGCTGTTCCTCCTGGCCATCGTGGTGGTCGCGCTCGTCGGTGGCCTGGGCCCGGCGCTGCTCGCCGCCGTGGTCGGAGGGCTGACGCTGAACTACTTCCTCACTCCGCCGACCTACAGTTTCACGATCACCGCGCGGGAGAACGTGATCACCCTCGTCGTGATGGTACTGGTGGCCGTGCTGGTCGCGCTGGTCGTCGACCGGGCGGCCCGGCGCGCCGAGCAGGCCGCGCGGGCGAGCACCGAGGCCGCCCTGCTCGCGTCGTTCTCACGCACCGTCCTGACCCGCACCGACCCGCTCCCCCGGCTGCTGGAGAGGGTTCGCGAGGCGTTCGGGCTCTCCTCGGTGGCGCTGCTGGAGCAGGTGCAGGGGCGCTGGGAAGTCGCGGCGCGCGCCGGGGCGGCCGGCTGCGCCCGCCCGGAGGACGCCGACGTCGACGTGGCCGTCGAGCCGGACGTCCACCTGGTCGGCACGGGGCGCTCGCTGCCCGCGAGCGACCGGCGGCTGCTCGACACCGTGGCCGGCCAGGCCTTGCTCGCCCTGCGCAGCCGGCGCGCCGCGGCCGAGGCCGCGCGGACCCGCCGCGAGGCCGAGACGTCGTCACTGCGCACGGCACTGCTCTCCGCCGTCGGCCACGACCTGCGCACCCCGCTGACCTCGATCAAGGCGTCGGCGAGCAGCCTGCGCGACCCCGGCCTCGCCCTGTCGGCGCACGACCGGGCCGAGCTCGCCGCCACCGTCGAGGAGTCCGCCGACCGGCTCACCGCGCTGGTCGAGAACCTGCTCGACTCGTCCCGGCTCGCCACCGGCGCGGTCGATCCCCGGCTGCGGCCGGTGGGCTACGACGAGGTCGCCGCTCGGGCCCTCGTCGGGCTCGACGGCGCGTGCCGGGTCGCGATCGAGCTCGACGACCCGACGCCCGACGTGGTCGCCGACCCGGGCCTGCTGGAACGCGTGATCGCCAACGTCGTGGACAACGCGCTGCGGCACGGTGCGGGCGCCCCGGTGGCGTTGCGGGGCAGCGTGCACGCCGGGCGCGTCGAGCTGCGGATCGTGGACGGCGGGCCGGGCGTGCCGCGCGCGGGCGCAGGCCGGCTGTTCACCCCGTTCCAGCAGCTCGGGTCGCCCGAGCGGGGCGACCGCGGCGCCGGCGGGGTCGGCCTCGGGCTCAGCGTCGCCCGCGGCTTCACCGAGGCCATGGGCGGCACGCTGCTCGCCGAGGACACTCCGGGCGGCGGCCTCACGATCGCGATCTCGCTGCCGGCCGCGGACGGGGACGGTACGGCGTGACCAGGGTGCTCGTCGTCGACGACGACCCGCAGATCCTACGCGCGTTGCGGATCACCCTGGGCGCCAACGGGTACACCGTCGACACCGCCGTCAGCGGCGCGACGGCGCTGCTGGCCGCGGCGGAGGGCCACCCCGACGCCGTGGTGCTCGACCTCGGGCTGCCCGATCTCGACGGCACCGAGGTGATCAGCAGGCTCCGGAGCTGGACCACCGTGCCGATCGTCGTGCTCTCCGCGCGGACGGACTCGCCGGACAAGGTGCACGCGCTCGACGCCGGCGCCGACGACTACGTCACCAAACCGTTCGGGACGGCCGAGCTGCTCGCCCGGCTGCGCGCCGCGGTCCGGCGGGCGGCGACCGGCCCGCCGGTCGGCGAGCCGACCGTCACCGCGGGGGACCTCGTGGTCGACCTCGCCGCCAAGCGGGTACGGCGCGCCGGGGTCGAGGTCCACCTCACCCCCACCGAGTGGCACATCGTGGAGACGCTGGTCCGGTACCGCGGCGAGCTGGTGAGCCGGCGCCGCCTGCTGCAGGAGGTCTGGGGCCCCGGGTACGGCAGCGAGACCAACTACCTGCGCGTGTACCTCGCCCAACTGCGCCGCAAGCTGGAGCCGGAGCCGGCGCGGCCCCGGCACCTGATCACCGAGCCGGGGATGGGATACCGCTTCGAGACGTGCGGCGGTGAACCGGGACCGCCGCGGGACAGCCGCCCCCGTACGCGATAGCGTGCGCGCGACCGAGGAGGACGGCGCGTGTACGTCGTGATCATGGGGTGCGGGCGGGTCGGCTCGGCGCTGGCCTCGGGGCTGGAGCGGCTGGGGCACGAGGTCGGCGTGATCGACCGCAGCGCCCAGGCGTTCCGCCGGCTGGGGGCCGACTTCCGGGGCGGTCAGGTCGTCGGCGAGGGATACCACCGCGAGGTGCTGGTCGAGGCGGGGGTCGAGCGCGCGGAGGCCTTCGCCGCGGTGTCCAGCGGCGACAACTCCAACATCATCGCCGCCCGGGTTGCCCGGGAGAGCTTCGGCATCGACCGGGTCGTCGCCCGCATCTACGACGCCAAGCGCGCCGCGGTCTACGAGCGGCTCGGCATCCCCACGGTGGCCACCGTCCCGTGGAGCACCGACCGGCTCATGCGGATGCTGCTGCCCGACGGCGTGTCCACCGCGTGGCGCGAGCCGTCCGGCACCGTCGCCATCCTGCCGCTGCCGGTGCACGAGGACTGGGTGGGTCGCTCGGTGCGCGAGCTGGAGGCCGCCACCGGCTGCCGGGTGGCGTTCATCGTCCGCTTCGGCACCGGGGTGCTGCCCCGCTCGGACACCGCGGTGCAGGCCGAGGACACGGTGTACGTGGCGGCCGTGTCCGGCACGATCAGCGACGTCACGCCGGCCGCGGCCGCGGCACCACAGGAGGGCTGACCGGGATGCGGGTCGCGATCGCGGGGGCGGGGGCGGTCGGGCGGTCGATCGCCCTGGAGCTGGTCGCCAAGCACCAGGTGATGCTCATCGAACGGGAGCTGGCCAATATCTCCCCGGAGGCCGTCGAGGACGCCGAGTGGGTGCACGCCGACGCCTGCGAGCTCAGCTCGCTGGAGGACGCGGACCTGGAGAGCTGCGACGTCGTCATCGCCGCCACCGGCGACGACAAGGTCAACCTGGTGGTCGCGCTGCTCGCGAAGACCGAGTTCGCGGTGCGCCGCGTCGTCGCGCGGGTGAACGACCCGCGCAACGAGTGGCTGTTCACCGAGAACTGGGGCGTCGACGTCGCGGTGTCCACGCCGCGGCTGCTCGCGGCGCTGGTCGAGGAGGCGGTGGCGGTCGGCGACCTCGTCCGCTTGCTCACGCTGCGCCAGGGTCAGGCCAACCTGGTGGAGGTCACGCTGCCCGAGGAGACCCCGCTGGCCGGCCGCCCGGTGCGCACGCTGCGGTTGCCGCCGGACTCGGCGCTGCTGGTGATCCTGCGCGGCGGGCGGGTGATCGTGCCCACACCCGACGACGCTTTCGAGCCGGCCGACGAGCTGCTCTTCGTCGCCACGTCGGCCGTCGAGGGCGACATCCGCGCGGCGCTGGGGCACTGAACCGCGTCCCATCCACTGGGAGATCGTTCACCCGCTCTACCGGTTACGACCATCCGCCGTTCATCATCGGTCCGGCACCGTTACCAATCACTGGCAACTGACCTGCACGGCGGACGCCCGGAAGGGTGGTGCCCGTCACGCCGACTCCGAGGAGCCGTGCGTCGTGAACCCCCACCTCAAGGGCCTCGTCGCCCTCGCCGCCGCGCTCGTCGCCCTCACCGGTTGCGGCGGCCCCACCGCCCCCGACGCCGCAGCCGCCGGGCCGCTCAAGGTCAGCGGCTCCACGACCGTCAACCCCGTCGCGGCCGACGCGGCGGCGGTGCTGCGCGAGCGCACCGGCCAGGAGATCACCGTCGACACCCAGGGCGGCTCGGCCGGCGGGCTCGCCCAGCTGTGCGCGGGCGAGATCCAGCTCGCGATGAGTTCCAAGCCCGTCGCCGACTCCGACCGTCAGAAGTTCCCGGACTGCGACTACCGGCCCACCCAGATCGGCTCCGACGCCGTCGGGATCATCGTCCGGCGCGACGTCTACGACGGCGGGGTGCGCGCGCTCACCGCCGCGCAGGCACGCGACCTGTTCGAGGGCAGGGTGCAGAACTGGAGCGCGATCGGCGGGCCCGACCTGCCTGTCTTCGTCTACGACAAGGAACCCGGCCGCGGCACCCGCGAGCAGCTCGACAAGTTCCTCTACGGCACCGCCGCCGCACCCCCGCCACCGGATGTCGACAACTTCGCGATCGTCGGCGGCAACGAGGAGACGCGGACGAAGATGCTGTCCACCCCCGGCTCGGTCGGGCCGCTGTCCACCTCGTTCGTCGTCGGCTACCCGGAGCTGGTCGCGGTGGCGATCGACGGCGTCGAGCCCACGCCGGCGACGATCGCCGAGGGCACCTACCCGATGGCGCGCCCGCTCTACCTGGTCACCGACGGACCCGCGCAGGGCCGGGCCGCGGAGTTCGTCGACTTCGTTCTCGGCGCCGAGGGCCAGCAGCTGGTCACCCGGCACGGCTACCTCACGCTGGCCCAGCTCGGCACGGCCCCGTGACCGGAGACTCCGCCCCCTCCCGCACCGTCTCCCGGCCCCCAACTCCCGAGGCGTCACCCGCCCGCCCGCGGACACCGGTGTGGCCGGTCGCGGTCGCCGCGGGCGCGGCGGTGGCCGGGCTCGCCGCGGTGCTGGCGATCGTCGGCTACCTGGTCGCCGGGGCGGCGTCGGGGCCGGTCGACTGGGTCGCGCTGCTCGTCTCGCCGGTGTGGGACCCGGTGCGCGGCGAGTTCGGCGCCGCCGCGATGATCTTCGGCACGGCGGTCGTGTGCGCGATCGCGCTGCTCGTGGCCACCCCACTGGGCTGGGCGGCCGCGGTCGGTCTCACCGAGCTGACGCCGCCGCGCGCGGCGCGGTTGCTGCGCACCGGCGTGGAGCTGCTCGCCGCGGTGCCGTCGATCGTCTACGGGCTGGTCGGGATCGTGGTGCTGCGCCCGCTGGTGAGCGCGGTGTTCGGGGTCCCGGGCGGGGACGGGCTGCTCACCGCGGGCCTCGTACTCGCGGTGATGGTGCTGCCCACGGTCGTCGCGGTGAGCGTGGACGCGCTGTCCGGCGTGCCCGACGCGCACCGCGAGGCCGCCGCCGCCCTGGGGCTCACCCGGGTCGAGGTGATCCGCTCCGCGGTCCTGCCCGTCGCTCGGCCGGGCATGCGGGCCGGGGTGCTGCTGGGCCTCGCGCGGGCGCTCGGCGAGACGATCGCGGTGTTCCTGCTCATCGGCCGCGCCGACGGGCGGTTGCCCGGACCGTCGGAGGTGTTCGACGCGATCCTGCGTCCGGGCCAGACGCTCACCACCAAGCTCGGCGGCCCCGAGCCGGTGCTGGCGGGCGCGGGCGGTGCGCACGCCGCCGCGCTCGCCGCGCTGGGCCTGATGCTGCTGGCGATCGTCGCTGTCGCCACCCTGGCCGGCCTGCGCGGCAGCCGCTCCGCGGGCCCCGCACCCGCCGCAGGCGAGTCCTGCATCCTGCACGCCCGACGGCGGGACGGCGCCGCGGGCGAGCTTCGCCCCGCCGCCCGCGCCCGCGGGTCCCGCGACCTCGCCGGCGTCTGGGTGCTGCGCGCCGCCGTCGGCGTCCCGCTGCTGCTCGTCGCCGGCGTGCTCGGGATGCTCGCCGTGCGCGGCGCCGTCGCCTTCGACCCGGCGTTCTGGCTGCTCGGCTCGGTCGGCGCAAGCGGCGGCGGAGTCCGCGAGCAGATCCTCGGCACGGTGCTGCTGGTCGTCGCGGCCGGGCTGCTCGCCGCGCCCGTCGGGCTGGGGCTCGGGCTGCTGATCGCCGAGCACGCCGGGCCGCGGGGGGCCCGCGCCCTGCGCACCGCGACGCTCACCCTCGGCGGCGTGCCGTCGATCCTGCTCGGCCTCGTGGCCTACGACGTCGTCCGCAGCGGCGGCTGGGGCAAGACCTGGCTGGCCGGGGCCGTCGCGCTCGCGGTGCTGGTCGTGCCCGTCGTCGCCACCACCACCGCCGCCCGGCTCGCCGCGCTGCCGCCGGAGCGTCGCGAGGCCGCCGAGGCGCTCGGCCTGCGCCCCGGCCAGCTCACCCGTTCGCTGCTCGTGCCCTGGGCGGCGCCGGGGCTGCTCACCGGCATGCTGCTGGGCCTGGCCCGCGCCGCCGGGGAGACCGCGCCACTGCTGTTCGCCGCCACCGTCTTCGCCGGGGCGGGCGGCCTGCCCAGCGGGCTCGTCGACGCCCCCGTCGTCGCGCTGCCGACCCACGTGTGCACCCTCGCCCAGGACGCCGCCGACCCGGCTGCGCTCGACGCCGCGTGGGGCGCCGCGCTCGTCCTCGTGCTGCTGGCGATGCTGCTGCTGGCCGCCGCCGTTCCCGCCCGCCGTCGCATGGAGGTCGTGCCGTGACGTCTCTCAGTTTCCGTGGGGTGTGCGTGCACCACGCCGGACGCCCGCTGGTGGGGCCGGTCGACCTCGACCTCGCCGCCGGGCAGCGGCTGGGCCTGCGCGGCCGCTCCGGGGCGGGCAAGTCGACGCTGCTGCGCGCGGCCGTCGGGCTGCTGCCACCGGGGCTCACCGCCAGCGGCGGGTTGACCGTCCTCGGCGAGCGGGTGGACCCGTGGCGGCGCGGCGACCGGCGCTGGGCGCAGCTGCGGGCCCGTGCCGTGCTGGTCGGGCAGTCGCCGGTGGTGTTCGACGGGTCGGTGCTGGCGAACGCCGTGTTCGGGCTGCGCCACCTCGTCCGGGCCGGCCGGGCGGTGCTGCGCGACCGGGCGTGCGCCGCCCTTCGCGAGGCGGGGCTGTGGGACGAGGTCGGCGACCGGCTCGACGCGCCCGCGCACACGCTGTCGGCGGGCCAACGCCAGCGGCTGTGCCTGGCCCGTGCGCTCGCGCTGGACCCGGAGCTGCTGCTGCTCGACGAACCCACGAGCGCGCTGGACGACCGGGCCCGCGACGTCGTCGAGGAGGCGATCGCCGGGCTCACCCGGCGCACCGTGGTGCTCGTGTCCCACGACCGCGACCAGGTGGACCGCCTCTGCTCCCGCAGCGTCGATCTCGACGCGGCCGTCGCGGCCTGAGCTCAGGCTGGTTGCGGCGCCCGGCGCGCCCGGCGCACCGCCCAGACCGTGCCCACCAGGGCGACCACCACCAGCGGGAACCCCATGGCCAGGCGGGCCACGCCCAGCCAGTCGTCCTCCTGGGCGTTGTAGAGCCAGCCCTGCACCACGAACCGCGCCGCGAACACCAGCGCCCACAGCACCGTCGCGAAGGTGTAGGCGCGCAGCAGCCGCGGATCGCGCCGCCACCCCTGGCCGTCACCGTTTACCGCGTGCCAGATCACGCCGGCCAGCGGCCACCGCACCGCGGCCGACACCAGGAACGCCACTCCCACCACGCCGCTGTAGATCAGGCCCGGCAGGTAGAAACCGCGGGCCTCGCCCGTGCGGTAGGCGATGAACGCGCACAGCCCCACCCCGAGCAGGCCCGACACCGCGGGCTGCAACGCCTCGCGGCGAGCCAGCCGCCAGCCCGCGACGGCCACGCCCGCACCGAGCGCGGCGTACACCGCAACGCGCAGCTCGAACGCGAGGTTCGCGATCACGAACACGACCACGGGGATCGTCGAGGCGACGATCCCGGAGACCCCGCCCATCTGCTCCAGGAGCGGCGGGAAGGCGCGAGTGCGCGGTTGCGCATCGGACGGCGCCACGGACGGCAAGGGCCCGGCGGGCGGACCTACGTCTGCGCCTGGCAGATCTCGTAGTACGGGTTGTAGAGCACCTTCCGCCCGTCGCGCAGCGCCATCCGCCCGCGCACCCGCATGGTCCGGCCCGGCTCGATGCCCGGGATCCGGCGACGTCCCAGCCAAATGAGCGTGACCCCCTCGGTGCCGTCGAACAGCTCCGCCTCCATCGAGGCCTTGCCGTCGCCGTCGGCGCCCTGCGCGCAGAACTCGACGCTGCGCAGCCTACCGAAGACCGTGACCTCCTGGCCGCTGGTGCAGTCGCTGGCGCGCTGGGCACCGGACCGCTCGGCGTCGGAGGACAGGTCGTCGGCGTCGAGGGTCTCGACGTCGCTGGTCAGCTTGCGCATCATGCGGCGGAAGACCCCACCGTCACTGCCCATCTGGTTCTCCGGCACCTCGTACCGGCGCGACCGTCGTCGGCCGACGCCTCACCCAAGGGTAACCTCGTTGAAACGTCATCAACCCCGAATTCAGGGACGTTCCCCATGCCGGAGCCGGTCGCCCGGGACGGCACGCCGAGTGGCCCCGTCGTGGCCGTCACCCGGCGGTGAGCGGTCGGCCCACGAGCCGGGTGACGGCGGTGGTGCTGCCGGGCTCGGGTTCGGACGACGTCTTCGTGCGCGCGGCGTTCGCCGGGCCGCTGCGGGCGCTCGGCATCGATCTCGTCGCCCCGGTGCCGCGGCCCGGCCCGTGCGTCGTGACCGCCTGTCGGACGGCCCTCGACGGCGCCCGCGCGCGGGTCCCCGGCCCGCTGCTCGTCGGGGGCGTGTCACTGGGCGCGCACGTCGCGGCCCGGTGGGCGGCCGATCGCGGCGCCGCCGGGATCGCCGGGCTGCTCCTGGCCCTGCCGGCCTGGACGGGGCCGGCCGGCGCCGCGCCCGCGGCGCGCGCGGCCCGGGCGAGGGCCGCGAAGGTGCGGGCGCACGGGCTC
>JBQTJE010000176.1:0-20298 GCA_052387455.1 Pseudonocardia sp.
CCTCCGACCACACCCCACCCTTCCTCCGTCCAGGCCGAAACGCCGTCGACGAGGAGCTGGTCAAGGTGGAGCGCCCGGAGCGAAGCGAGGACGAACGACCTTGACCAGCGACGAGCGACGGCCATGATCACGGCCACCGAGGAAGGGGACCCACATACCGTCTAAGCCCTGCCCACGCCGCGCCGCCGTGCCTGAACTACGAACACCGGGAGGAGGCCGGCCGGGTGACGGTCGACCTGCGGCCCGACCGGACCGGCCAGCAGACGGCCCTTACGATCTTCTGGTTCACCAACGACGTCCCGGCGCGCCCCGGGGAGTACTACTGGAACCACTTCGTCAACGGCAAGATCGCCGGCGGGTTGCACAACAAGTTCGAGGACGACAACGCGAGGTGATCTCAGCGAACGAATGCGTCATCGTCGCACGATGAAAGCGAGGAAGATCATGACAGTTGCCGACACCGTGGAGTGGCGGGCCACGGTGCTGACCCGTTTGGCGACCCATCTTGCGGAGTCGGTACGTCCATTGCTCCCCGACGAGGTCACCCTCGTCACGACCTCGCGCGAGGTCGTCCTGCTCAAGTTGACCGATGCCGGAGCACCTCGAACAGCCGTGACGCGAGAGATCAGGTGGTCGGTCGACCCCACCACGATCCCCCTCGAAACGAGCGCCTGGGACTTGTTCGACGACATTCAGGATGTCGTCGTGGAAGGAATTCACGGCGGCTGGCCGTTCAACGAGGAGGGAACGGCGATTCATCCGTGGGTCTCCCGGTCCGGTGACGTGCTGAACCTCGGCTTTCGTGGCCGGGGTAGCAATGCACAAGAGCCCGGCATCGACCTTCCACCGTTCCCGATCCCGCCCGCGCCGACCGAGACCCGGGTGGCCGGCTGAAGATCGGTCGACGCTACGCGCCACCCAGGAACGCCAGCACGTCCGACCGCGTCACCACCCCCGCCGGCTTGCCGTCGACCAGCACCCGCGCGGCGTCGGCGCGGGCGAACGCCGACATCGCGTGGTCGAGCGCCTCTCCAGCGCCGATCGTGGGCAGGGCCGCGGACATGTGCTCGTCGAGCCGGTCGGTGAGCTGGGCGCGGCCGGTGAACAGCGCCTCCAGCAGGTCGCGCTCGACGACCGCACCCGCCACCTCCGCGGCCATCACCGGCGGCTCGGCGCGCACCACCGGCATCTGCGACACGCCGTACTCGCGCAGGTAGCCCACCGCGGCCGCGACCGTCTCGTTCGGGTGGGCGTGCACCAGCGCGGGGATCGCGCCGTCCTTGCGGCGCAGCACGTCGCCCACCGTGGCGCCCTCGGCCGGGGGCAGGAAGCCGTAGCCGGCCATCCAGCCGTCGTTGAAGATCTTGCCGAGGTAGCCGCGGCCGCCGTCGGGCAGCAGGACGACGACGATCGCGTCGGGTGGAAGTTCGCCCGCCACCCGCAGCGCCGCCACCACCGCCATCCCGCACGAGCCGCCGACCAGCAGGCCCTCCTCGCGGGCGAGCCGGCGCGTCATATGGAAGGAGTCGCCGTCGGAGACCGCGACGATCGCGTCGCAGACGTCCTTGTCGTAGGTGCTGGGCCAGAAGTCCTCGCCGACGCCCTCCACGAGGTAGGGCCGCCCGCTGCCGCCGCTGTACACCGAGCCCTCCGGGTCGGCGCCGATCACCCGCACCCGGCCGTCCGAGACCTCCTTGAGGTAGCGGCCCGCGCCGGAGATGGTGCCGCCGGTGCCGATGCCGGCGACGAAGTGCGTGACCCGCCCGCCAGTCTGCTCCCAGATCTCCGGGCCGGTGGTGGCGTAGTGCGACGCCGGGTTGGCCGCGTTGGCGTACTGGTTGGGCTTCCAGCCGCCCGGGGTCTCGGCGGCGAGCCGGTCGGAGACGCGGTAGTAGGAGTCGGGATGGTCGGGCTCGACGGCGCTGGGGCAGACCACGACCTCGGCGCCGTACGCGCGCAGCACGTCGCGCTTGTCCTCGCTCACCTTGTCCGGGCACACGAACACGCACCGGTAGCCGCGCCGCTGCGCCACCAGCGCCAGCCCGATCCCGGTGTTGCCCGACGTGGGCTCGACGATCGTGCCGCCGGGCCGCAGCTCGCCGGAGGCCTCCGCGTCCTCCACCATCCGCAGCGCGATGCGGTCCTTCACGCTGCCGCCGGGGTTGAAGTACTCGACCTTCGCCAGCACGGGCGCCGCGATGCCCGCCGCCACCGCCCCGAGCTTCACCAGCGGGGTGTTCCCGACGAGGTCGGCGACGTGCTCGACATAGCGCATGCCGCCATCGTCGCACCGCGCGGGCCGTCGTTCGCCGCACGTTCGCCGAGTCGTGCCACCCACCCCGAACTACGGCTGCGGACGTACGGGCACTATTGGTCTCATGGGGAACCCGCCGGACGCCCAGCCACCCTTCCTTCCACCCAGGAGCAGCCTGCTCAAGCGGATCGCGTTCGGCCTGGCCGGCAGCGTCCTGCTGATCGTCGGCGTCGCGCTGCTGATCCTGCCCGGGCCGGGGCTGCTGCTCGTGTTCTGCGGGCTGTACGTGCTCTCGCAGGCCTTCCCGGCGGTCGAGAAGTACGTCGACCCGATGGCCGAGCGGGCCATGCAGGCCGCCGAGGACAGCGTCTCGTCCCCGCTGCGGGTGGCGGCGTCCGTGCTCACCGGCCTGACGCTGATCGGCGCGGGCGTCGCGTGGGGCCTGCGGCTGTTCCCGTGGCTGCCGCTCGCGGGCTGGAGCACCGGATCGAGCCTCATCCTGTCGGGGATCATCCTGTTCGTGCTGCTGTACTACAGCGTGCAGCGGGTACGCGCCCGCCGCGCGTCGCTCGCGTAGGCCCCCGGTCAGGTCTCGCCGTCGAGCGCGGCGAGGCGGCGGCGCAGGAACACCCGTTCCGGCTCGTTGCCGGCCAGCTCGACGGCGCGCCGGTACGCCGCCGCGGCCTCGGCGACCCGCCCGGCCCGGCGCAGCAGGTCGGCCCGGGCGGCCGGCAGCAGGTGGTAGCCGTCGAGCCGCGCGTCGCGGGCGAGGTCGTCGAGCAGCGCCAGGCCCGCCGCCGGTCCGTCGCGCATGGCCACGGCGACGGCCCGGTTCAGCTCCACCAGCGGGGACGGCGCGACGCGGGCGAGCACGTCGTAGAGGGCGACCACCTGCGGCCAGTCGGTGGTGGCGACGTCGGCGGCCTCGTCGTGCACGGCGGCGATCGCGGCCTGCAGGCCGTACGGTCCCGGGGGGCCGCCGGTCAACGCGGCGACGACCAGGCGGCGGCCCTCCTCGATCCGGCCCCGGTCCCACAGCGACCGGTCCTGGTCGTCGAGCAGCACCAGCTCGCCCGCCGGATCGGTGCGGGCCGCGCGCCGCGCGTCGACGAGCAGCAGCAGCGCCAGCAGCCCGGCCACCTCGCGCTCGCGCGGCAGCAGCCGGTGCAGGATGCGGACCAGCCGGATCGCCTCGTCGGCCAGCTCGACACGCATCAGGTCCGCGCCGGCGCTCGCCGCGTACCCCTCCGTGAAGATCAGGTAGACGACCCGGAGCACCCCCGGCAACCGCGCGGGCAGCTCGTCCGCCCCCGGCACCCGGAACGGGATCCGCGCGTCCCGGATCTTGCGCTTGGCACGCACGATCCGCTGCTGCATGGTCGCCACCGGCAGCAGGAACGCCCGCGCCACCTCCGGGGTGCCGAGCCCGGCGAGGCAGCGCAGGGTCAGCGCCGTTTGCGCCTGCGCCGGCAACGCGGGGTGGCAGCAGGTGAAGAACAGCCGCAACCGCTCGTCGGGCACGTCCCCGTCGACGGGTTCCACGGTGCCCGGCTCGTCGCGGTCGGCCTCGGCCGCCAACACGGCCAGCCGCGCGGCGTAGGTGCGGTCGCGGCGCAGGATGTCGACGGCGCGGCGACGGGCGGTGGTGAGCAGCCACGCGGCCGGCCGGTCCGGCACGCCGTCGCGCGGCCAGCGCTCCAGCGCCGCGGCGACCGCGTCGGAGGCGACCTCCTCGGCCAGGTCGAGGTCGCCGAACTGCCGCACGAGCGAGGCGAGCAGCCGGCCCCGTTCCTCCCGGAACACCGCCTCGACGGAGCCGGCGGCCCGGGAGGGAGGGCCGGCTGCCCGGCTCACGGAGCGTCGAACTCCATGATCGGCCGCACCTCGATGCGCTGCCCACGCCGGCTGCCCGGGCAGCGGGCAGCCCAGTCCAGCGCGGCATCCAGGTCGGGCAGGTCGAGCAGGTAGTAGCCGCCCAGGACCTCGCGGGTCTCGGCGAACGGTCCATCGGTGACGATCCGCTCGCCGTCGTCGCGGACCGCGATCGTCGTGGCCGTGTCGGCGCCCTGCAACGCCTCGCTCCCGAGCTTGACGCCCGCCTCGGCGACGGCCTTCTCGTAGTCCCAGTAGGCGTTCATCTCGGCCTGGCCGGCCTCCTCCGACCAGTCGGCGTCGGCCGGCCCGTAGATCAGCAGCATGTACTTCATGTCCGGTACTCCCTCGTCAGGTCGCGCGGCCGGGTGCCGCCACAGCATGACGACGAACGGGCCGCGGCGGAATCGACAACGGCGGCCGACGGCGTTTCGGCCCGACCGGGCGAACGGTGCGCGCCGGGCACACCCACCCGGCCGCGACGGCGTTGGAGTCGGGAGGAAGGACGTATCGCGGGCCCCCAACCCGCCGGATCGCGAAGGACGGCTCGACGCGTGACATCGCTACCCGACACGCTGCGCAGTTTGATAGTCATCACGGTGTTCGTCCCGGCCGTCCTGACCGGTTCGGCACACCTCGCCGATGCAGCAGGATTTTCACCCGATAGGGGCAACAGCCTGCCCGTCGACGTCGCCGCTCTGGCCGGGCTCGCCCCGCTGCCCGCCGCCGAGCCCGTGCCGGCGGGCGCGCTCGCCGACGAGGTCGCCCGCCTCGGCACGCGGCTGGGGATCGGCACCGACCCGGCCGCGGTCGCCGCCGCCGTGGCCGCCGCCGGACTCTCCCCCGAGCTGGACGCGGCGCTGGCCGGGCTCGTCGTGCGGCTCGCCACCTGCGCGGACCACACCGACGCGCTGCTCGCCCGCACCCCGCACGCCGACCTCGTCGCCGGCACCGCCACGCCCGACCCGGCCGACGTCGCGGCGCTGCGCGGCTGTGCGGTGTCGCTGCGCACCGCGGTGGAGGCCGCACGGCCGGTGCTGGCGACGGCCACCGCGGACGGCCCCCTCACGCTCTGGCCGGTGCTGTCCTACTCCCCCGGCGCGACCGACGACGTGTACGCCGAGGACTTCGTCCTGTCGATCGACCAGGGCGGCGACGACACCTACCTCAACAACCAGGGCTCCAACGAGCTCGACCTCAAGCGCAGCCTCACCAACCCCGCCGCCCCGCGTTTCGGCGAGGCGGCCCGCGGCTGCCGGATGACCTACCCCGACTCCGTGTCCGGCCGCATCGAGGACGAGCCCGGTCCGGACGGCGAGCGGGTGCTGTCGATGGACGGCCCGGAGTGCGTGCCCGTCGCCGGGCTGCTGTGGGACCAGGCAGGCGACGACACCTACGGCCGCCGCGAGGCCCCCACGTTCCCCGACAGCCAGTGCAGCGCCGACCCGTCGGTGGCCCGGTTCACCACGATCGGCTCGGGCGTCGAGGGCGTCTCGATAGTGATCGACGACGCCGGCGACGACGCCTACACCGGCAAGACCGGCACGATGGGAGCCGGGCACATGGGTGGAGTCGGCCTGCTGCACGACGTCGCCGGGAACGACTCGTACCTCGCTATCCGCAACGGTCAGGGTCTCGGGCTGCTGGCCGGCACCGGCATCCTGCGCGACGACGCGGGCGACGACGTCTACGACTACTACCTGCCCGCCCCGCTCGATCCGGCCGCGGAGTTCCACACCGACGGCTCCGGCGGCGTCGTCGACGACGCCGGGCTGTTCAGCGAGGTCATGCGCAGCCCGAACCCGGCCGACGGCGTCGGCGGGCGCTGCGACGCGAAGCCGCGCAGCCTGCAGGGCGTCGGCATCTTCGTGGCGCCCGCGATCGGGCTACTGGTCGACGGCGCCGGCACCGACTCCTACCGCGCCGCCGGCTACGACAACCAGGAGGAGGGCTTCCCGACCCAGTCCGGGACGGGCCTGGTCCGGTTCGCGCACGGCTCGCAGGGCAGCGGCTTCCTCGGCGGGTTCGGCGCGCTGCTCGACCTCGCCGGCCCCGACGACGCCTACCTGCGCGAGGCCTACGAACCCGCCACCGACCGCGGCAACGGGCAGACCGTCGGCCCGCAGTCCGACCTCACCTTCGACGAGGTGGGGTCGCCGACCAACGGCAAGCCGCTGGACCTGTCGGTGTTCGTCGACACAGAGTAGGGCTCGCCGTCGGTACGCCTTTCGGCCGCTGGTCAGCGCCCTGGGGGTGCGGCAGGATCGGCCGGGCTCGGGTCCGGCGATCATGAGGGGGCTGCCCGCGATGGAAGCTCGCGGTGCCCCGTGACCCGGATCCTGTACTGGAACATCGCGAACTGGGCCGATGATCGTCGCCGACGACGCGATCCGCGCGGTGCGGCCCGTCCAGCTCCGCGGCGACGCGGCCGCGCTCACCTTCCATCGCGGCGCCGCGACCGCAGGGATCGGCCTGGACGGCGCAGGCGCCCTGGTGCTCGACGCGCCGGGCGGGCTCGGCGTTCGCGGCGGCGTGTCCGCCGACGTCGTGTCCGCCGGTGCCGTGTCCGGCGACACGGTGCGCGTCGGCGGGATCACCCTCTCCGCGGAGATCAACGACGGCTGGTGGCCGCTCGTCGCGACCCGCGACACGGTCAGCGTGGTCATCGCGATCGGCACGCGATGACGCAACCGGATTCGTTCCGCGCGCAGCTCGCGACCCGGCTGGCCGCGCTGCGCGCCGAACACGAGCTGTGCACCGACCTGCTCGCCCAGCTCGACGCCGAAGCACACGAGCTGCGCGAGCGGCTGCTGCGCGTCGAGGGAGCGGTGGCGCTGTGCGAGGAGCTCCTGCTGACCGACACCGAGTAGGCGCCCGCGCGCCGGTTCGGCCACGATGTGGCGTCGTGGCCGAACCGCTCCCCGCCGGCGCCTACGAGTCGCTGCGCACCCGCCGCCTGGACGAGGCTCTGGTCGCGGCCGCGCCATTGGTCGCGCGCTGGGGCGACGTGCCCGACGACGTCGCTCCCGCCGTGCTCGCCCGGCACGCCGCCGAGGCGCTCGCCCGGCTCCTGAGTGGACTTCCGGCGGCCGGACGCCACGAGCGGATCAACGAGCTGCTCGCGGCGGTCGGGGCCGAGGAGGACACCGTCGTCGCGCTCCAGCAACTCCTGGTGCTGAGCGAGACACAGGCACCGGGCGTGCACCGGCTGCGGCCGACGACCCCGCTCTCGGAGGTCGCGCTGCTCACCAACGCCCGCGGCGAGCCGTCGCTGGGACCGGAGCTGCGCGCCGAGCTCGCCACCGCCGACCAGGTGGACCTGCTGTGCGCGTTCATCCGCTGGCCCGGGATCTCGGTGCTCTCCGAGGCCCTCGACGAGGTGCATGCCCGCGGCGTCCCGCTCCGGGTGATCACCACCACGTACCGAGGCGCGACGCAGCGGCGTGCAGTCGACGAGCTGGTGCGGCGGTACGGCGCGCAGGTCAAGATCCGCTACGACGAGCGCGCCACCCGGCTGCACGCGAAGGCCTGGCTGATCCGCCGGCGTAGCGGGTTCGACACCGGTTACGTCGGCAGCTCCAATCTCTCGCGCTCGGCGATGCTCGACGGTCTGGAGTGGAACGTCCGGATCTCCGCGGTGGCCACGCCGACGCTGGTGCGCCAGTTCGAGGCCGCATTCGAGACCTACTGGAACGACGACGGCTTCCGCCCCTACGACCCCGACCGCGACGCGGAGCTGCTGGACCGGGCGCTGTCCCGTGACGACGGCACCGACGCGGGTCTTGTGCTGTCCGGGCTGGAGGTCCGACCGCACCCCCACCAGGAACGCATCCTGGAGGCGCTCGCGGCCGAGCGGGAGCTGCACGACCGGCACCGCAACCTCGTCGTCGCCGCGACGGGCACCGGCAAGACGGTCGTCGCCGCACTCGACTACCAGCGGTTGCGGACCGCGGGCGCGGACACCCTGCTGTTCGTCGCCCACCGCGCCGAGATCCTGCGCCAATCGCTGCGGACCTACCGCGAGGTGCTCGGCGACGGCACCTTCGGCGACCTGCTCACCGGCGAGCAGAAGCCGGCGCAGTGGCGCCACGTCTTCGCGAGTGTCCAGTCGCTGGCCCGCCTGGACCCGCGCGAGCTGGCCCCCTTCGACGTCGTGGTGGTCGACGAGTTCCACCACGCGCATGCGCCCACCTACCGCAGGCTGCTCGCCGGTGTGCAGGCAGGCGAACTGCTCGGGTTGACCGCGACACCCGAACGTGGCGACGGCCGCGACGTGCGGGACCTGTTCGACGGGCGCACCGCATTCGAGCTGTCCCTGCCCGACGCGCTGCACGAGGGACTGCTGTGCCCGTTCCACTACTACGGTGTCGCCGACACGACCGACCTGCGCTCCGTGGCGTGGCGTCGCACGGGCGGCTACGACGTCGACGCCCTGACCCGGCTCTACACCGGCAACGACGCGCGGACCCGGATCGTGCTCAAGGCCGTCGAGCAGCGGGTCACCGATCCGCACAGCATGCGGGCCCTCGGGTTCTGCGTGTCCGTCGCGCACGCGCGGTACATGGCTGCGAAGTTCACCGATGCCGGGCTCCCCTCGAAGGCCGTGTCGGCCGCGACGTCGGCCGAGGACCGCGCGGCCGCCCAGACGGCACTGCGGCGTGGCGAGATCCGCTGCCTGTTCGCCGTGGACCTGTTCAACGAGGGTGTCGACCTGCCCGAGGTGGACACGCTGCTCCTGCTGCGACCGACCGAGAGCGTCACGGTGTTCGTGCAGCAGCTCGGCCGGGGGCTGCGCCGGGCCCGGGACAAGGCCGTGCTCACCGTGCTCGACCTCATCGGGCAGCACCGCCGCGAGTACCGCATGGACCTGCGGCTGCGGGCGATCACCGGGTCGTCGCGCGGGCGGCTGGAGCGCGACGTCGAGAACGGATTCCCGTTCCTGCCGTCGGGCTCGCAGCTCGTGCTCGACCGCGTGTCCAGGCAGGTCGTGCTGGAGAGCGTGCGGGCGGCGCAGCGCGGCGGCCGCCGCGAGCTGGTCGCCGAGGCCCGTTCCGCCGGCACGGCCGACCTCGGCGCGTTCCTGTCCGCGTCCGGGCTGAACCTGGCCGAGGTCTACCGCGGCGGCGCGAGCTGGACCGACGTCCTGCGCCGGGCAGGGATCGAGACGGCGCCCCCCGGCCCGGACGAGGCGGAGCTGCTCAAGCGCATGCACGTCCTGGCCCACGTCGACGATCCGGCCCGGACCGCGGCCTACCGGCGATTGGCGGCGGCACCTGCGGATCCCGCCGACGAGCGCTATGCCCGGATGCTCGCGCACACGTTGTGGCCGGGGGAGGCCGGGCGTGCTCCGGGCGCGGCCCTCGACCGGCTGCGCGCCCATCCCGCAGCCTGCGCCGAACTGGACATGCTGCTCGACTCCGCCCTGGACGCCGCCCGCCACGTGCCCGGTGAGCTGCCGCGCCTGCCCGGAGTCCCCCTACGGTCGCACGCGCGGTACCGCAAGGACGAGATCCTGGCCGCCCTCGGCTGGACCGACGGCGGGCGGTTGCCGGTGCACCACCGCGAGGGCGTGGCCTGGTGTGAATCCGTCGGCGTCGACGCCCTGCTGGTCACGTTGCGCAAGGATGCTTTCTCCCCCACCACGCGTTACCGCGACTACCCGACCTCCGCCGACCTGTTCCACTGGGAGTCGCAGAACCGCGATTCACTCCGGACCGCGGCCGGGCGACGGTACGTCGACGCCACCAGTACCGTCGTGCTCTTCGTCCGCGAGACGACCTCGGACGAGATCGGCACGGCGCCCTACACCTGCCTGGGCGTCGCCGATCACGTCGAGCACCGCGGCGAGCGCCCGATCGCCATCACCTGGCGGTTGCACCGTCCCATGCCGGCCGAGCTGTTGGCTGCTGGGCGGGTCGTGGCGGGCTGAGCCCCGATCGGCCGCCCACCACGCTACGCCGCCGCCTCCAGCGCCCCCCGCATCCCGCGCAGCGCGTAGTACACCCGGCTCTTGACGGTGCCGACCGGGACGCCCAGCTCGTCGGCGACGTCGGCGTAGGGACGGTCGTGGACCACGGTGCGCAGCACGATGCCGCGGTGGTCCTCGCTGACCGTCGCCAGCGCGTCGAGCAGGTCCATGCGGAGCACGGCGGCGTCGATCGGGCTGGCGGCGTCGGCGGCGTCGACCGGGTCGCCGTCCCAGGCGGTCTGCGGGCGGGCGGCGCGGGCGCGGATCATGTCGACGAGCACGTTGCGCAGGATCACCGACAGCCACGCCGCGAGCGGCGGGCCCTCGTCGCCGCGGAACGAGCCGCAGGCGCGCCAGGCCCGCACGAAGGTTTCCTGAACGGCGTCCTCGGCGTGCTCGCGGTCGCCGAGGCGGCGCTGCGCGATGCCGACCAGCCGGGCGCGGTGCTCGCGGAACGCGGCCGCGAACCCGGCGTCGGTGCAGAGGTTCGCGCAGGGGGCCGCGATCGTGTCGCCCGGGGCGGGACGGGTGGTCCGGGCGGTGGTCTTCGAGGTAGCGGCCATGGCGAGAACACTGGCCGCGAAGCCCGTGATCACCGATGCCGTCGTACCCGGTCCGAACCGGTACTTCGACACACAACGCCGAACGGCACCGCCGCCCGGAGGCGACGGTGCCGTTCAGGTGGCGCGCCGTACGCATGGCGCGCCGGGGCGTACCTAGTGGCCGTGCCCGTGACCGTGGCCACCGGCGGGCGCCGGGGCGACGGGCTCGGGCTTGTCGACCACGGCGCTCTCGGTGGTGAGCACCATCCGCGCGATCGACGCGGCGTTGACCACGGCCGACCGGGTGACCTTGACGGGGTCGATGACCCCGTCGGCCATCAGGTCGCTGTAGGCGAGGGTGGCGGCGTTGAAGCCGCTTCCCCACTCCTGCTCGGCGACCTTGTTGATGACGACCGCACCTTCGAGCCCGCCGTTGGCGGCGATCCAGTGCAGCGGCGCCCGCAGCGCGCTGCGCACGATCCCGACACCGGTCGCCTCGTCGCCCGACAGCCCGAGGTTGCCCTCCAGCGCGATCGCGGCGTGGATCAGCGCGGATCCGCCGCCGGGCACGATGCCCTCCTCGACCGCGGCCCGGGTGGCCGACACCGCGTCGTCGATGCGCATCTTGCGCTCCTTGAGCGCGGTCTCGGTGGCCGCGCCGACCTTGATCACCGCGACGCCGCCGGAGAGCTTGGCCAGCCGCTCCTGGAGCTTCTCGCGGTCCCAGTCGGAGTCGGCCGCCTCGATCTCGGCCTTCATCTGCGCGACGCGGGCGTCGACGGCGTCCTTGGTGCCGGCGCCCTCGACCAGGGTGGTGTGGTCCTTGGTGACGACGGCGCGGCGCACCCGGCCGAGCAGGTCGAGCCCGGCCTCGGAGAGCTTCAGCCCGACCTCGGCGTTGATCACCTGGCCGCCGGTGGCGATGGCCAGGTCCTCCATGAACCACTTGCGCCGGTCGCCGAAGAACGGCGACTTGACCGCGGCCACCTTGATCGTCTTGCGGATCGAGTTGACGACGATCGTGGACAGCGCCTCGCCCTCGACGTCCTCCGCGATGATCAGCAGTGGCTTGCCGTCGGCGAGCACCTTCTCCAGCAGCGGCAGCAGGTCCGCGATCGCCGAGATCTTGTCGCGGTGCAGCAGGACGTAGGCGTCCTCCAGCACGGCCTCCATCGACTCGGGGTCGCTGACGAAGTACGGCGACAGGTAGCCCTTGTCGAACTGCAGACCCTCGGTGATCTCCAGCTCGGTGGCGAGCGTCGAGCCCTCCTCGATGGTGATCACGCCGTCGTTGCCGACCGCGCCGAGCGCCTCGCTGATCAGGTCGCCGATCTCCTGCTCGCGCGAGGCGATCGCACCGATCTGCGCGATGTGCTGCTTGCCCTCGACCGGGATGGCCTTCTTGGCGAGGAACTCGCAGACCGCGTCGGCGGCCTTCGAGATGCCGGCACCCAGCGCCATCGGGTTGGCCCCGGCGGCCACGTTGCGCAGGCCGGCGGCCACGAGGGCCTGGGCGAGCACGGTGGCGGTGGTGGTGCCGTCGCCGGCCACGTCGTTGGTCTTCGTGGCGACGGTCTTGGCCAGCTGCGCCCCGAGGTTCTCGAACGGGTCCTCGAGGTCGATCTCGCGGGCGATGGTCACGCCGTCGTTGGTGACGGTCGGCGCCCCGAACTTCTTGTCGATCACGACGTGGCGCCCGCGCGGACCGAGGGTGACCTTGACCGCGTCGGCCAACCGGTTCACCCCGCGCTCCAGCGCCCGTCGCGTGTCCTCGTCGAAGCTGATCTGCTTCGCCATCTGTTGCCTCTCTACACAGGGTGAGAACTCGTGATGCACAACCGCCCCGGCGGCCCGTGGGTCTACGGACCGCCGGGGCGGCGGGGGACGTGCGGGGAGTGCTAGTTGACGACCGCGAGGACGTCGCGGGCGGAGAGGATGAGGTACTCCTCGCCGTTGTACTTCACCTCGGTGCCGCCGTACTTCGAGTAGATGACGACATCACCCACGGCGACGTCGAGCGGGACGCGGTTGCCGTTGTCGTCGATGCGACCCGGCCCCACCGCGAGCACCTTGCCCTCCTGGGGCTTCTCCTTCGCGGTGTCCGGGATGACGATTCCGGAGGCGGTGGTGGTCTCCGCCTCGCTGGCCTGGACAACGATCTTGTCCTCGAGCGGCTTGATGTTCGCCACTTGATGACCTCCCCTTCCTGGGGTACGTGCTGTTCGGCTGTGTCGGGTGAATTGCCACTGCACGGCAGCCGCAGCCGCCCCGTCGTCGCGGGTGCCGGGACACCGGGCCACGCCGTGCGCCTGGCACTCTACCCATGAGAGTGCCAACCCCTCAACGGTGGTCGGCCCGTTCACTCACAGCGCGCAAGACATCCCGGATACGCCGGCCCGCACGGCCGCACGAGGTTGAGGTGCAAAGTAGGAATTCATACACTGCTGGTATGAAATCGGTGGTGTCCGGGAAGGGCCAGGTGACCATCCCGAAGCAGCTGCGCGACCGGCTGGGCATCGAACCGGGCCAGGAACTCGAGTTCAGCGACGAGGACGGGCGGCTGGTGGCACGCAAGGTCCGGGAGCGCAGCCCGGTGGACGCCGTGTACGGAATCCTGACCCTGCCCGGCGGGACCGACGCGCTGATCGACGAGCTCCGGGGGCCGGTCGAGCTGCCGTGATCACCGCGGTCGACACCAACGTCCTGATCGACGTCTTCGGCGCCGACGCCCGCTTCGGGCCGCTGTCGCGCGCCGCGCTGGAGCGCTGCCTGGACGCCGGCTCGCTTTCCGGCCCCTGACGGTGGACTCGGCGGCAGCGGCCGGCGTCGCCTGGCGGGCCTACCGCCGGGCCCGCGGTCCGCGCACCCGGGTCGTCGTCGACTTTCTCGTCGGCGCGCATGCGCAGGTACACGCCGACCGGCTGCTCACCCGCGACCGCGGGTTCTTCCGGCGCTACTTCACCGATCTCACCGTTCTCGATCCGAGCGCCTGACCGCCCGTCGACCGGCGCTGGCCGCGGCCGGGACTGCCCCGGTCACTCCGCCGAGAGCTGGACCTCGGCGCGCCTGCCGGTCGTGGTGTCGTGCAGCTCCTGGAAGTAGTCGCCGATGAGCCGCACGAACGTCTCGAGGTGGCGCAAGGCCGCGTCCGAACCGCTCCAGGCCGCGACGGCCTCCTGCACCGTCCGCCACATCATGTCGGCGTGATCGTGCGTGTCGTCGATGTCGAGATGGGCGTGCGAGCCGCGGACCATCTCCGCGCCGTACGTCGCGGCGGCATGGGCGGTGATCACCCCGTTGTAGCGGTCGGAGTACCACTCGACGAGGAAGTTCCAGATCGACGTGGGCGCGGGCCCCTCCTGGTCCACGGCGAGCCGGAGGAAGCCCATGAGGTACTCGGTGCTGCGCAGGACGCTCATCGCGTCGACCTGGGCCTCGGTGAGCCCGAACCGCCGCAGGTCGCGCATGAACATGTGCTCGTGACCCCACTCCTCGGCGAGGTAGCGCACCAGCGCGGGCGCCAGCGGGTCGTTGCGCGTCGCCGCCCGGTAGAGCGCGTAGGAGTCGACGACGTTGTTCAGCCGGATGCGCAACAGCGTCTCCACGAGGTGGCGCACGTAGTACTCGCGATCGGTCCACGTGCCGGCGTGGAACTCCCGCATCCGCGGTACGCGGGCGAACTGCTCCTCCATGAGCTCTGCCGCGCGGCGCTCGAAGGCCGCCCGATCGAATTCACCCATTCCCCGTCCTCAGCTCGCGACTCACGGGTCCGGTGGCAGTGTAGGTGACGGCCGCGATCGCGTGCCGTCGATCACCACGCGGATCTCGTCCAATGACGGGGTGCGACTGTCCTTGCCGTGGAAGAGGTCGTTCCACATGCTCATGAAAGTGGCGACGAGTTCCTGGCCGGGCTCGCTCACCACCACCTCACACCAGGTCGTCCGTTCACCGTTGTCCATCAGCTTGTGCAATTGAATGATGATGATTCTTTCGTCGACGACGATGAACTCGTACGGGTAACGCAGGCGGGTGACCTTCAGCACGGCCCGCCCCGAGTCGTTCTCCTGCCGCTCGCGGATCGCCCGGCAGTGCTCGAGGAACACCCCGTCACGCAGCCCCAGGTATCCCCGCTCGACGTTGTCCACCTGCGACATCCGCTGGTACTTCACCCCGGCGTCGGCCCTGGCCAGGATCGCAGCGAAGTGGTCACGCAGCACCCGCGGGTTCAGGTTGTTGTCCGGCCGGAACCCCGACGAGGTCGCGATGTCCAGGACGAGAATCGACTCCTCGGCCTCCCCGATCGCCCGGATCACCACGTCCTCCGCGGCACTGGCCTGCTTGTTGAGGGCCACCACCGACTGCGACCAGACCTGGACACCGATCTGCACCTCCAGCGACCACAGGGACGCGAGGAGGGCCTGGCGCTCCCGGACGGCGTCCGCAATGATCGACTTCTCGACCTGCGCGGCGTCCCGGGCGAAGACGCCGAGGGCGACGGTGACGCCGATGAGGACGACGGCCAGCGCGACGACCGCGAGCGCGAGCAGGCGGAACTGCGGGTCCCCGGTGGCGTAGTCCTGCATGGCGGTGCCCAGCACCGCGCCGCACACGACACCGGCCGACCCGATGACGAACCGCCAGATCCGGGCCCGCCGCCGGAACCGCGCGCCGCCCTCGTCTAGATCTACGGGCGGCGCCGACGAAAGAAACGAGGAACGGCCCACGATCCCGGAATCGGCACCGCTCCGGAGCGACCCCGTCGATCTCGACCCGGCCGGTCGCGAACTGACCGGTCGCGAATTGACCGGTCGTGAATTGGTTCCCCCCACCGCAACTCCTGTCGTCGCGCCGGCGACGAGGTTAGCATGGCCGGTCAACAGGGTGCTGCAGTCCGAGATTCATGAATGCACCTCGACCATTCCCGTCGACAAGCGGACAAATAGACTTTCGCCGGTCGCCGGGGACGCGCTCAGGCTCAGTCAGACCAGCACCGCGGTGACCGGCATCGACGAGTCGGCCGGCAGGTCCAGCGGCGACGGCGCGGCACCCGCGGCGACGAGGTGCGCGCCCAGCGCGGCCACCATCGCCCCGTTGTCGGTGCACAGGCCCGGCCGCGGCACCCGCAACGTGATCCTCGCGGCGCCGCAACGTTCCTCGGCGAGCGCGCGCAGCCGCGAGTTGGCGGCCACCCCGCCGCCGAGCAGCAGCGTGTCCATCCCGCGATCGCGGGCGGCGCGCACGGCCTTCGCGGTGAGGACGTCCACGACGGCCTCCTGGAAGCTCGCCGCGACGTCCGCGACCGGCACGGGCGAGCCGGCCCGCTCCAGCGCCTCGACGTGCCGGGCGACCGCCGTCTTGAGCCCGGAGAAGGAGAAGTCGAACGGCGCGTCCCGGGGCCCGGTCAATCCGCGGGGGAACGCGACCGCGGCCGGGTCGCCGTCGCGGGCCACGCGGTCGACGTGCGGCCCGCCGGGGAACGGCAGGCCCAGCAGGCGCGCCACCTTGTCGAACGCCTCGCCCGCCGCGTCGTCGATCGTGGCGCCCAGCGGGGTGACCGGCCCGGCGAGGTCGGGCACGTCGAGCAGGCTCGAATGCCCGCCGGAGACCAGCAGCGCCAGGCACGGCGGCAGCGGCCCGTGCTGGAGCGTGTCGACGGCGACGTGCGCGGCGAGGTGGTTGACCCCGTAGAGCGGCACGTCCCACGCCGCGGCGTAGGCCTTCGCCGCCGCGACGCCAACGAGCAGGGCCCCGGTGAGCCCCGGCCCGGCGGTGACGGCGACGGCGCCGACGTCGCGGCCGGCCACGCCCGCCGCGGCCAGCGCCCGGTGCACCGTGGGCACCATCGCCTGCAGGTGCGCGCGGGAGGCCACCTCCGGCACCACCCCGCCGAAGCGGGCGTGCTCGTCGACCGACGAGGCGATCTCGTGGGCGAGCAGTTCGGTGCCGCGCACGATCCCGACGCCGGTCTCGTCGCACGAGGTCTCGATGCCCAGCACGATCGGCGCGCTCATCGGGCGTCCCGGCGCATGGTGTGCGCGTCGCCCGACCGGTAGTAGCGCCGCCGCAACCCGACGACGGCGAACCCCTCCGCCTCGTAGAGCCCGCGGGCCGCGTCGTTGCCGGTGCCGACCTCCAGGAAGACGGTGGCCTGTGCGGCGTCGGCGACGGCGAGCAGGGCGCGCAGCAGCGCGGCGCCGATCCCGCAGCGCTGGTGGTCCGGGTCGACGCCGATGGTGTGGATCTCCGCCTCGGCCTGCGGTGGCCCGGCGACGAAGGCGATACCCCCGTAGCCGACGAGGGCACCGTCGCTGCGCGCGGCCAGGTAGTGGTGGCCCGCGGCCAGCTCGTCGCGGAACGCCCGCTCGCTCCACGGGTCGTCGCCGGGGAACAGCAGCCGCTCCAGCTCAGCGCAGCGCGCCGCGTCGTCGGGGTGCAGCGCGTCGACCACGACGACCGTCATGCCGTCACCTTCTTGCGCGCGCCGGGCTCCACGGCGTCCGGGCGGCGCAGGTAGAGCGGCACCACCGGCCCGGCGTCATCCCCCGCGCGCAGCGCCGCGGCGGCGAGCGTCACCAGGCCCGCGGGTGACGGGATCGCGGGCGGGCACGCGGGCAGCCCGAGCAGCGCGGCGTGCTCCGGGGACCCCGCCGCGGCGACGATCCCCAGTTCGCGGGCCCGCTGCGCGGCGACGGCGGGCGCGTCGACGTGCGGGCCGCTGATCCGCCGGCCACCGGCGTAGGCGGCCCAGTAGACCTCGCGCCGGCGCGCGTCGGTGACCACGACCAGCGGCCCCTCCGGCCCCTCGACCGCGATGGCGTCGAGCGAGCACTGCCCGAGCACCGGCACGCCCAGCGCGTCCCCCAGCGCCGCCGCGGTGACCAGCCCGACCCGCAACCCGGTGTAGGGCCCCGGCCCGCGCCCGACGACCACCGCGTCGACGTCCCGCAGCGCCACCCCCGCCTCGGCACACGCCGCCAGCACCCCGGGCATGAGCAGCTCACCGTGCTTACGCGCGTCCTGCGCGACCCGCGCCGCCCGCGTGTCGACGGCGTCGCTGAGCTCCACGACGCCCGCGACGACGGCGGACGTGGCGGTGTCGATGGCCAGGACGAGCACGGTCGCGAGCCTACGAGCGCGCCGGCCCGCGCCCGTCGGCGGGCAGTGCCACCCCAGGGCCCACCGGGCGGCCCACCCGGCGGACCGTGGCGACCCGGACGTCGTCGTCGCGGCGGTCCAGGCGCACGACCACGTGCGCACCACCGAGCCGCTCGGCCACACCCTCCCCCCACTCGACGGCCACGACCGCCTCGGCGAGCGGGGTGTCCAGGTCGAGGTCGTCCACGGCGTCGGCGATCCCGGTGCCGTCCAGGCCCAGCCGGTAGGCGTCGACGTGCACCAGCGGCACACCAGCACCGCCCGGCAGGGGCCGGTGCTCGCGGGCGATCACGAACGTCGGGGAGGTGACGGGCCCGGCCACCCCGAGCCCGCGCGCCAGGCCCCGCACCAGCACCGTCTTGCCCGCGCCGAGCGGCCCGGACAGCACGACGAGGTCGCCCACGCCCAGGGCGGCACCGAGCCGCGCCCCCAGCGCCTCGGTGTCGGCCGGGCCGGGCAGCTCGAGCTCGGCGTCGAACAGCGCGTCATCGCTCATGCCCGCCGCCAGCGCCGGCTGACCGAGCGGGTGCGCCGCACGCTGCGCTCCAGCAGGCCGGCGAGGGCGTCGTCGACCTCGTCCGGGCGTTCCAGCATCGGCATGTGCCCGACGCCGGGCAGCGCGACCAGCTCGGCGGCGGGCAGCTCGGCGGCGAGCACCTCGCTGTGCGAGAAGGGGATGACGCGGTCGGCGTCGCCCGCGACGACGAGCACCTCGCAGCTCGCCAGCGCGGGCAGCGCGGCGATCCGGTCGTGGCTGCCGACGGTGTCGACGAAGTCGGTGAGGGCGTCCACGGCGTTCGCGCCGATCATCCGGTCGACGAGGTCGACGCGCCAGCCGTCGATCTTCCGGTCGCCGTAGGCGTAGCTGCGGGTGATCGACCAGATGACGTCGCCGAGGCCGCGGCGGACGAACTCCACGAGCTTGGGCTGCACCCGGGCGAGCAGGCCCACCCCCCGCAGCAGCGGGTTGCGGTGCGAGAGCAGCGCGCCCTGCAGGCCGGCGTTCAGGACGTCGCCCGCCGACGTGGCCAGCAACGCCACCCCGGCGACCCGCTCGGTGAACAGCTCCGGCCGCTGATCGGCCAGCGCCATGATCGTCATTCCCCCCATCGAGTGCCCGACCAGCACCAGCGGCCCCTCGGGCGCGAGCGCGCGGATCACGGCGTCGAGATCGTGGGCCAGCTGCTCGATCGTGCAGCTCTCCCGCGGCGCGCGCTCCGAGCGACCGTGGCTGCGCTGGTCGTAGAGCACCTGGCGCACCGGGGGGTCGGCCAGCTCGGCGAGCATGCCGCGCTGGAAGTGCCACGTGCGCCGGTCGAGCGCGAAGCCGTGCACGAGCACGACCGTGAGCACCGGGCGCCGCCCGGCCGCGGGTTCCAGCTCCTCACACGAGATCCGGATGCCGTCGTCCGCGGTGACCGACGACGCCTCCCCGGGCGGCTGGGTGCCGGGCTCCTCGCCGCCGCCGAGCCGGGTGGCGAGCCGCCGCCGCTCGGCGGCGATCTGCGCGCGCCTGCGCGCGGCGGCCCCGACCGCGACGCCCGTGGCCGCAGCCCCGGCGGCCCCGGCGACCGTGCCCCAGACCCGCCTGCTCACCACGGCGCACCGCCCGCGAACGTGCGCGCCACGCGGCGTCCGTGCACGCCCGTGACGACCTCGTAGTGGATGGTGCCCAGCTCGTCGGCCCAGTCCTGCGCGGTGGGCTCGCCGCGCCCACCGGGGCCGAACAGCAGCGCCTCGTCCCCGGCCCGCACCGGGTCGTCCCCGCAGTCGACGACGACCTGGTCCATGCACACCCGCCCCACCACCGGCCGCGAACGGCCGGCGAGCCACACCCGCATCCGCCCGGCCGCGCCGAGCCGGCGCGGCACCCCGTCGGCGTACCCGACAGGGAGCAGCGCGAGCGTCGTCGCCGCGGGGGTGGTCCACTCGTGGCCGTAAGACACGCCCGCACCCGCGGGGACCCGCTTGACCAGCGCCACCCGGGCCCGCAACGTCATCGCCGGGCGCAGCGGCGCGTCCGGCACGGGACGGCCCAGCGGGTCGAGCCCGTACATCGCGATGCCCGGGCGCACGAGATCGAAGTGCAGGTCGGGGCGGGTGAGCGTGGCCGCGGAGTTCGCGAGGTGGCGGATCGGGTGCAGGCCCCGGTCCCGCGCGGCCCGCCACGCCGTGCCGAGCCGCGCGGCCTGGACGTCGAGGGTGGGGTGGTGCGGCGCGTCGGCGTGCGCGAGGTGCGACCACACGGCCACCACCGCCGCTCCGCCGTCGGCCACGGCCTTGGCCGCGTCGTCGAGCACGTCGGACCAGTCGTGGGGCGCCACGCCGTTGCGCGACAGGCCGGTGTCGACCTTCAGGTGCAGCCGCGCCGGGCGCCCGGCGCGGCGCGCCCCGGCCCCGATCGCGGCCCGGGGCGCGCCCCAGGCCCCCCAGAGGGCCACGCCGGCGGCGCCCGCGGGCGCGAAGTCGGCCCCGGGCCGGTGCCGCCAGGGCCGCCGCGGCGCGGC
>JBQTJE010000177.1:0-5915 GCA_052387455.1 Pseudonocardia sp.
CGGGGCTGGCGACGCCGGGCGCGGCGCCGAGGGCTGCCCGGGCGGCGGTTGCGCGGAACCCGGGGGCGCCGCGCCGGGCGGCGGCAGCGGGGCGGGAGCCGGCACCCTCGGCGCAGGCCCCGCCGCAGGTGGGCGCGGACCTGAGGGCCCGGGCGCCGGCACGGACGCCGGACCCGGCGCGGGGGGCGGCGCCGCGACCGGGCCGGGCACCGGAGCCGCAGGCGTGGGAGCGCCGGGCGACGCGGTGGCCGACAGCCCGCCGGGCGCCAGGAACACGGCGGCGAGGACACCGCAGACGAGCGCGGCGCAGGCCCCCGCGGCGAGCAGGCCCCGGTGCAGGCCGCGGCCCGCGGCACGACCCCCGCCGAGCACCGTCGTCCCGATCGCCGTGCTGCCGGCCACGGCTGCGGGCAACGGGAGCAGCAGCGCCAGCAGCGCCGCCCGGCGCGCGAGGCGATCCCGCCCGCGCTCCTCCCACCCCGCACCGAAGCCGTCGGCAGCGGCGAGGTGCAGTTCGGCGAGGAACGCCGCCGCATCCGCGGGCCGGTCGCCGGGCTCCTTGGCGAGCCCGCGCAACGCGAGGGCGCGCACCGGCTCGGGCAACGCCTCGGCCGGCACCGGCGACCGCTCGTGCTGTGCCCGCAAGGTCGCCAGGTCCCCACCCGCGAACGGGGGCCGCCCCGTCACGCACTCGACGAAGGTCGCCGTCGCGGCATAGATGTCGCCCTGCGGGCTCGGCGACGCCCCCGCCCACTGCTCGGGCGGCATGTACGCCGGCGTCCCCGACAGGTCACCGGTGCCACCCGCGCGGGCGGCGATCCCGAAGTCGACCAGCCGGCTCTCCCCCGCCGTGGTCACCAGCACGTTCGCGGGCTTGTAGTCCCGGTGCACGATCCCCGCCGCGTGCGCCGCACCCAGCCCCAGCAGCGATCCCTTCAGCACCGACAGCGCCGCCTCCGGCTCCACCGGCCCGTGCGCGGCCAGGACCGCCCGCAGCGACGCGCCCTCCACCAGCTCCATCACGATCGCCGCGCCACGCGGGCTCTCCACGTACTCGTGCAGCCGGGCCACCTGCGGCGAGTCGAGCTGTGCGAGCAGCCGCGCCTCGGTCCGGAACGCCTCCCGGAACACCTCGTCGGCCAGCAGCTCGTCGCTCAGGTACTTGACCGCGACCGGCACGCCCGAACCGTCCGTCACGGCCTGCACGACGGTGCCGCCGCCGCCGCGGCCCAGTTCCCGGACCGGGGTGTACCCGGGGACGTTCCACCTGTCCGACATGCGGTAGCTCCGTCCCGAGGAGTCCTCTGTGGTCCGATTGTCGCACGGGAGACGATCGCCGTTACCCCAGGCGGCCGTCAGCGGCAGTCGTACACGAACGTGCCCGCGCTCTGCACGGAGCTCGGCGAGAGGATGCGCAGCGTGGCCGTGGCGTCGTAGCGACCCCGGCCGCTCAGGCTCCACAGCAGGTGGACGTCCGCGGTCGTCTGCCCTTCGGCGACCGGCTCGGTGAGGACGCCGGTGGTCTCGCCGTCGCTGCGCGACCACTCGTAGCTGATCGTCCCCGCGCCGCCGTTGGTGCGGACGGTACCGACCACGTCGACGGTGACGTCGCACGCCCGGCCGGGATCGGCGGCCGGCGCGACGCTCGCGCCGGTGACCGCCAGCCGGACCTGCGGGCGCAGGAACGCGAACCCGAGGAGCGCCGCGACGACCAGCCCGGTGACCAGCGCACCGCCGAGCAGCCCACCCCGACGGCGGCGGGCCTTGCGCGGCGCCGCGACCGGGGCGGGCGCCGGCGGACCGTTCCCGAACCGCACGGTGATGTCGTCAGGGCCCGGTCCGGACGCCTGCGGAACCGTCGCCGCGGTGGCTGTCGGGGTGGCGGTCGGAGTGGCCGTCGGGGCAGCCGTCGGGGTGCTGCCGCGGATCGTGCGCAGCTCGTCGACTGGCGTGGCGAGGGCGGCGCGGGCCGCCGCGGCCAGCGTGCCGGCGGTGCGGTAGCGCTGCGCGGGGTCCTTCGCCATCCCCCGCGCGACGACCTCGTCGAACGCGGGTGGCAGGCCGGGACGCGCCGCGCTCGGGCGCGGCGGCGGGTCCAGCACGTGTGCCCTGATCAGTGCCGGCATGTCACCGGCGTAGGGCGTGCGGCCGGTGAGTAGCTCGAACAGCACGCACCCGAGCGAGTACACGTCCGCCGCGGGCTCACCCTCCACGCCGGAGAGCCGCTCGGGAGCCACGTACGCAGGCGTGCCGGGCACGGTGCCCACCCGGGTCAGGGCGACGTCGCCGACGTCGCGCGGGCGGGCGATGCCGAAGTCGAACAGGTAGGCGAACAGCGTCGCCGGCTCCCACCGCGGGCCCGGCACGTCGGCCAGCAGCACGTTGGACGGCTTGACGTCGCGGTGCACCAGGCCGTCGGCGTGCGCGGCGTCGAGGGCCTGCGCGACCTGCCCGACGACGGCCACCGCCGCCGCCGGCGCCAGCGGCCCGTGCTCGGCGAGCCAGGTCGCCAGGTCGACGCCGTCCACCAGCCGCATGTCCAGGTAGAGCCGCCCGTCGATCTCCCCGAAGCCGTGGATCGGCACGACATGCGCCTCGCGCAGGCGGGCCGCGACCCGGCACTCCCGGCGGAACCTGGCCACGTACTGCTCGTCGGCGGCGAGCCGCTCGGGCAGGAGCTTGAGCGCGACCGTGCGGTCGGTGGCGGTGTCGTGCGCCCGCCACACCTCGCCCATGCCGCCCCGGCCGAGCAGCTGCAGGAGCCGGTACGGCCCGAACGTCGACGGGTCCTGCGGCGCGCTCACCGGACGATCGGACGGCTGGCGGGCACCGCGACCGGCACCACCGTCAGCAGCTCGCCCAACCCGGCGTAGTCGTCAGGATTCGTCGTGAACAGCGGCAGTTCGTCGACGGCCGCGATCGCGGCGATCATGAGGTCCGCGGTGCGCCGGCGGGGCTGTCGGCCCGCCGCGAGCACCGCGGCGGTGAGCCTCCCGAACATCCGCGCCGCGTCCGCGTCGAACGGGATCGGGTCGAACTCGTTCTCCGCGCGCTGCAGCACGTCGAGCCGCCGTGCGCGCTCGGCATGTCCGTCGGGGCCACGGACGTGGTGCGGACCGGCGGACAGTTCCGCGAGCGTCACGACGGAGATCGCCATCTCCGCGGGCAGCGCCTCGGGCGGGATCCGGCGGCGAAGGATGACGACGTTCGTGTCGATCAGACCCCGCCGGTGGGCGTCACCGTCCATAGGGATCGGTCGCCTCGTCGTCGCACACCGCGGCCTGGTCGGCCCGGAAGGCCGCGAGGTCGATGTCCGGCGCCGTGCGGGACATCCCGACGAACTCCGCCCGCGGGACGAACCGGCGCCGCCGTCGAAGGGGGACCAGCTCACCGATACCGCGGCCGTCGCGGGTCACGACGAATGCCTGCCCGCCCTCGACGGCGTCCATGATCTCCTTCGAGCGATTGCGCAGGTCGCGCTGGGTGATCTCCGGCTGCACGGTCACGCGGCGATGGTAGCACCGGGTGCTACATTGCGTCACACCCACGGCCGACGCACGCTGCCAGCGCGGTGCGGTCGCGTCGTAGCCGTGTTCGCCCACGAGCTCCGCCGCGGCGGTGAGGATCTGCTGAATGCGCTGGTTGCGCTTGCGCTCGATCCGGGTCTGCGCAGGTGCTTCGCCGGCCGTCAGCACCGTCGCCATCGGCTCCCGGCCGGTTGCGGTAGTGCCCGCGGGTGGTGAGCTCGGCCTCGTCTCGCCGATCCGTGCGTCCGGCTCGATGATCACCGGTTCGGGACGGCGGGCCGAGCCGGGCACGGCTCCTCGTCCCGAAACGGTGATCATGGCGCTCGGGACCGTGGCCGGGACGGCGCCGCCCGCGGCCCCGCAGCGCGGCGCCCTACGCGCTGACGATCCGCCCGCGCAGCAGCACCAGCGCGGGCTCCTGCAGCACCCGGAGGTCGGCGCGCGGGTCGTCCCGGTAGACGACGAGATCGGCGCGCCCCCCGACGTGCAGCCCCGGGCGGCGCAGCCACTCGCGGGCGGCCCAGCTCGCCGCGGCCAGCGCGTCGGCGGCGGGCAGGCCGGCGGCGTGCAGCGCCGCGACCTCGTCGGCGATGCGGCCGTGGGCGATGCCGCCGCCCGCGTCGGTGCCCGCATAGAGCGGCACTCCGGCCTCGAACGCCCGGCGGACGACGCCGCGGGCGCGGGCGTGCAGCTTCCGCATGTTCGCGGCGTAGGCGGGGTAGCGCGCGGCGCTGTCGGCGATGCCCGGGAACGTGTCGACGTTGATCAGTGTGGGCACCAGCGCGGTGCCGCGCCGGGCCATCTCGGCGATCAGGTCGTCGGACAGGCCGGTGCCGTGCTCGATGCAGTCGATCCCGGCGTGGATCAGCCCGGGCAGCGCATCGGTGCCGAAGACGTGCGCGGTGACCCGCGCGCCAGCCGCGTGCGCCGCCTCTACCGCCGCGACCAGCACGTCGTCGGGCCACAGCGGAGCGAGGTCGCCGACACCCCGGTCGATCCAGTCACCGACCAGCTTCACCCAGCCGTCGCCCGCGGCGGCCTGCTCGGCGACCATCTCCGGCAGCAGCGCCGGGTCGTCGAGGTCGACGGCGAGGCCGGGGATGTAACGCTTGGGGCGGGCCAGGTGCCGGCCGGCGCGGATGATCTCGGGCAGGTCGTCGCGCGCCTGCAGCGGGGTCGTGTCGACCGGTGAGCCACAGTCGCGGATGAGCAGGGTGCCGGCGTCGCGGTCGGTGCGGGCCTGGGCGTCGGCCTCGTTGAGACCGACCGGGCCGGACGGCCCGAGCCCGACGTGGCAGTGTGCGTCGACCAGGCCGGGGACGATCCACCCGCCGTCGACCAGGGTCTGCGCGCCGGGCAGCGGGCCGCCGACCAGCATCCCGGAGTCGTCGACGAACAGCTCGGTCTCGGCCTCCCCCGGCAGGAGGACCCCGCGCAGCCGGAACACGACCTACTTGCCCTTCTTGAACAGCCGCGACGGGTCGAACCCGGGCGGGAGCTGGTCGAGCCCGCCGAGGCCGGGCGGCAGCTCGCGCAGCGACGGCGGCAGCTGGGAGAGATCGGGCATGCCGGGTGCGGTGCGGGCGGGGGTGGGACCGCGCCTGCCGCCCTTCTTGGCCTTGCGCTTGCTGGCCTGCTTGCGGGTGGCGCTGCGGCCGCCGAAGCCGAACTGCCCGGCCATCTGCTTCATCATCTTGCGGGCCTCGAAGAAGCGGTTGACCAGCTCGTTGACGTCATTCACCGCCACGCCCGACCCGTTGGCGATGCGCAGCCGGCGCGACCCGTTGATGATCTTCGGATCGGCCCGCTCGCCGGGGGTCATGCCGCGGATGATGGCCTGCAGACGGTCGAGCTGGGAGTCGTCGACCTGGGCCAGCGCGTCCTTCATCGCCCCCGCGTTGGCGCCGGGGAGCATGCCGAGGATGTTGCCGATCGGACCCATCCTGCGGATGGCGAGCATCTGTTCGAGGAAGTCCTCAAGCGACAGCTCACCGGAGCTGATCTTCGCGGCGGTGCGGGCGGTCTGCTCCTCGTCGAAGACCTGCTCGGCCTGCTCGATGAGCGTGAGCAGGTCACCCATCCCCAGGATGCGGCTCGCCATCCGGTCGGGGTGGAAGACGTCGAAGTCGGCGAGCTTCTCCCCGTCGGAGGCGAACAGGATCGGCCTGCCGGTGACCTCCCGGACCGAGAGCGCCGCGCCACCGCGGGCGTCACCGTCGAGCTTGGTGAGCACCACACCGGTGAACCCGACGCCGTCGCGGAACGCCTCGGCCGTGGCCACCGCGTCCTGACCGATCATGGCGTCGACGACGAACAGCACCTCGTCGGGCTCCACCGCGTCGCGGATGTCGGAGGCCTGGCGCATCAGCTCCTCGTCGACACCGAGGC
>JBQTJE010000178.1:0-4195 GCA_052387455.1 Pseudonocardia sp.
TTCGTGGACCTGGAGGGGGTGCGGGGCCGGGGGCCGTCCAGCGCCTTCCCCCCCGCTCGTCGACGGCGCGCCCGGTCTCCCGGGGCGCGCCGTTCGTGTGTGCCGGGGCCTGCACGATCGAGTTCGACGGCGGCCCGGCTGGCGCCGACGACGTCTTCCAGGTGATCGACGGCGGAGTCGTCTACACCCAGCCCGGGCTGCCGAGCACCGACGGCGAGCCGGCCTGGACCGTCGTCGACACCGGGAGCTGGGTGGCCGCGAGCCCGCTGGCGGTGTTCGGCTGGCTCTACGGCGTCGCCGAGGCCGAGCAGGACGGCGGCCGGTACGAGTTCCGGGCCACCGGTGCCGGGGTCGTCGAGCACTGCCCGGCTGAGCTGCGCGACGACTTCCGGCACGCGCTGACTCAGCTGGGCCAGCACGAAACGGCCGTCACCGGTCGGGCCCGTCTCGACGACGCGGGCCGTGTCGTCGAGCTGTCGGTCGACATCCCGGCCGGCTGCGTCGGGGCCGACGGAACCGTGCACGACGCCGCGCGGACGGAGCTGGCGTTCGACGACCTCGGGCTTCCGGCGGCGATCACACCGCCGGACGCCGGGCCATCGGTCTCCCTCGCGGAGTACGTCGAGCGGGTGCGGCGGGCCAGCGGCGACGCGTTCTGACGACCGTTCGCGGCGCGCGGCGCGTTCGGTCGGTCCGGGGCGCGCCGCGCGTCAGGCGTAGACGGCGGGTTCCAAGGTGCCGATGAACGGCAGATCGCGGTAGCGCTCGGCGTAGTCCAGGCCGTAGCCGACGACGAACTCGTTCGGGATGTCGAACCCGACGTAGGACACCGGGACGTCGACGGTCACCGCGTCGGGCTTGCGCAGCAGCGTGCACACCGACAGCGACGCCGGGCCGCGGCTCTCCAGGTTCTTGAGCAGCCACGACAGCGTGAGGCCCGAGTCGATGATGTCCTCGACGATGAGGACGTGGCGCCGCAGGATGTCGCGGTCGAGATCCTTGAGGATGCGCACGACCCCCGACGAGGACGTCGCCGAGCCGTACGAGCTGACCGCCATGAACTCCAGCTGCACCGGCAGCGGCAGGGCCCGGGCGAGGTCGGTCATGAACATGACCGCGCCCTTGAGCACGCCCACGAGCAGGAGGTCGTCGGCCGGGTCGGCGCACCGCTGTGCGTAGTCGCGCCCGATCTGCTCGGCGAGCTCGGCGGTGCGGTCGCGGATGGCCTGTTCGGTGACGAGCACGGACGCGATGTCACCGTCGTACACGGGCGGGGCCTCCGTCGGGGTCGGGGGTGCGGCGGGCACTGCATCGGCGGTCGGGACGGGCGGCGCGTTCGGGGTGGCCGGCGCAGGCGGGTTGGTCGGGGCAGGCGGGTTGGTCGGGGCAGGCGGGGTGGTCGGGGTCCAGCGCGCCGGGTGCAGGTCAAGCCTCCCACGCCGGCGGACCAGCTCCAATCCTCCGGGTAGGGCCACTCCGGCGCCGCCCGTGCGACGGGTGACGACCAGCTCCGCCTGCCGGAGGTGGATATCGGTGAGCCCGGCCACCCCCTGTTCGTGCAACCAGGCCCGCAACGCCCGCCGCCGCACCGCCGGCAGCGCCGCCCCCAACACCGCCGCGTCCAACCCGGGACCGCGTTGTGGACCCATGACGTCGTCCGCGGCCGGGTCCGGACCGCGTTGTGGACCCATGATGCGGTCGGCGGCGGGCTCGGTGGCGGCGGGCGCGGTGGCGGCGGGCTCGGCGGCGGCGGTCAGCAGCGCCCGGGCGGCGGCGTCGAGGGCGTCGGCGTCGTCGCGCAGCTGCGCGGCGGTGCGGGCCAGCGCCTGCGCCACCCCGCCGGCGAGCACGTCCTCCAGCAGCGGCAGCACCTCGTGGCGCAGCCGGACGCGGGTGAAGCGCGGGTCGTCGTTGTGCGGGTCGTCCCAGACCGGCAGGCCCAGCGCGTCGCACGCGGCGCGCGTTGTGGCGCGGCGGACCCCGAGCAGCGGGCGCAGCCACGGCGGGTCCCAGGCGCGCATCCCGGCGATCGAGCGCCCGCCGGAGCCGCGGCCGAGCCCGAGCAGCACGCTCTCGGCCTGGTCGTCGAGGGTGTGGCCGAGCAACACCGGGGAGTCGACGTGCGGGCGCGCGGCGCGCAGGGCGGCGTACCGGGCGCGGCGGGCAGCGGCTTCGGGCCCGCCCCGGCCCGCGACGTCGACCGGGCGGACCTCGGCCGTGGCGCCCAGCGTGCGGATGACTTCCGCGGTGCGCGCCGCATGTTCGGCCGAGCCGTCCTGGAGGCCGTGGTCGACGACGACCGCGTGCACGCCGTCGCGGACGGCGACGGTGGCCGCGAGCAGCGCGAGCGAGTCCGCCCCGCCGGAGCAGGCGACGACCGGTGGGGCGCCGGTGGCGTGCGGGGCCAGGGCGTCGCGGACCGCACGGCGGACGAGCGCGACGGCCGGGTCGACGTTCACGCCGCCCACCGTCCCACGACCCGGGGGAGGCGGCGTCCGGCCCGGGGGCCGGCCGCGTCGGCCGCCGCGGATTCAAACGGCGCGCGCGGCCGGGGGATCAGACAGCGCGGCGCAGCCGAGCAAGCAGGCGGGCGCGGCGCAGCCGAGCAAGCAGGCGGGCGCGGCGCAGCCAGGCGATCAGGCGGCGCGGCGCAGCCAGGCGTCGGGGTCGGCGAGCTCGGCGCGGGTGGGCAGCGTCGCGGGGCTCGTCCACACCCGGTTGAACCCGTCCATCCCGACCGCGCCGACGACGTGCCGGGTGAACGCAGACCCGACCGCGTACTGGCGCACCTTCGCCTCCACCCCGAGCAGCGCGCGCAGCAACCGGTCGATCAGTCCCCCGCCGCGGCGGCGCGCGGTGAACCGCTCCCGGATCGTGGCCACGCTGGGCACGACGCCAGGCCCGGCGGCGTCCATCACGTGGTCGGCGTGCCCCTCCAGCAACGTGGTGAAGGCGAGCAATCGGTCGAGCACCGCGCGCTGCTCGGGGCCCTGGAGCAGCTCGACGAGCGCGAAGGAGTCCGCGCCCGCGGTCCGGACGGCCTTCAGCACCTCGGGCAGTCGCTCCACCATGGGGTCCCCGCGGCCCTCGGCGGGCACCGACAGGAACCGCCCGATCTCGTCGGCGAAGTACCCGCGCAGCCACGGCACCGCCGTGAACTGCAGGCGGTGCGTCGCATCGTGCAGGCACACCCACATCCCGAAATCGCCCGCCGGGACGTCGAGGGCCCGCTGCGCTGCATGCACGTTGGGTGCCACCAGCAGCAACCTGCCGTCGCCGTCCGGGCCGCCGAACGGGTCGTACTGGCCCAGGACCCGCCCGCCGAGGTACGCCACCAGGCCGCCGACCTGCAGGCCGGCCGCCGTGCGGGTGACGGTCCGCGCCGCGTTCCCCACGCCGGCGAGCGGGCCGCCCACCGACGCCGGAGCAGGCAGCCGCGCGCTCGCGGTGAGCGCGGCCATGCCCGCCACCGCAGCGGCCGTCCACGCCGGCCGGTCGACGACGTCGGCCGGGAGCAGGGGCAGGCCCGCACCGAGGCCGGTGACGTCGCGGACGTGGCCCTCCGCCACAGCGGCGTCGGCCCGCAACCGCCCGACCAGCTCGGCGGCCTCGGCGGGCGCGACGTCCGGCCCCGTTGCGACGAGCCGGGCGGCGGTGCGCCGCGCCAGCTGCCAGTCCACGGGCAGCCCGCCCGCCGGGTCGGCGATGGTCACGTGCTCGCTCGGCTGGGCCATACCTCCACGCTACGCACCGGTCGGTCCGGCCGCCGTGAACGCGTGGCTGCCCGAGATCACCGTTTCGGGACCGGGGCAGCGAGGTCTCGGGACGGGCGGCCGCCGCGTGACCTCCGGACGTCCCATGATTACCATCTCGGGACCGGCGACCGCGCGGGGCGCCCTCCGGAGCAGCCATGATCACCGTCGCGGGACCGGCGGCCGCGGAGGGCGGCGTCCGGACGTCCCATGATCACCATCTCGGGACCGGCGACCGCGCGGGGCACGACTCACCGTCCCTAAACGGTGATCATGGCTGGCCAGCCGGCAGGCAGACGGCGGCAGGGGCGGCGGCGGCGGCGAGAGGAGCGGCGGCGGCCAGAGGAGCGGCGGCGGCCAGAGGAGCGGCGGCGGCCAGAGGAGCGGCGGCGGCCCGTAGCGGTGGCCGCACCCGCCACGATCATCGGCATGGGACCGACAGC
>JBQTJE010000179.1:0-12735 GCA_052387455.1 Pseudonocardia sp.
GCCTCCTCGGCCTCTCGCTGTCGGCATCGGGCCAGGGCTTCGTGGAGCAACATCTGCGTCCCCTCTCGGACACGGCTGGCGGGGCGGGCGGCGGGCGCGGGCGGCTCGGTCGCGACTGCGGTCATGAGGGCGGTCATCGGGAACCCGTCTCCTTGTCGTGCGGCTTGTCGGTGCGGCTTGTCGGTGCGGCTTGGCGGTGCGGCTTGTCGGTGCAGCGCGAATCAGGAGGTCAGGCGCTCGCCGCGGCGGCGAAGGCGCGGTCACGGGCCAGGTCGGCCTTGCTGGGCCGGCCCCGGGGGCGCTTGCGGTGGACGACGGCGCCGTGCTCGAAGATCTCGCCGCCCCACACCCCCCACGGCTCCTGGCGGCGCCTGGCGCCCTCCAGGCACTCGACGCGGATCGGGCAGGCGCCGCAGAGCGCCTTGGCCCGCTCCAGATCCGCGGGGGCCTCGGCGAACCACAGGTCGGCCGCGACCCCACCGGAACGGCAGGGCAGCGCCAGCCCGGCGCGGGGTGCCGCGTCGAGCAACGCACCGACACCTGAAGGGTCGCCGCCCGGTTCGGCGGACGTGATCGCTCCGCCGGCCAGCGGAACGTCTCGGACTAACACCACAACCTCCTGGTCAGATCGGTCGAACGGCTCCTGGTCGTGTAGTACGTGGACTTGCTGTCGTGCCGGTGGCATGTCGCTGTCGCGGCAAAGAAAAAGGGCCGCGGACCCTGGTGTGGGTCCGCGGCCCTTTCGGCCGTCGAGTCGTCGCCTACTCGTGGCGACGCCTGATTGCGGACACACGTGTGCAGTTGTCATCGACGCGGTTGTCACCGATGCGGAATCCACCGAGGGCCACGAGGCCCTGCCACGGCTTGGCGGCGTGCGCGTACGCCATGACGGGCTCGGAGGGCATGCGGGTGCCGGGGATCGTCGGCGTGGTGTAGATGATCATCGGACCCTCCTCTCCGGGAATCATGACGACGGACGGGCTGCGCACCGCGTCCGTTGACCTGGAGGCTAGGGACCCCCCGGGCGGGTGCACAACCGAATAACGGAAACTTCTACACATCACGCAGGAGCGCCAGCACCGCCGGGCCGTAGCGGTCGAGCTTGCGCGCGCCGATGCCCGGAATGGCGACCAGCCCGGCCGCGTCGGCGGGACGGTGCTCGGCGATGGCGGTGAGGGTGGCATCGGTGAAGACGACGAACGCGGGCACCTGCTGCTCCTTCGCCTCGCCGGAACGCCAGGTCCGGAGCCGGTCGAGCAGCTCGACGTCCACGTCGGACGGGCAGTCCGCGCAGCGGCGCAGCTTCATCGCCTCGGTGCCGACCAGCGGCTGCCCGCAGACGCGGCAGCGCGGCTTGGCGCCGCCGGCGTGGGTACCGGCCGGGATGCGCGCGGCGGGGTGGTGGTCGGGGACGAGCCCGTGCAGGAAGCGGCTCCGGCGCCGGTGCCGGTGCCCCCCCGGCCGGCGCGACAGCGCCCAGGACAGTGCGAGCCGCCGCCGCGCCCGGGTGACGCCCACGTAGAGCAACCGGCGCTCCTCCTCGACGGCCGCGTCGTCACCGTCGGCGTGCTGGATGGGCAGGGTGCCGTCGACGAGGCCGACGAGGAACACCGCGTCCCACTCCAGGCCCTTGGCGGCGTGCAGCGACGCGAGGGTGACGCCCGCGACGGTGGGCGGGTGCGCGGCCTCGGCCCGGGCCTCCAGCTCGGCGGCGAACCGGCGCAGGTCCGCACCCGGCTCGACCGCCACCAGTTCCTCCGCGACCTCGCCCAGCGCCAGCCGCGACTCCCACTGTACGCGCTGGGCAGCACCGCCGGGCGGCTCGGGGGTGAGCCCGACCGGCTCCAGCAGCGCCCGCAGGGCGTCGATCATCGCGCCACCGGCGGCGTCCCCGTCGGGCTCGCTCCGCGACGCCGCCATCCGGACCGCCGACATCGCCCGCCGCACCTCGGGGCGGGCGAAGAACCGCTCGCCGCCGCGGATCTGGTACGGCACGCCGACCTCGGTGAGCGCCTGCTCGTAGACCTCCGACTGCGCGTTGACCCGGAACAGCACCGCGATCTCCGACGCCGGCGTGCCGCCGTCGACCAGGCGCCGGATGGTGGCGGCGACGGCGCTCGCCTCGGCGGGCTCGTCGTCGTGCTCGGCGAAATCTGGCTCCGGGCCGGGCGGGAGCTGCCCGACGAGCTGCAGGCGCGAGCCGGCGATCCGGCCGCGGGCCGCTCCGATCAGCGTGTTGGCACACGACACGACCTGCGGGGTGGAGCGGTAGTCGCGGGTGAGCCGCACGACCACGGCCTCGGGGAAGCGCCGGGAGAAGTCCAGCAGGTGCCGCGGGGTGGCGCCGGCGAACGTGTAGATCGTCTGGTTGGCGTCGCCGACGACGGTGAGGTCGTCGCGCTCACCGAGCCAGGCGTCGAGCACGCGCTGCTGCAGCGGGGTGACGTCCTGGTACTCGTCCACGACGAAGCATCGGTAGCGCTCCCGGAACTCGTCGGCGACCGCACCGTGCTCCTCCAGCGCCGCAGCGGTGTGCAGCAGCAGGTCGTCGAAGTCGAGCAGCTCGGCGCGGTTGCGCAGCTCCTCGTAGCCCGCGTAGACCGCCGCGACCTGCTCGGCCGGGCCGGGCGTGGCGCGCCGCAGCCGGGCGACCTCCGCCGGATAGCCGGCCGGGGCGACCAGGCTGGCCTTCGCCCACTCGATCTCACCGGCGAGGTCGCGCAGGCTCGCCGCGTCGGTGCCGGCCTTCGCCCGTGCGGCCGCGGGCCCGACGAGCCGGAGCTTGCCCTCCAGCAGCTGCCACGCCTCGCCCCCGACCACGCGCGGCCAGAAGTAGCGCAGCTGTCGCAACGCCGCGGAATGGAACGTGCGCGCCTGCACCCCCCCGACGCCCAGCGCCCGCAGGCGGGTGCGCATCTCGCCTGCCGCGCGGGTGGTGAACGTGACGGCGAGGACCTGGCCGGGCGCGACGTGCCCGGCGCGCACGAGGTGCGCGATGCGGTGGGTGATCGTGCGGGTCTTTCCCGTGCCGGCTCCGGCGAGCACGCACACCGGCCCGCGCGGGGCGTGCACGGCGGCACGCTGCTCGTCGTCGAGAGCGGCCGGGGTGGGAACGTCCGGGGCGTCGAGGGAGGGGGCGCGCACCGGCTCATCCTGGCACCCGCGACCGACATCGCCGTGACGCTGTCCGCGACCGGGAAGCACGGCGGGCCCGGCGCTGTTGATCCGGACATGGTGACCATGTACTCGACGACCTGGTGCGGCTACTGCCGCCGGCTCAAGATCCAGATGGACGGGGCGGGGATCGAGTACCGCGAGACCGACGTCGACCGCGACGACGCGGCCGCGGCGCACGTCGTGCGGATCAACGGCGGCAACCGCACCGTGCCGACGCTCGTGTTCCCCGACGGCTCGACGCTCACCAACCCGACACTCGCCCAGGTGCAGAACCGCTTGAACGCCCCCGCCGCCTGACAGCGACCTGCCTCACGACCACCAGACCTCGCTCACACACACCGGACGGCGCCGACGCACAGGGCCTGCCGTGTGCGCGAGCACGCGACGGTGTGTGTGACCGGTCAGGCGAGGGCGGTGTCTGGGATCCAGGAGCCGTGGAAGCCTGTCGGGACGCGGCGGGGGAGGTGGACCACCGCGGTCGGGGGGGCGGTGACGTCGGTGGCGTCGAGGACCAGCAGGTGCGACGTCCGGCCGTCGCGGGTGTTCACGATCGCCATCAGCCAGCCGTCGTCCTCGGCCCGGCCCGGGTGCGGGCTCGGCACGAACTCGGCCTCGCCGAGCACCACGTCCGGGCCCAGGGCGTGCTCGGTGCGCGCGCCGGTGACCAGGTCGTACTTGACCACGGCGACGTCGTCGCGGGCGTCGGCGCGGGTGTAGAGGTAACGGTTGCGCAGCCCGGTGCGGGAGTCGTCGAGCGTCGGGAACTCCACGCCGCGGTCGTCCAGGGCTTCCTCGGTGACGGCGCCGGTGGCCGGGTCCAGGGTCCACCGGTGCATCTGCGACAGCCCCGTGACGCCCTGGCGGGCCGCCGCGGCGAGGACGTCGGCGGGGCGCCCGGTGGGGATCGGGTCCCCGGGGCGGCCCGAGCCGTGCGGGTCGGACGCGGTGTCCCACATGACGATCGCGTCGGCCGGGTCGTGCCGCGGCGCCTCCAGCACGATCCGCCCGGCGGCGTCGGAGTGGGCGTTGCCGACGTGGAAGACATAGCCGGGGTCGACGTCGAACCACCGAACCTCGCCGGGCCGGTCCAGCGGCATGACGCCGATCCGGGCGCCGTACGCGTCGTCCCAGGCGAACGGCATCCCGGTGGCGAGGCGCTCGAACTGGAACGTGATCGGCTGGTCGAGGAACAGCGCGTGCTCGGCGGTGATCGCGAAGTCGTGGTTCATGGTCGGCCCGGGCACGTCGATCTCGACGCTGACCTCCAGCACGCCCTTCGCGGACAGCCGGTGGTAGGTGAGGTACGGCGGCAGGAAGCCGTAGCCGAAGAAGTGCAGGTCGCCGGTGCCGGGGTGCTCCTTGGGGTGGGCGGTCATGCCGGTGGTGAGCCGGCCGCCGAAGTCGCACGGGCCGACGGTGTCCAGCTCGCGCGTCAGCTCGTGGGGGAACGAGCTCTCCACCAGCGCGTAGATCCGCCCGGCGTGCGACATGACGTGGGTGTTGGCGCTGCCGACGGACCGGTCGACGGTGCCGTCGGCCTGCAGCGCCCGCCGGCCCTCGAGCTGGCCGGTGCGCACCCAGCGGTTGCGGTACCACTGCGCCTGCCCGCCCGCGATCCGGATGCCGTGGATCATGCCGTGGCCGAAGAACAGGTGGCCGGGGTCCTCGCCGGGGCGCGGGTTGGGGCCGTTGCGCAGGTAGCGGCCGGTCAGCTCCGGCGGCAGCGCGCCGGTGACCCGCAGCTCGCGGGAGTCGATCTCGTCGGGGACCGGGGCCAGGTGGCCGTCGAGGTAGTACGGGGTGCGCATGACGCCAGCATGCCCGCGACCCGGGTCAGCCGTGCGCCGCCCACGCCTCCAGCATCGACCGCGCGATCGAGACCTTGCCCGGGAGCAGCACCAAGCGCTCCCCCGGCTCCACACGCCCGCTCCAGTCACCCCGGGCCAGCGCGGCACGAAGCTCGTCGCGCGTCACCCACATCGCCTCGGCGATCTCGCCGTCGGCCGCCACGACCGGGAGGTCCGGGTCGCCGACGGCGTGGAAGCCCACCATCAGCGAGCGCGGGAACGGCCAGGCCTGGCTGCCGAGGTAGCGGACGTCGCGCACGGCCACGCCCGTCTCCTCCTCGATCTCGCGCAGCACGCAGGCCTCCAGCGACTCGCCCGCCTCGACGAACCCGGCCTGCACCGAGAACCGGCCGTCGGGCCAGCCGACATTGCGCGAGAGCAGGACGCGGGCAGAGCCACCTGCGCCACCGTCGTGCACCAGGCAGATGACGGCCGGGTCGGTGCGGGGATAGTCCTCATGGCCGTGCGCGCACACGCGGTGCCAGCCGGCGTGCGCGACGCGCGTCGGCGACCCGTCGCGGGCGCAGAAGGCGGCGGCCTCGTGCCAGTTCAGAACCGCGACGGCGGTGGTGAAGAGGCCGGCGCCCAGCGCGTCCAGCGCGGCACCGGCCATCCGCAGGTCGATCCACTCGGTCGGGTCGTCGGTGACGAAGTCGATCGCGCCGCGCACCGCCCTGTACGCGACGCCGTCGGCCTCGCCGAGCAGCACCGCGCCCTCGGTGGGCGCGTCGCCGCTGGTCGGGCGCGTGCGCAGCCGCCCGCCGGACCCGAACGCGACGTCCCACGTCCCGGCGTCGCCGACCTCGAACCCCGACGCGGGCTCGTCACGCCACTGCACCGGCGTGCGGCCCTCGGCGTCGACGACCACCAGCCGGGCCTTCGGCCAGCACGACACCTGGCGCTCGACGTCGGTGCGCAGCGGCTCGGCGCGGTCGACCGCCGACCGGGACAGCACCGGCGGCCCGATCAGCGCGAACGGCGGACTCGTCACGGCCCCGTGACCCCGCCCAGTGCCCGCACGCCCGGCCCCGTCACGTCGGCGTCCCCGACGACGACGCCGGTGAACGCCGTGGGCGCGAAGAAGTCCAGGGCGGCGGCCGCGACCTCGTCGACCGTGACAGACTCCAGCCGCGCCGGGTGCGCGCGCAACCATTCGACGTCCAGGCCGTCGGCGGCGAGCGCGGCCACCGTGGAGGCGAACCCGCCCTGGCTGTCCAGCGAGATCAGCAGCGACCCGACGGCGTAGCGCCGGGCCGCGTCGACCTCGGCGGCCGTCGGCGGGACGGCGGTGAGCCGGCCCAGCTCGTAGCGGGTCTCCAGCAGCGCCGCGGCGGTGACATCGCTGGCGACGTCGGTCTCGACGCCGAGCACGCCGCCGCCCGGGACGAACTCGATGCCCGAGTGCGCGCCGTAGGTGTAGCCCTTGTCCTCGCGGATGTTCTCCATCCAGCGCGAGGAGAAGTAGCCGCCGAACACCAGGTTGGCGAGCTGGAGCGCGGCGTAGCGGGGGTCGTGGCGGCCGAGCGCGGGCGCGGTGAGCCGCAGCTGCGACTGCACCGAACCCGGCCGGTGCACCAGCAGCAGCTCGCCGGGGGTGAGCACCGGCGGGGCGGCCAGCTCGCGGGCGGCGCCGGGGACGTCCCAGCCGGCGAGCAGCTTCTCGACGAGCCCGATGGCCGCGGCCGGGTCGAGGTCTCCGACGAGGGTGAGGATCGACCCGCCCGGCAGCACCGCCGCCGCGTGCAGCGCCCGCAATTGCTCGGTCGTGACCGCCGCGACCTCACCCCCGGTGGGCAGCTCCCGGGTGATCGGATGGTCGCCGAAGCGCCGCCGCTGCAACGCCTCCCGCGCGATCGTGGACGGCTGCGCGCGGGCCACGGCGATCCGCTCGACCAGCCGGTCGCGCTCGCGGCCGACGTCGGCGTCGGGGTACGCGGCGGCGGTGAGGACGTCGGCGAGTACCTCCAGCACCGTGGGCAGCCCGTCGGCCAGGCCGGACCCGCCGAGAGCGAGCCGCTCCGGGTCGACCGACACGCCCAGCTCGGCGCCGACGGCGGCGAGCTGGTCGTCGATCGTGACGCGGTCGCGGGTGGCGGTGCCGGTGAGCAGCGTCGAGGACAGCAGCTCGGCGACGGCGGCGTGGTCGGGGGCCGGGTGGTCGGGGGCCGGGTGGTCGGGGGCGGCGAAGGGCACGCGCAGCCGCACCTCCACCATCGGCACGCCCGGGTTGCGCGCGGCCAGCACCCGCAGGCCGGTGGCGAGCACCGTCTGCTCGACGTCGGGCAGCGGGACCTCGCGGGTGGCGCCCAGCGCCGGCAGCGGCCGCGGCCCGGTGGGCGTGCGCCCGATCTCGGCGGCGGAACGGTGCCGGGTAGCGCCGGTGTCGCGGGCGGTCATCGGGAGCCCCCGCCGGCTGCCGCGGCGCCGCCGCCGCCGGCGCCGCCCGGCGGGGCGGAGTCCGTCCCGCCGCCCGGCTCGACCAGCAGCACGCCCCGACCCGAGCCGCGCAGTGCCGCCGCGGCGTCGCGCACCTGCTCGGGCCGCACGGCGGCCAGTCGCGCGGGCAGCTCCAGCGAGATCTCCGCGCGGCCGGAGAGCAGCTCGCGCGCGCCGAGCCCGAGCATCCGGTACATCAGCCGGTCGTCCTCCCGGTGCAGGGCAGCCGCCCAGCGCGCGACCTGGCGGTCCAGCTCGTCGGCGCCCGGGCCGTCGGCGGCGAGCTTGTCGAGCTCGGAGTCGATCGCCGCGAGCACCGTGTCGGGCTCCACGTTCGGCGGGTGCACCACGGTGATCGTGAACGTGTCGGGGTCGCGGGTGTCGAGCGGCCCGAACAGGCCCGCGGACGCCGACACGTCGGTGACCAGCCCGTCGGCGTGCACCAACCGCTGCTCCAGCCGCGCCGCCTCGCCGTCGCCCAGCACCGAGGCGAGCAGCGCGTGGGCGAGGTAGCCGTCGAGGTCCGCGCCCGGATCGGGCAGCCGGTAGCCCAGCGCGAACGCGGGCAGCGGGGCGTGCGCGTCCGGGGCGACCTGGCGGCGCTCGGCCTGCGGGACCGGCTCGAAGAACGACGGTCGCGGCGGCGTGGCCCGGGCCGGGATGTCGCCGAAGTGGCGCTCCACCAGCCGCAACGCCTCGTCGGGATCGAGGTAGCCCGCGACGGTGACCTGCGCGTTGCCCGGCGCGTAGTAGGCGTCGAAGAACGACGCGGCGTCGTCGACGCTGGCCTGCTCCAGCTCGGAGAAGTCGCCGTAGCCGTTGTGCGCGTTGGGGAAGGTGTCGTAGAGCACCGGCGGCAGCAGGATCCAGGGGAAGCCGCCGTAGGGCCGGTTGTGGACGTTGAGCCGGATCTCCTCCTTGACGACATCGACCTGGTTGCGCAGGTTCTCCTCGTTGAGGGTCGGCGCGCGCAGCCGGTCGGCCTCCAGGAAGATCGCCCGTTCCAGCGCGGCGGCGGGGAGCACCTCGAAGTAGTCGGTGTAGTCCTGGTGGGTGGAGCCGTTGAACACCCCGCCCGAGCCCTGGACGTGGCGGAAGTGCGCGAGCTTCTCCAGGCTCTCGCTGCCCTGGAACATCAGGTGCTCGAACAGGTGCGCGAAGCCCGTGCGCCCTTCCGGCTCGGACCGGAAACCGACGTCGACGTGCACCGCCACCCCCACGACGGGCGTGGTCGGGTCGGGGACGATCAGCACCCGCAGGCCGTTGGACAGGGTCGCTCGATGGAGCTGGATCTCCGGCACGGTCCGACAGTAACCGGCGCCCGGTTCGCCCGGCCTCACCCGGGCGGGAGGACGACGAACTGGCGCAGACCCAGGTCGAGGTAGGTCACCGGGCCGCGCGGGCCGGGGGTGTGGTCGACGTTGATGCCGGTCTCGGGCAGGCCGAGGAGCTTGTAGCCGTCGAGCAGGCGCGTCGTGGTGTTCCAGAACACACCCGTGCCGGTGTAGGCGTCGACGAAGGCGGTGGCCGCGGCCTCGTCGGTGGCGCAGACCGTGGCGGCCAGGCCCGAGGTCTCCCGGCTCGCGAGGGTGGCGGCCTCGACCGGGCCGTCCACCGGAGCGACGGTCACGTGCGCCTCGGCGCCGGCGTCCAGCGCCCACTCGTGGCCGAGCCGGTGCGCGTGCGGCGGAAGACTGGGCGTGATGCCCCGCCCGACCAGGGCCTTCTCCGCGACGGGCCACAGCCGGTCGTGCGCGGTGCGGTCGATCAGCAGCAGGTTGAGGCGGTTGCAGACACCGAGACGGTCGGTGCCCTCGTGCACCAGGCGGGTGACGGCGGCGGGCTCGGCGCTGGCGTGCAGGTACAGCACGCCGCCGCCGTCGGCGTGGGCGAGGACGCGGGTGCCCGCGGCGGCGCCGAGCGCGGACAGCCGCCGGGTGACCTCGCCGCTGCCGCGCACCACCACGAGCGGGACCAGGTCCGGCAGCCCCACCAGGGCGTCCGCGCCGGCGTGGCCCGGGACCGGCACGAGCTGCACGGCGCCGGGCGGGATCTCATGGCGCGCGAGCGCCGGGGCGATGACCAGGTCGACGAGCGCGCGGGCCGAGCCGAGCGCGGCCGCGCCGGTGCGCAGGACCGCCGCCGAACGGGCCTTGAGCACCTGGGACGCCACGTCGACGGTCACGTTGGGGCGCGCCTCGAACACCGCGCCGATCACGCCGACGGGCACCCGCCGCTCGAACACCCGCTCGCGCGTCGGCAACGTCCGGACCTCCCGCTGCGCCGGCGGCTCGGGCGTGGCGGCGAGGACCTCCAGCTGGTGGGCGATGTCGGCGAGCCGCTCAGGCCCCAGCCGCAGGCGGTCGAGCAGCCCCGCCGCCATGCCGGACCCCTGGGCGGCGTCGACGTCGGCGGCGTTGGCGGCGAGCAGCTCGCCCGCCCGCTCGCGCAGCAGCACCGCCGCCGTGCGCAGGGCGGCGTCGACCGCCGCGCCCCCCGCCGCCCGCACCCCCGGCGCCGCGGCGGTGGCCCGCAGCGCGGCGGCCCGCACGGCGTCGTGCTCCGGTGACGTATGGGCCGGGGACGCGGTCGGCGGCGCGGTCGGGCCCGCGGTCGGGGGCGCGGAGCCGCCGCCGGTGTTCGTAGTCACGGGGACAGGTTGGCACGCGGGTCCTTTGCTCTGCGCACCCATACGCACCGACACGCACCGCCGCCGGGATGCCGTGCCGTCCAGGCCCCCCGCGACGTTCATGATCACCGTTTCGGGACGCGGGACCGTGCCACGCGCGGCGCAGCGTCCCGAATCGACGATCATGGGCTGCGGTCTTGGGCGGTGGCGCGCGCGCCGGGCTCCTCGTGATCATCGGCCGGGGACCCGCGACCGCACGAGACCCGGGTGGACGTCCCCGGATCGTGATCATGGCGGCGCGCCGTCAGGCAGGGACGGCGTGCACCACCACGTTGTCGCTGTACTGGCGGGTTGCCCGGTCGAACGTTCCCCCGCAGGTGATCAGCACCAACCGTGGGGGCCCGCCGACCGCGAAGATCTCCGCCGGCAGGTCGGCCTTGACGTACTGGCGGCGCGCGACGACTCGGTAGTCGATCACCCGCCCGTCGGCGCCGCGCAGGACCACGGGCTCGCCCGGCTCCACAGCGCGCAGCACCGACAGCGCGCCGAGCCCGTCGGAGCGGGAGTCGACATGCCCGGCGATCACGGTCGTCCCGCCGGCACCGCCGGGGAGCGCGCTCGGCGACCACCACCCGACCGTCGACGGCGGTTCGGGGATGACGAGGCCGCCGTCGGCGCCGGTCACGACCGCGACGACCGGGGCCGTGACGCCTCGACCCGGCAGCACCAGCTCGACCGGGACCGCGCCGGCGCGTGGCGGCACGGCCGGTGCCGGGCCCGCCGCGGCCGGCGCCGAGGCCCTCGCGGGGGGCGGCGGGGCCGCCGCGGCGGGCAGGAGCAGTATCACGCCCGCGACCAGGCACGCCGTCCCGGCCACGGCGAGGAGCGCGGGCCGCGCGCGCCGCCCGCGTCCCCGCCCCGGACCCTCAGCGCTCCGCGGCCATCACCGCCGCGCGACGCGCACCGCGCCGCCGAGCAGCAGCGCCCCGCCGGCGAGCAGGCCGAGAGCCGCGAGCGGCCAGCCGAGGTCGGCGGCCTGGCCGCCGGTGCCGGAGTCGACGGTGCTGGGCGTGCCGGCGCCCGCCGCACCGGACGCGGCCTGCAGTTCCGCGACGAGCGCGTCGAGGTTCGCGAGCGCGGTGCGCAGGGCAGCCTTCGCCTCCTCAGATGCGGCCGGCGAGTTGAGCAGGGCCTGCGCGTCGGCCTTGAGCCGCTGCTGGAGGTCGAGGACGGCGCGGGTCCAGGCCTGGTCGAACGGCGCACCGGAGCGAGCCTGGAGATCGGCCAGCACGGCCTGCTGGTCGGCGGTCAGCGCGTCGGAGAGCGTGACCCCGCTCGCGGCGGCGACCGCCCGCACCTGCTCGTCGAGCGCCGTGGCGGCGGCCGCGATCCGGCCGGCGAGGCCGCGGACCTCGTCGGTGCTGCCCTTCTCCTGGCCGAGCGCGGCGAGCCCGGACAGCGCGGCGGTGCCCTGGTGGGCGGCGGTGGCGTCGGCGGCGGGGTCGGTGCCCCCGGGGGCCGGAGCGGCAGGGTCACCGGGGGCGGCGGACGTCGCCGGGGCGGCGGGGGCGGGCGCCGGGGCGGGCGTGCCGGTGCTGGAGCAGGCGGTCAGGGCGGCAAGGGCCAGCGCGGCCGTCGCGACCGACAGGACATGGCGGGCGGACATCGATCCTCCTGGGGAGCGGTCGGGTTGCTGGGCGCACCCTGTCACGACCGTCACGAGCGGTGCGGCAGCCTCGCCGGGGTGGACGGCGGCGGGACGACGGGCCCGATGTCGCCGTCGGGGGCCGCGTCGAGGTCGACGATCACCGGGGCGTGGTCGCTGGGGCCCTTGCCCTTGCGGGCGTGCCGGTCCACCCACGCCGCGACGACCCTGCCCGCGACCGCCGACCCCGCCAGCACCAGGTCGATGCGCATGCCCTTGTCCTGGTGGAAGCGCCCGGCCCGGTAGTCCCAGTAGGTGAACACGCGCTCGCCGGGCCAGCGGTCGCGCACGACGTCGTGCAGCCCGAGATCGACCAGCTCGGCCAGGGCGGCGCGCTCGGCCGGGGTGACGTGGGTGGAGTCGGTGAACAGCGCCGGGTCCCACACGTCGGCGTCGGTGGGGGCGATGTTCATGTCCCCGGCCACCACGGCCGTCGCCGGGTCCTTCACCGCGGCCTGCAGTGCGGCGAGCCACTCCAGCTTGTAGGTGTAGTGGGGGTCGTCGGGGGTGCGGCCGTTGGGCACGTACACGGACGTGACGCGCAGCCCGCCGCAGGTGGCGGTGACGGCGCGCGCCTCGACCACGTCGGCGAACGCGGGCACGCCGGCGAACCCGTGCTGCACGTCGTCGAGCCCGACGCGCGACAGCAGCGCGACCCCGTTCCAGCGGCCCTCGCCGTGGTGGGCCACCTGGTACCCGCGCTCGGCGAGCGGCCCGGCGAACGTCTCGGCGAACGCGGCGTCGGCGAGCTTCGTCTCCTGCAGGCAGACCACGTCGGGGGCGCGCTCGTCGAGCCACGGCAGCAGCCGGGGCAGCCGGGACAGAGCCGAGTTGACGTTCCAGGTGGCGACGCGCACGCCGTCGAACGCTACTCGCGGGCGCCGCCCCCGCCCGGGTGGACGGGGGCGGCGTGCGCGGGAACCGGTCAGGGGGTCTTCGGC
>JBQTJE010000180.1:0-6396 GCA_052387455.1 Pseudonocardia sp.
GGGGGGGGGGCGCGGTGGGTGCCCCGCCCCCCACGACCCGTGGATCACTCAGGATGTTGCTGGTGGTGCTGGATCAGTGCTTCGCCCCGCGGCGACCCTGCGACGTGCCAGGGGCGACCGACGTGACGGCCTCGGGCAGAGCCGGGCCACCGACGGGCAGACCCATGGGGTCCGTCTCGCCGGGGACGGTCGGCTTCTCGAGCGGGTTGGGCGGGTTGTTCAGGTAGGTGTTGTTCTCCACCGGGGACGCGCCGTTGCTCGCGAACTCGGTGCTGTCGAACGGCTGCGGGGCCTCCTGGTCGGAGGCACCGTCACCAACCTTGATGATGCGCGCCTGGGACGGGGTCAGGTCGGACAGACCCGGCTTGTCCTCGCCGCTCTGGGTGTTGATGAACAGCATGTAGTACCCGGGGATGGCGACGTTGCGGCCGGGCAGCGACGCGTGCACCGAGTCGTCGTCGACCTTCTTGAAGTCCAGGATCAGCGTGCGCGGGTCGTTGTCGTACACGTGCTGGATCGCCGGCAGGCGCATCAGGGTGATGCGCTCGATCTTGTCGACGTCCGGGCTGCTGATCTTGAAGTCCTGGTCCCACTCGATCTTCTCGGGCGCGTAGTCGATGACCGGGCGCTCGCCGCCGTTGTGCAGGTACGGCGGGTCGAACAGCTCGAAGGACGAGTCCTTGTCGTTGTTCGCGTCGAACGGCGGGATCGCCAGGTCACGCTGGTGGCCGTAGCTCAGCGAGATCGGCGAGTTGCCACCGACGACAACCTGGCCGTTGGGGAGCAGGGTCGCACTGTTGTGGTACGTGCGGATCCGCTCCGGGGTGGCCATCTCGGTGAACGTGTTGGTCTCCGGGTCGTAGAGCTCCGGCTGGGGAACCGGGATCTCGAGACCGGGGATGATGACCTCGTCGTTCATCGCGCCGTGCGTGATGAGGATCTGGCCCGTGGGCAGCGGAACAGCGTTGCCGAACCAGCGCGCGTGCACCGGGGTCGGGCCCGGCTCGTTGATCACGGTGCCGTCGAGCTTCACCGTGGTGAAGTCGCTGTTCTTCTGCGCGAGGTAGGTGCCCGGGTCAGGCCCGAACGTGCCACCGACGCTGAGGATCTTGATCTCGTCGTACGGCGCCGACATCGGCAGCATGGACGCGGCGGGCGAGCTGCGCGGGATGGTGATCTCGCCGTTCTCCCACGAGTCCGTCTCCGGGTCGAAGAAGCCCTGCTGACCGAAGAGCACCTCGTCGACCGACTGGCCGAACGGGCCCCACATCTGGCCGTCACCGTTGTAGAAGTGGCGACCGTCGGGCGCGACGAAGATGCGCGGGTTCTGCGGCAGCGTCTTGTCGCCGGAGGGACCGCTGTACTCCTCGTCCCAGGTCGGGGTCTCGTTGGCCGGGTCGAACGACTCGACGCGGGTGACCTGGCTGCCCTGGGTGGACTTGACCAGCTTGGTCGTGCCGCCGTAGGCGTACTGCTTGCCGTCCGGACCGGTGAGGTTGGCCGGGTACCAACGGCCGTACTTCATGTCACCGCCGTCGGACCAGTCGCCCTTGCCGCCGTCGGCGCGCCAGTCGAAGATCCGCGCCTGGCGCAGGCCCTCGAGCTCGACCACACCGATGTTGACCGGGTCGCCGTCGGCCTTCTCCAGGACGGAGGGCTCGTTGTACCAGTCCGTGCCGCCGATGATCATGTGGCGGCCGTCGGCCATCTGCGCGATGTCGCCGCAGAACAGGTCGGTGTCGTTCTCCGGCACGTCGTCGGGCGCGCAGGTCGGCTCGGCGGCGGGGATGCCGAGCTGGCCGGCGAGGTTGCCGACGAAGCCGTCACCCGGGCGACCGGGCACGCCCGCCACGCCCTGCGGGTGCTCGGTGAGGCAGTCGTCGCTGGTGCGACCCTCGACGATGACGTCGTTGGTGCTGCCACCGGTCTCGGTCTCCGGGGTGTACCACGACGGGGTGCCGTCACGCAGGTCCAGCACGCGCGACGGGCTGTCGCGGGACTCGGGCGAGAGGCTGTTCGCCGCACCCTCCTCCGCGTTCTCCTCCGACTCGATGCCGCTCGCGTAGAGGTAGCGGCCGTCGGGGAGCAGTGCCGTCGTGACCGCGGTCGGCTTGCACTGCAGCCGCTCGCGCGAGTCGTTCGGGCTGTCGTTCGGGATGTACTCGCAACGGGGGGTCTCGGAGCCACCCTCCTCGAACGGAGCCGACCACGAACCCTTGGTGGCGGCGTCGGGGCCCGCCTCCGCAACCAGCGTCAGCGGGGTCGACGTCGCCCCGATGCCGCTCACGGCGAGCGTCGTGGTGAGAACCACCACGAACCGCCGCCCTCCTCTTCTGGGAGGTCGCATGAAATCTCCTCTCACCACCCGAGCCGGGACGTGTCGGACGGCTGGGGATGCGGCCGACACGGGTACGGGTGTGAGAAACCTAAGAATTTGCCCGTGCGGGCAATACCCCCATGTGAGGTGTGCGCCCAACGGTTGATCTTGACGTCGCCGCTGGTCAGAGCGCTGATCGCGATCCCGTCGAGCACTTTGCGTCACCATCTTCACCCGGCTGGGGCGGCAATAGCGGGCCGAAGGCCCCGATGTCGCGCGGTGTGACGACAGCACGGCCGTCGGCCGCCGGAGATACGTCACACGTCAGGGCGGACATGGTTGACCCGAGGCAACCATCCGCCGGCGCGAGTGACGCCCGACACATTCACCTCGACGGCGCCCGGGTCACGCTCCCCCTGCGGCCAGGTGGACGGCTGGCTAGGCTCGCGGCGACAACTCGGGGGCCGGCTCGGACCCCGAGCTCGGCTCCGGCTCGGCGGAGGGTGGACCAGGCGATGTGGGCGTTCTTCTCGGCACGGCTGCGGATGTGGCTGATCTTCGCGATCGTGGCGCCCGCGGCGGCGTGGCTGCTGGGCAAGGTGGGCGACGCGATCGAGGCCCGCCGCGGCCCCAACGGCGTCAGCAGCGCCCTGCAGTGGCTGCGCGGCTGGCTCGGCAGGCGTGCGCGCGGGCCGTGGGCGGGCCGCGGGCAGCGCCCGGCCGCCGCCGCGGGCGGCCCGGCCGACCCGGGCGCGCCGGCGCGCTGACCGCAGCCGGTCGCCGCCCGGCCACCGACCGTCACACTCACCTCACGCAGGGGTATTGCCCGCCGCGTCGCCTTCCTACTGTCCGGCGCACGTCCCGCGCGTCCAGGTTGCGGGCGAGTGCAGAGATGAGCGGCGAATGCGCGGACGACAGCGGCTGTGGACGGCGGTCGGGGTGAGCGTGCTGGCGCTCCCGATCGTCATGGTCGGGCAGGCGGTGGCGGCCGACGGGCCGGATCCCGCGGTCGTGGGGCAGTGGACCCGGCCGTTCGAGCAGGGCGGGGCGGAGCAGCCGCGATGTGAGCGCGACGCCGAGGGCATCATCGTGTGCAAGCCGGCAGCAGTGACGATGGCGGCGCTGCCCGACGGGCGCGCGTTCTACGCCAACGGCATCGAGGGTGCGGAGAACGTCCGCTTCTCCTACGCACTCGAGCTCGGGCCGCGCACGTTCAACGACCAGACCCGGGTGATGGACTTCTCCGGCGACGAGGTCGAGTGGATCACGCCGACCCCGCGCGACGGCGGCTCGGTGAACCCGGAGATCGAGCCCGGCGCGGACGACCTGAACGACGACCCGTTCGGCTCGGTCGGCGCGCCCGGCCGGCCCGGGGACGGCTTCACCGGCAGCACCGCGGGTCAGGTCGCGCCCCAGGAGTCGACGTCCCCGCCCGACGACGCGAGCCTCAACGACGGCAACATCTTCTGTGCCGACATCGCGCAGCTCGCCGACGGCCGCAACATCCTCGTCGGCGGCACGGACTACTACAACGAGCCCGCGATCCTCGACCGCAGCGAGGGCGACCCCGTCGACGTCGGGGTGCTGGAGCTGGAGGGCCTGCGCAGCGCGAAGATCTTCGACTGGCGCACCGACGAGTTCACCCAGGCCGCCTCGATGGAGTACGGCCGCTGGTACCCGACCGCGGTCACGATGGCCGACGGCGACGTGCTGGTCGCGACCGGCGTCCGCAAGCTGATCAAGTCCAGCCAGCTCGGCCAGGTGCGCCGCACCGAGACCTACGACGTCGAGTCGGACAAATGGTCGACGAACTTCGAGGGCCCGCAGTCGGAGACGACGCTCCCGCTGGCGGCGCGGCTCAACCTCATGCCCAACGGCACCGTGTTCTTCAACGCGGTGGGCCAGCAGTTCGGCACCAACGGGTTCGCCATCGACGAGGCGCTGCACCTGCTGCAGCAGTCCTACGACCCGCAGACCAAGGCGTGGACCATGCACGGCCCCGCCCTCGGCGGCGCCCGCGGGGCGGCCTTCCAGGCGCTGCTGCCGCTGCGCGCCCCGTACGCCGACGGCACGCTGCTCACCTTCGGCGGTTCCGCGCTCGCCCCGTCGCCGGGTTCCGCCCTCGCGACGACGCTGTCGACGCTGACCACGGTCGGGTCGAACGGGGAGATCTCCAACCGGCTCACCGCCGGGCAGCTCAACCACCGCCGCTGGTTCTCCGACGGCGTCGTCCTGCCCGACGGCACGGTGCTCGCGATCAACGGCGGGGACAAGGACTCGCTGGTCACCCCCGGCCTCGAGATCGCCGAGCGGCGCACCGAGGTCTACGACCCGGCCACCGACCGGTGGACCGAGCTGGCGGCGTCCGGCCGCGACCGGCACTACCACAACACCTCGGTGCTGCTGCCCGACGGCCGCGTGCTCGTCGGCGGGCTGTCGCCGGTGGGTGCGGGCTACGGCAAGCACGCCGACCAGCCCGGGTTCGCCAACAACGACAAGGACTCCAGCTTCGAGATCTTCAGCCCGCCCTACCTGTTCCGCGGGGAGCGTCCGGAGATCACCAGCGCGCCGAAGGGCGTGGCGTGGGGCGACGAGTTCGACATCGGTGTGGGCGGCGGCGACGTCTCCACCGTGACGCTGATGCGGCTGATGTCCCCGCAGCACAACCACGACTCCGACCAGCGCTCGATCGTGCTCCCGTTCACCCAGGACGGCGACACGGTGCGCGCGCAGGCGCCGCCCTCGGGCAACGTGGCGCCGCCCGGGTTCTACTACCTGTTCGTCAACCGGGCCTCCGACAAGGGCGAGATCCCGTCGGTCGCGCGCGTCGTGCACGTCGGCGAGGAAGGGATCGACGGCGAGGCCAAGGCGCTGCCCGCCGACTACTCGGCGCCGGCGTCGCAGGGCGACGCCACCCCGGCCGAGGACAGCTCCATGGTCGAGCCCGGCGGCTGCTCCGGCTGCCCGCCCGAGCAGCAGGGCAGCGACCTGATGGGCACCACCCCCGGCAACGCCGGGAGCACCGACGGCCGCCGCCCCCGGCGCCGCCGCTGACCCCGGTTCTCGCTCCGAACGAACGGCCCGCTCGTCCGAACCAGTCGGACGGACGGGCCGTTCGCCGTCGGCGGGCCTGGACGCGGCGGATGCGGTGCGATACTCGCCCGCGTGGGCGCCGACCTGAGGCTCACCGAGCTCGTCGCCGCGATCTCGCTGGCCACCGACCTGGGCACCGGCCAGCCGCTGGAGCACGCGCTGCACACCTGCCTGCTGTCCGGGGCGGTGGCCCGCGAGCTCGGCCTCGACGACGCCGCGGCCGCGGACGTGCACTACGTCGCGCTGCTGCGGTTCCTGGGCTGCACGGCCGACACGCCCGAGACGGCGCACGTCGCGGGCGGGGACAACCTCGCGTTCTACACGGCCCTCGCCCCGCTGCTCATGGGACCGACACCCACGCTGCTCGGCGCCGTCGTCCGGCACGCGGGCGCCGGGCGGCCGCTGCCCCGGCGGGCCCGGCTGGTGGCGCAGGCGCTGAACGACCCGGGCGGGCGGTCGCTGATCGGGCACTGCGAGGTGGGCGCCCGGCTCGCCACCCGCCTCGGGCTCGGCGCCGGCGTGGTCGAGGCGCTCGACCACGCCTACGAGCGGTGGGACGGGGGCGGGCCCCGCGGCGTGCGCGGCACCGAGGTGCCGCTAGCCGTCCGGGTGGTCGTCGTCGCGCGGGACGCGGTGCTGTGGGAGCGCCTCGCGGGCCACGACGCGGCCCTCGACGTGCTGGGCAGGCGCCGCGGGCACGCCTACGACCCGGCCGTGGTGGACGCGGCGCGGGCGCTGGACCCGGCGCAGGACACGAACGTTCCGGCGTGGGAGCGGGTGCTGGCCGCCGAGCCCGAGCCCGTCCGCCGGATCGGCCCGGTGGCGCTGGACCGCGCGCTGGCGGCGGTGGGCGACTTCGCCGACCTGCGCTCGACGTGGACCAGGGGGCGGTCCCGGCAGGTCGCGGCCGATCCGGCGGACGGGCTCGGGCTCGGCGGCCAGCACCCGCTCCCACGCCGGAACGTTCGTGTCCTGCGCCGGGTCCA
>JBQTJE010000181.1:0-19032 GCA_052387455.1 Pseudonocardia sp.
GCCCCCCCCCCCCCCCCCCCCCCCCCCCCCCTCGCCCCCCCCCCCACCCCCCCCCCCCCCCCACTGGGGGTTTCTCTGGGGGGGCCCCCCCCAACGCCGCGCCCTGCCCTGCCCTGCCCTGCCCTGCCCTGCCGGGTGCGGAAGGGGGTGGGGTGGGGGGCTACATGTTGCGCCGGTACTGGCCGCCCACCTCGAAGAACGCTTCCGTGAGCTGGCCCAGCGAGCAGACCCGGGCCGCGCGCATGAGCTCGTCGAAGACGTTCCCGTCGGTCTGCGCGACGTCCTGAAGCCGCCGGATCGCCTCCTGCGCCTCGCCGGCGTGCCGGGCGTGGAAGTCGGCGAGCCGGTCGAGCTGGGACCGCTTCTCCTCCTCGGTCGCCCGGGCGAGCTCGATCTCCTGAGGTGCCCCGTCGGTCTCCGGCGCGGTGAACGTGTTGACGCCGATGATCGGCAGCGTGCCGTCGTGCTTGCGGTGCTCGTAGAGCAGCGACTCGTCCTGGATCTTGCCGCGCTGGTAGCCGGTCTCCATGGCGCCGAGCACGCCGCCGCGGGCGGCGATGGCGTCGAACTCGCGCAGCACGGCCTCCTCGACCAGGTCGGTGAGCTCGTCGATCACGAAGGAGCCCTGGAGCGGGTTCTCGTTGCACGACAGGCCCCACTCGCGGTTGATGATCAGCTGGATCGCCATCGCCCGGCGCACCGACTCCTGCGTGGGCGTGGTGACCGCCTCGTCGTAGGCGTTGGTGTGCAAGGAGTTCGCGTTGTCGTAGAGGGCGCACAGCGCCTGCAGCGTGGTGCGGATGTCGTTGAAGTTCATCTCCTGCGCGTGCAGCGACCGGCCGCTCGTCTGGACGTGGTACTTGAGCTTCTGCGACCGCTCTCCCGCCCCGTAGCGGTCGCGCATCGCGACGGCCCAGATCCGCCGCGCAACCCGGCCGATGACGCTGTACTCGGCGTCCATCCCGTTGGAGAAGAAGAACGACAGGTTGGGCGCGAAGTCGTCGATGTCCATTCCGCGGGCGAGGTAGCTCTCCACGTAGGTGAACCCGTTGGCCAACGTGAAGGCGAGCTGCGAGATGGGGTTCGCGCCGGCCTCGGCGATGTGGTATCCGGAGATCGACACCGAGTAGAAGTTGCGCACCTTGTGCGCGATGAACCATTCCTGGATGTCGGCCATCATCCGCAAGGAGAACTCGGTGGAGAAGATGCACGTGTTCTGGCCCTGGTCCTCCTTGAGGATGTCGGCCTGCACGGTGCCGCGCACACCTCCCAGCGCGTACGCCGCCAGCTCTTCCCGCTCGTCGTCGGACGGCTCCCGGTCGTGCTCGGCGCGGAACATGTCGACGCGCTGGTCGATCGCGGTGTTCAGGTAGTACGCCAGGATCGTCGGTGCCGGACCGTTGATCGTCATCGACACCGACGTCGTGGGCGAGCACAGGTCGAAGCCGCCGTAGAGCACCTTGAGGTCGTCGAGCGTGGCGATCGACACCCCGGACGTGCCGACCTTTCCGTAGACGTCCGGTGCGGTGCCGGGATCGCGCCCGTAGAGCGTCACGGAGTCGAACGCGGTGGACAATCGCTTGGCCTCGGAGTGCTCGGACAGGTAGTGGAAGCGCCGGTTGGTGCGGAACGCGTCGCCCTCGCCGGCGAACATCCGGGCCGGGTCCTCGCCGTCGCGCTTGAACGCGAACACCCCGGCGGTGAACGGGAACTTGCCCGGCAGGCTCTCGTTGCGCAGGAACCTCAGCAGCTCCGCCTGCTCGGTGAACCGCGGCAGGGCGACCCGGCGCACCTTGCTGCCCGACAGCGTCTCGCGGACCAGTCGGGTGTGGATCTCCCGGTCGCGGACCTTGACCACCAGCTCGTCGCCCGAGTACGACTCGACCCACTGCGGCCACTCGACGTCGAGCAGTTCGGCCGTGGCCGGGTCCAGCGCCTTCTCCGCGGCGGTGACCAGCTCGGGCAGCCCGCCCGCGGCGGCGCCGGCGGCCTCGACGGCGGCGGCGGCGGTGCGCAGGTGCTGGCGGGTGCGGGCGGCCTCGACGTGCGCGGCGGTCTCCGCGTGATAGTCGCGGACGGTCCCGGCGACGTCGGCGAGGTAGCGCGCCCGGCTCGACGGGATGGCGCTCGCATGCTCGGCGGAGGTGCGGCGCTCGGTGCGGGGCAACCGGCCGTCGTGCACCGTGAGGCCGCTCGCGGAGAGCAGTTCGACGAGATGCTGGTAGAGCGCGGTGACGCCCTCGTCGTTGAACCGGGCGGCGCTGGTGCCGAAGACCGGCATCTCCTCCCACGACGTGCCGAAGGCGTCGCGGTTGCGCACGAGCTGGCGCGAGACATCGCGCCGGGCGTCCTCCGCACCCTGGCGCTCGAACTTGTTGATCGCGACGGCGTCCGCGAAGTCCAGCATGTCGATCTTCTCCAGCTGCGACGCGGCGCCGAACTCGGGCGTCATCACGTACAGCGGGTGGTCGACGAACGGCACGATGCCCGCGTCGCCCTGGCCGATCCCGGGCGTCTCGACGATCACCAGGTCGAACCCGGCGGCGCGCAGCACGCCGATGGCGTCGCCGAGGTGCTCGGGCAGGCCACCGTCGTTGCCCCGTGTGGCCATCGAACGGAAGAAGACCTGCGCGCCGGTGAGGGAGTTCATCCGGATCCGGTCGCCGAGCAGCGCGCCCCCGCCGCGGCGGCGCGACGGGTCGACGGCGAGCACGGCGATGCGGAGCTTGTCCTCCTGGTCGAGCCGGAAGCGGCGCACCAGCTCGTCGGTGAGCGAGGACTTGCCGGAGCCGCCGGTGCCGGTGATGCCCAGGACGGGGACGCGACGGCGCGGCGCCAGATCGAGGCCGGCCGGGAGGCGGCCGGTCTCGGCGAGAGTGAGCGTGCGGGCGAGCGTGGCGTGGTCGCCGGTGTGCAGACCCTCGTACGACGCCGGCGGCGACGCAGCCAGGTCGACGTCACACGCCTCGACCATCGTGTTGATCATTCCGGGCAGGCCGAGCCGCTGGCCGTCCTCGGGGGAGAAGATCCGGGTGACGCCGCGGGCGTGCAGCAGCTCGATCTCCCGGTGCACGATCACCCCCCCGCCGCCGCCGTAGACCTTCACGTGCCCGGCGCCGCGCTCGCGCAGCAGCTCCACGAGGTAGGAGAAGTACTCGACGTGCCCGCCCTGGTACGAGCTGATCGCCACGCCGTGGCAGTCCTCCTGGATCGCGGCGGTGACCACCTCCTCCACGGAGCGGTTGTGCCCGAGATGGATCACCTCGGCGCCCTGCCGCTGCAGGATCCGCCGCATGATGTTGATCGCGGCGTCGTGGCCGTCGAACAGGCTCGCCGCGGTGACGAACCGGACGGGGTGGGTGGGGACGTGCAGCTGTGGCGCGGGCGTGGCCATGGTCGGCTCCCTCCGTCGGGCTGCCATTTACTTTGACATCCTACTATCGGAGGGGCAAGCGTTGGTCGTGTGATGTGCAGGGTGGGGTGACGTGCCGCGCGGGGTGCGGAGTCAGGCGGCGCGCGCCTCGTCCGCATCGGCGGCCGCGGGGACGACCGGGGTGATCGCCGCCACGGCCGCCGCGGGCTCGGCGCGCCGGGCAACGACCCCGCCCAGCACACCCAGCAGGGTCAGCACGGCGCCGGCCAGCGCGATCGCCCACGGCGCCGCGGCCGGGGCCACCGTCGCGAGCAGCAGGGCGATCGGCGGCCACCACACGAGCGCGCGGATCGGCGCGGGCAGTGTCCAGGGACGGGGCTCGGGATCCACACCGGTGCAGTACCCGCCCGGGCGGACGGCAACCGCGACGCGGAAACGTGCGCGCTAGGTTCGCGCCATGGCCCTCGACCCCGCCGAGTTCGATCCCGCTGCGTTCGATCCGACGGCGCTGCCCGACGTCGTGGCCGCGTGGCGCGCGCAGAACGCCGCGCTCGCCGTCCTCGTGCGGGACGCCGACCCGGGCGCCCCCGTCGCGACCTGCCCCGGCTGGACGCTGCGCCAGCTCGCGACGCACGTCGGCCGGGGCGACCGGTGGGCGGCGACGATGGTGGCGCGGCGGTCCGCGACGTTCGTCGACCCGCGCGAGGTGCCCGACGGCCGCCCGCCCGCCGACCCGGCCGGGACCGCGGAATGGCTGACCGCCGGGGTCGACCAGCTCGCCGCAGCCGTGGCGGAGGTCGGCGCGGGTACTCACATCTGGACGTTCACCGGGCCGCAACCCGCCGCATGGTGGCTGCGCCGGCGCCTGCACGAGTGCCTCGTGCACCGCGCCGACGCCGCGCTGGCCCTGGCCGCGCCGCTCGACGCGCCCGCCGCCGTGGCCGCGGACGGCGTCTCGGAGTGGCTCACCCTGCTCGCCGCGCGCCCGGCGGGAGAGGACCCCGCGCTCCCCGGGGACGCCACGATGCACCTGCACGCCACCGACGAACCAGGGCTCGGCGTCGCGGGGGAGTGGATGGTGCGCCCGGCCGGGAACGCGGTGGCGTGGGAGCCGGGGCACGCCAAGGGCACCGTCGCGGTGCGCGGACCGGCTGCGGACCTGCTGCTCGTCCTCACCCGGCGCATCGGGCCGGACCGGGTCGAGGTGCTCGGCGACGCGGGCGTGCTGCAGACCTGGCTCGCCCGGACCGGCTTCTGACGGCGACTCAGCCCGCCGGTGCGGGAGCGGCGGGGTCGGCGGGCCGGGCCCGCTCCGCCCGCGGCCGCTGCGGCAGCACGGGGCACGCCCCCCACTGCTCGTCGGTGACGGCGATGATCCGCAGCGCCAGCCCGACGAGCGCCGCCGCGAGCAGCACCGATGATGCGACCGCGAGGAGCTGGGTCTGGCCCAGGAAGCCGACCACGATCGCCACCACGAGCACGGCCGGCACCCAGACCGGCACCGCGGGGCGCCGCAGGAACAGCCCCACCGCCAGCAGCAGCGAGCCGAGCGCGAAGCCACCGATCCACGCGACCGGGAACAGCAGCGCCCACGGGCTGTTCTGGGCCTGGTCGAGCATCGCGGACATCTGGGCGCGGTCGAACTGCGGCCGCGTGGCCGTGGCCTCGATGACGGCGATCGGGTAGAAGCCCGCGAGGACCACCGTGCCGAAGAACAGCAGGCCCGTGCCGATCTGGCCGAGGTTGAGCCGGGCGGTGCGCAGCAGGTGGAACACCCCGACGAAGCCGACGAGCAGCAAGAAGCTGCCCAGTACGGAGATCAGGCCGGCCAGCTGGTAGCGGCCGGGCGCGGCGGCGATCGCGTCGAGGTAGGCGGCGGGGTCGTCGGCCCAGGCCGGGTCGACGACCGGCTGGACGACGAACAGGACCGAGCCGAGCAGCAGGCTCGCCGCGGTGAACGTGCGAGAGAATGTGCGACTGTCGGTGAGCGCCATGAATCCCCCCGGATCCGGACGACGGAGACGCGCCGACCACGCCGCTTCCTGACGTGTCGCGCGTCACGGCAGGCTAGCGTGACCGCAGGTCCTCGACCAGCAGATCCATCAGCAGCCCGTCGTGCCAGGTTCCGTCGGCGCCCTTCTCGTAGCGGCGCATCACCCCGACCGGCCGGAACCCCACCCGCCCGTAGCTGCGGATCGCCCGCTCGTTGTGCGCCGCCGGGTCGATGACGACCCGGTGATGCGGGTGATCCGGCCGGGTGAACAGGAACCGGCACATCGTGCGCATCGCGTCCGCGCCCAGGCCCTGCCCGTGCGCGTCGGGGTGCAGGGCGATGTCGATGCCGGCGTGGCGGTAGTCGGGGTCGTCCTCCTCGTAGTAGATGACCAGGCCGACCACCTCCCCGGCCAGCTCCACGGCGTAGCACTGCGGGCCGAGCAGTTCGCGACGCACCCGCTCGAGGTCGTAGCCGCCCCACCACTTCGCCACCTCGGGATGGCGCAGGATCTCCAGGAAGGCGGGGACGTGCGCGGCGCCGGTCGGGCGCAGCACCACGGTCTGGCCGGCGATCGCCCCCGGGCCGCCCGGTACCGACGACCCGGCCGACGACCCGGCACGCTCGCTCATCGAACCTCCATCGCGGGACGGGCGGCGGTCAGTGGCAGCCGGACGAGCTCGTCGAGCACGGCCGCGGTGCGGGGCTGCTCGAACACCGCGGTGGCCTCGCGCCCGCGCAGGTCGAGCGTGGCGATGAGGTTGCCGAACAACGGCCCGGCCACCCGCTCCCAGGTGACGCTCGGCGGCGGGACCCCGGCGCGCCGCGACCACGCCCGGGTCAGCCTGGCCATCGTCCGCGACCAGCCGAGCTTGAAGCCGGGCCGGAGGAACCAGTCGACGTGCTGGTGCACCGGCGAGCAGGTGAGCTGGTGCACGTGGGCCGGCGGGTCGCCCGGCAGGTCTGCACGGGCGACGTAGCCGTGGTGCACGTCGCCGGACAGCACGCTGACCGTCGCCGAGCTGCCCGCCGCCGCGCGCCCGATCATCCGGGTGAGCCGCTCGAAGGACTCGTCGAACGCCGCCCAGTGCTCCAGGTCGGCAGCCTGGCGGATCGCCTCGCCGAGCCGGCCGCGCCAGCCCGGACGGGCCGCGGCGACCTCGTTGACGGCCTGGACGTCGCCGATCGCGTGCGGCAGCAGCCAGGGCAGCGACGTGCCCAGCACCAGGTGCTCCACGTGACCGTCGGCTTCGGCCTGCTCCTCGATCCAGCGGAACTCGCTGTCGCCGAGCATGAGGTGCGCACCCCCGTCGAGGATCCGACCGTTCCGGGAGTCGATCATGATCAGCCGGGTGGTGCCGAGGTCCCAGCGGAAGCTGAACCGCACCCCCTTGGCGCCGTCGGTCTCGGCATCGGCGCGGTCGGCCAGCTCCACCAGCAACGGCCACGTGTCACCGGCGTGCTCGATGACCCGGCGGTGGTCGGGATCGGCGGCGAGCTCGTCGGGCGGCAGGTTGCCGATGTGCTGGTACACCCAGTACGAGATCAGCCCGGAACGGATCCGCTCGCGCCACCAGGGACTGGCGTTCATCTCCGCGCGCCAGGCGGCCGAGGTGTTCCAGTCGTCGCGCACGTCGTGGTCGTCGAAGATCATCGCGGTGGGCACGGTGGACATCAGCCACCGCACCTCCGGGTCCGACCACGAGTCCCGGTAGAGCCCGACGTACTCGTCGAACCCGACGATCTCGTCGTCGGGCCAGTCCGGATGCCGGTCGCGGCGCCCGGCGATGCGCCGCCGGTTCTGCGGCGTGAGCTCGTCGGCGTAGACCTGGTCGCCGAGCAGCAGCAGCGCGTCGGGCCACTCCTGCTCCGGCAGGCCCGCCATCCGCGCGGCGTACGCGTCGAGCGCGTCGATCCCGAGCTTCGCCGCGTGCGCCGGGTCGGCGACCTTCGGGTAGCGGCACGAGCCGAAGATCAGCCGAGTGGTCTCGTGGCTTCCCCCGCGCGTGCGGATCGCACTCGGCGGGAACGGGCTGACCGGCGGCGGCCACGCCCGCGTTCCGTCGACGTGCACCTCGTAGGGAGTGCGGCTCCCGGGCGCCAGCCCGGTGACCGGGACCAGCGCGTAGTGGTGCCCGCTGACCTCGAACGTGCGGGCGGTGCAGCCGAGCACCTCGACCGTCGCGGGCCGGTCCACCTGCACCCACACCGACGCGGTCGTCTCTCCGACGTGGCGCAGGACCGGGCCCAGCAGGAGGCTCACGTCGGTCACCCTAGTGGGGGACACGTCACGCTTCGAGTGGTGAGCCGGTGCGGGACCGCCGCATGTTCAATGGCGAGCAGCGCGGCGCCGATGATGCCGGCATCGCTGCCGCAGGACGCTCCGAGCACCGGCACCACGCCCCGCGCCCCGGCAGCGTAGGCGAACTCGCGGGCCCCGGCCCGGGCTGGTCCGAGCAACAGTTCGCCGGTCTCCACCAGGCCCCCGCCGACGATCACCGCCTCCAGCTCGAAGATCGTCGCCAGGGACGCGATGCCGACCCCGAGCCAGCGGCCGAGGCGGTCGAACAACCGCCGCGCCGTGGGGTCGCCCTGCAACGCGGCCGCCGTGACGGTGCGCCCGGTGACCGCGCCCTCGGCGATCCCGAGGAGCGCGATCGGCCCGTCCGGCTCGTCCGCGGCGGCGTCACGGCCCATCCGGCCCAGCGCGGTGCCCGACGCATAGGCCTCCAGGCAGCCGTGGTTGCCGCAGGCGCAGCGCGGGCCGTCCGGGTTGACGATCATGTGACCGAGCTCGGCGCCGAGGCCCGTAGGCCCCCGGTAGATCTGGCCGTTCAGAAGCACCCCGCCGCCGATGCCGGTGCCCACCGTGAGCAGCACCATGTCCCGGTACGGCCGCGCGCCCAGCCGGGCCTCGGCGAGGGTGGCGACGTTGGCGTCGTTGTCGACCACCACGGGCAGGCCGATGGCCTTCTCCAGCTGCGCGCGCACCGGCCAGTTCCGGTAGGCGTTGTTGGGTGCCCAGGCGATCCGCCCGGCGGGCCACTCGACGATGCCCGCCGCGCCCAGCCCCACCGCCGCCACGTCCGGGCGGACCCCGCGCAGCCGGTCGACGAGATCGAGCAGCACCGCGAGCACCGCGTCGGCGTCGGACTCGTCGGGGGTGGGCTCGGTCAGCTCGGTGTGCAGGACCCCCGCACCGTCCACGACCCCGCCGGCGATCTTGGTGCCACCGACGTCGATGCCGATGGCGAGGAGCGTCGCGGGATCGTTCCCGGGTCGGCTCGGGGGATGGTTGCTGCCCACCGCAGGATGATTGCCGACGGCGGCCCGTACAGCCCGCGCGGGTGCCGGGCCGCCGTGTGTCGGGTTCCGCCCGGTGTTTGTGGCCGCGGGCGCGTGGGAACGCCCCCGCATGCTGCTTCGACGTATCGCGCGACCGATGCTCGCGTCCATGTTCATCAGCGGCGGGATCGCCGCGCTCAAGGCTCCCCAGGGCCACGCGCAGGCGGCCCGCCCGGTCCTCGACGCCGCGGCTCCCGTGATCGACAGGGCGGTGCAGGCCGCGCCGATCGACCGGCGACCCGACGACGAGACCCTCGTCAAGATCGACGCCGGGGTGAAGATCGTGGCCGGCACGATGCTCGCGTTCAACAAGGCCCCGCGCCTGGCCGCCACCGCGCTCGCCGCGTCGCTGATCCCCACGACGCTCGCCGGGCACCGGTTCTGGGAGAGCACCGACGCCGCCGAGCGCCAGACACAGCAGATCCACTTCTTCAAGAACGTCGGCCTGCTCGGCGGGTTGATGATCGCCGCGGCGGACACCGAGGGGCGCCCGTCGCTGGGCTGGCGGGGCAGGCGCGCGGCCCGGCTCGCGGCCGCCGCCACCGCCGCCCGGGCCGAGGCGCTCTCCGGCGTGGCCACCGGGCTCGGTGAGCGGATCTCCGGGCGGGCCGCCGAGCTGAGTGGCGCCGCTTCCGGGAGGGGCTCCGGGGTCGGCTCCGGCGCGGCGGGGGGGCGGCTGGCCGGGCGTCTCGCCGACGCAGGCGACCGGGCCACCGAGCTCGGCGGGCGGTTCGCCGACGCAGGCGACCGGGCCACCGAGCTCGGCGGGCGGTTCGCCGACGCCACCGCCACCGGTGCGAAGCAGGCCACCGGTGCCGCGGCCGGGTTCGCCGCCGGGCTCGCCGGCCTGGCCCCCGGCGCCGCGATCTCGACGCGGACCTCGGCGCTGTCGGCCCGTGCCGGCGAATGGCACGAGGACCTGTCCCGGCGCGCGGCAAAGGCCGCGGCGAAGGCGGAGAAGCGCGGCGCGAAGCTGCAGCGCGACGCCGCCAAGCGCAGCGCGAAGCTCCAGAAGCGCGCCGCCAAGCAGGGCGCGGCCTGGCAGAAGGCCGCCGAGGCCAAGCGCGGCGAGCTGGAGAAGGCCGCGGGCCGCGCACGTGCCGACCTGCAGCGCCGTGGGCCGGTGCTCGCCGAGCAGGCGTCACGGTTCGGCCACGACGTCGCGGGCCGGGCGTCGGTGGTGGGACACGAGGTCGCGGGGCAGGCCGACGGCGTGGCCAAGGACGCCCGCAAGCGGATGGCGACCCTGCACCGCTGACGTGCGGGCGGGCCCCGGCGCCGCCACCCCGCCGCGGTGTCGCCGCGCCGGGCTGCCGGGTCGCCGCGCCGGGCTCCGGGTCGCCGCGCCGGGCTGCCATGATCACCGTTTCGGGGCCGGGGACTGCGCCACGCACGGCGATCGGTCCCGAACCGGTGATCTTGGCGTGGTGGACGGGCGCGCAGGCCGCGTGATCACTGTTTCGGGACCGGGGACCGGGGACCGGGGACCGGGGACCGGGCCGACACGGTTTCCGGGCCCCAACGTCGATCAACAGCCGCGCGGGACGGTGCGGCCGCGACGCGGCGCCGCACCCGGAAACTCATCGACGCCCCGGTAGCCTGCGGGCGCCGGGGCGGTAGCTCAGCTGGTCAGAGCAGCGGACTCATAATCCGTCAGGTCGTGGGTTCGAACCCCACCCGCCCCACCGTTGGAGCAGGCAGTACGTCGGTTCAAGGTCACCCGCTGGCCCGTCGTGACACGTGTCGCGACACGGCGGCGTGCGTGCGTCGGCTACCCGCCTGCGATCCGCTCACCTGCCACTGGTCTGCCCTGGGCCGCCGCTCGGCTCCACCTCAGGGTGCAAGATCGGCGGGTATATTGCGCACCGCATGGTTGTGCACTGCGCTCGTGGCCACCAGTTCGAGCGCAGTGAGGGAGATCACCATGACGACTACCGAGGGCGGCGCAGCCCCCAGCGCGGCCGCCGAGACGGCACCGGCCACGACGCCCACCACGAGCGAGGTCCCGCACGACCGGCGCACGCTGTCCTGGTGGGCCTTCGGGTCCGCCAACATCGCCGTGGTGGCGGTCCTGTCCGTGCTCTCCTGGTGGCTGCTCGTCGACCCGCAGTGGAGCCCGCTGGCCAGCTACCCGCAGCCCTACACCGCGCTGCTGTTCTGGACGATCATCGCGGTCGTCTGGCTCGCCTTCAACTGCGCGTGGTTGGGGCCGCAGCGGCTGCCGCAACCGGCCCGCGGGCTCGTCGGGATCGGCCTGACGCTGGGGATCGGCGTGGCGATCACCTCGGCGCTGGCGTACGGCTACGGCCGGCTCGACGACACCTTCGCGGCCGAGCGGGAGGGCGGCGCCGGGTTCACTTCCGGCAACCTGATCGTCCTGTTCGCGTTCTTCTTCTACGTCCTGGTGGTCCTGAACTGGAACCACTGGCCGTTCGCGCCGCGCCTGTCCCAGCCGCGCGTCGGCCTGGCCGAGCTGGCCGTCCTCATCGTCCCGAGCGTCGCGGCCTACGGCCTGCTCGCCCTGCCGGGCCTGGCGACCTGGAGCGACCCGGCGTCGGCCCTGTTCTCGCTCCCGACGCTCATCGGCTGGTTCTACAGCGTCATCATCTCCGTGGTCGTCACCGGGCTGCTGCTGGAGAACTGGCCGTGGCGGGCGGCCGGCCACCCGGGCCTGGTCGCAGTGCTGTCGTTGGTGGGCAACGTCGTCGTCGGGACCGGCATCTACTACGTCCTGCTGGCCACCTCTCAGGTCCTGATGGGTTCGGCCAACGCGACCGCGCTCGGCGACGCCGTCACACTGCACGCCGCGGAACTGGGCGTCTGCTGGGTGTTCTGGATGATCGCCTGGGCCAACGTCTTCGGCAACCGGCCGACGACGCGCGGCAACGCGGTGAACTTCCTCGCCCGGATCGGCATCACCTTCGGGCTCGGCGCCGCGACCTACCTCCTCTACTACTTCGTCGTCGCGGGCGCGGTCCTGCACGAGCCGGTGCTGGTCGGCGGGATGCACGGCACCGCGCTCGGCTTCGTCGACTGGGCCGTGCTCTGGATGCTCTGGTACGTGCTGTTCCTCGGCTCGTACGGGCTGCCGGCGGCGCGGTCCGACGAGCCGGCCGCCTGATCCGCCGCCTGATCGGCTGAGCCACCCGCGCCACCCAGGCCACCCGCGCCACCCGCTGCCTCACCGCAGCAGCGGGTCGCGCGGCAGGCCGAGCAGCCGCTCGGCGATCTGGTTGCGCAGGATCTCCGAGGTGCCGCCCGCGATCGTGAGACAGCGGCCGAGCAGGTAGGAGCGCGACACGCCGCCGGCGCCGCCGAGCAGGATCCGCGCGGCGTCGACGCGCATGGCCAGCTCGGTCACCCGCTGGTCGTGCTCAGCACTGACGAGCTTGGTGACCGCGGCCTCGCCGCCTGGCTCCGCGCCCGCGACGGCGCGCGCCACCTGCCGCAGGTTGAGCAGTCGCAGGGCGCGCTGCTCGGCCAGCAGCGCGCCCGCCTCCCGCTCGTGCTCGCCCTCGGGGAGCCGGGCCGCGAGGTCGTGGGCGGTGAAGCCGATCCTCGCGGCGCCACCGCCGATGGAGACCCGCTCGTTGCCCAGCGTCGCGCGCGCGACCCGCCAGCCCTGCCCGACGTCCCCGACCACGCCGTCGTCGGGGACGAACACGTCGTCGAGGAAGACCTCGTTGAACAGCGCGCTGCCCGTGAGCTCCCGCAGCGGCCGGATCTCGACGCCCGGGTCGGCGAGGTCGATCGCCATCATCGTGATCCCGGCGTGCTTGGGGCCGGTGGCGTCGGTGCGGACGGTGGCGAAGCCGAGGTGGGCGTTGCGGGCGTCGGAGGTCCACACCTTCTGGCCGGTGACGCGCCAGCCGCCGTCGACGCGCACCCCCCGGGTGCCGACGGCGGCCGCGTCGGACCCGGCGCCGGGCTCGCTGAAGAGCTGGCACCAGCGGACCGTGCCGCGCAGGCTCGCGTCGACCCACCGCTCGCGCTGGGCGTCGGTGCCGTGCTGGGCGATCGTCAGCACGATCCAGCCGGTGATGCCCAGCGACGGGACGGCGACGCCGGCGGTGCCGAGCTCCTCCTCGACGACGAGCTGCTCGGTCGCCCCGGCGTCGCGACCGTAGGGGCGGGGCCAGTGCGGGGCGAGGTAGCCGGACTCGACGAGCAGGTCGCGGTGCCGCTCGGGCGGCGCGGCGCGCAGGCGCTGCAGGAACGCGCGCACCTCCGTTCGGTGGTGCTCGGCCTCGGGCGGCAGGTCGACCCGCAGGCCCTGCCGGACGCCGGCGCGGTGCGTGACCAGCACGTCGCGAGCAGCGTCCCCGCCCGCGGCCAGCACGGCGGCGAGCACCTCGGCGCGGCGCAGGTGGATGTGGGCGTCGTGCTCCCAGGTGAAGCCGATGCCGCCGTGCAGCTGGATGGCGCGGCGCGCGCAGGACACGTACGCCGCCACGGCCTGGGTGGCGGCGACCGCAGCCGCGAGGTCGGCCTCGGGTCCGGGCGCCGCCCGGGTGGCGTCCCACACCGCGGCCACGGCGAGCTCGGTCGCGACGAGCATGTCGGCGAGCTGGTGCTTGACGGCCTGGAACGTCGCGATGGATCGGCCGAACTGCTCGCGGGCCAGCGCGTGGTCGCGGGTGCGCTCGACCAGCGCGGCGGCACCGCCGACCGCCTCCGCCGCGCCGAGCAGTCGCGCCAGGCGCACGGCCGCCCGAGCCGCCCCCGGCACGATCGTCGCGGCGACGCCGTCGCAGGTGACGTGCCCGACCCGGCGGGTCGGGTCGAGGTCGCGGACCGGCGCGATGCCCAGCCCGCCCGCGCCGCGCTGCACGACGGCCAGGTCGTCGCCCACCCGCAGCACGAGCACGTCGGCCAGCAATGCCCCGAGCACGGCACCGGCATCGCCGTGCACCGTGTCGCCGTCGCGCCGCAGCGCGCCCCCCAGCCCGAGCGCCCCCGTCCGGGTGCCGCCGGCCAGCTCCACGAGCAGGTCCGCCGCACCCGCCGCCGCCCCGACCGCCGAGGCCGGCACCGCCGAGGACAGCACCGCCGACGCCAGCACGGTGGGCAGGAACGGTCCGGGCGCGGCGACCCGCCCCAGCTCCTCGAGCACGACGGCCAGCTCGGCGAGCCCCGCACCCTCCCCGCCGTGACACTCGGGCAGGTGCAGCCCGAGCCAGCCCAGCCGCGCCAGCTCCGGCCAGAACGGCGGCGAACCCTCGATGTCGGCGTCGAGCAGGGCGCGCGCGGCACCCGCGTGGCCGGCGAGCACGCGGCGCGCCACGGCGGCCAGGTCGCGGTGCTCCTCGGTGAGTGCCAGGCCCATCGGGCGAACCTAGCGGGGCGCCGCGCGGTTCTCGGCTAGCGTCGCCGCGGGTCGAGCGGGAGGTCGGTGTGGCGGTGCGGGTGGGATCGACGGTCGACGGGTTCGCGCTGGCCTACGACGACGTCGGCGAGGGGCCTCCGGTGGTCGTGCTGCACGGCTGGCCCGGTGACCGCCATGACCACCGCGACGTGCTCGCGCGCCTCGCCGGCCGGTGCCGCGCGGTGGCGGCGGACCTGCGGGGGTTCGGCGAGACCCGCGGCGCCGATCCGGACCCGGTCGCCTACGCCGCCGACGGTCAGGCGCGCAGCGTCGTCGCGCTCGTCGATGAGCTGGCGCTCGGCCCGGTGGTGCTGGCCGGCTACGACGTGGGGTCCCGGGTTGCCCAGGCCGTGGCGGCGGCGCGCCCCGACCTCGTGCGGGCCCTGGTCGTGTCCCCGCCGCTGCCGGGCGCCGGCGACCGCGTGCTCGCACCCGGGGCGCAGCGGGAGTTCTGGTACCAGTCGTTCCACCAGCTCGCCCTCGCCGAGCGACTGGTCCACGGCCCGGGCGTGCGGGCGTACCTCGCGCACTTCTGGTCGCACTGGTCGGGCCCCGCGTTCCTCCCCGACGAGGCCGAGCTCGACCGCCTCGCCGCCCTCTACGCCCGGCCCGGCCGGTTCGCCGACTCCATCGGCTGGTACCGCGCGGGGGCCGGGATGGTGGCCCGGTCGCTGGCCGAGCGGGCGCCCGAGCCGGCGGACCGGATCGCCGTCCCCACGACCGTGCTGTGGCCCGAGCACGACCCGCTGTTCCCCCGTGCCTGGGGGGACCGGTTGGGGGAGTGGTTCGCCGACGTCGAGGTACGGAACCTGGACGGGGTGGGCCACTTCGTCCCGCTGGAGGCGCCGGACGCGGTCGCGGCCGCCGTACTGGGTGGTATCCGGGGATCGGCGGTGACGGGGAGCGACTAGGGTCCCGTCGAGTGAGTGGTGGACGCGGTGGGTTTCCGCCGCCCGAGGAGCTGATGTGGGTCCGGCGCTACCTGCGCGGGGGCGCGGTCATCGTCAGTGTCTCGGGCGAGGTGGACGTCCTCACCGCGCCCCGGCTGCGACGCGAGCTCGACGCGGCGTTCCACGACGCGGGTGTCGGGCCGGTCGTCGTCGATCTCACCGACGTGTCGTTCCTCGCCTCGCGCGGCCTGGCCACGCTGGTCGACGCGCACCGCGACGCGTCGGCCATGACCCCCTTGCGGGTGGTCGTCGACGACACCCGGCCGGTGATCCGGCCCCTGCAGCTCACCGGGCTCGACGGCGTGCTCACCCTGTTCAACTACGTCGAGGAGGCCCTGGAAGGTGAGCCGGAGGCGACCCTCCCGGAATGACGGCGACCCGCCGGCTCGATCGGCGGGCTCCGGCGTCGACCGGCACACTGGCGCCATGCCGCCGTGCGAGGTCGACCCGGAGGGCGCGGCCGCCCGGTCCGGCCCGGCGCCGGTCGAGGCGCCGCTGCGGGCGTGCGCGTTCACCATGCCTGCTCAGCTCGCCGCGGCCTGGGCGGCGCGGGCCCGGGTCCGCGACTGGCTGGAGTCGCACGCCCTGCCGCCGGCACTGGTGGACGACGTCGAGTACGTCACCAGCGAGGCGGTCAGCAACGCCGCCGAGCACGCCTACGCCGGCGGCGACGGGGCGATCGAGGTCGAGGCCGAGGTGCTGGCGCTGCCCGGTGGGCTGCGGCGGGTGCGCGTGCGGGTGCGTGACCACGGGCGCTGGCAGCCGGTGAACCCCGACCCCGGCCATCGCGGGCACGGCCTGGCGGCGATGGTCGCCCTGGCCGCCGAGCTCGTCGTCCGCCACCACGACGGCGACGGCACGGAGGTCGTGCTGCTCAGCGCGGTGGTCCCGGCGGGATCGACGGACCCGGCGAGGTCGACGGGCCCGGCATAGCCGCCGTCGCCCGCGTGCCGGCCCTCGACGCGACCCTCGGACGGGCGTGGTGGTGCCCGAACGGGCGTCGCAGCACCCGTGCCGGCACCGCTACGCCCGTGCGGCTGGTGACCGGCGGCTGATGACCGTGCGGCTGATGGTCGGCGGCGTCCTGTGCCCGGCGTCGGACGTCACCGCGCGGTAAGGGATGGCGCGCGGCCGGGCCGCTACGGTCGCGGGCATGGCGACCGTGATCCCCGAGACCGACCCGTCACCCGCGCCCGAGCCCGGCCGGGGGCGAGCGCGACGTCGTGGATGGCGGGCGGTGGTCCTGCCGCTGGGGGTCACGGTCGCGGTGCTGGTCGCGGTGTACCTGTGGCGGCCCAACCTGGTGACGGCCGTGCTGGCGAGCCCGGTGGCGCTCGCGTTCGTGGTCGGGGCGGTGCTGGTGGCGGTCGGCGTGCGGCTCGGCGTCGCCCGGCTGACGGGCTCGGCGCTCGCGGGGCGACTGGCGCAGCTCGTGCCGCTGGCGGTGGTGCTGTGGCTGGTGGTGGTGCCGTCGGTCGCGCCCACGACGATCGACGAGGCCGCGCCGGTGGTGCAGGCCGGGCCCGCCGGGTCATCCGCCCCGCCCGCCGCCGCACCCGCCGCGCCCGCACCCGCCGCCCCAGCGCCCGCGGTGCCTGCCGAGCTGGCGCGGGGCACCTTCGCCCCGCTCGACCACGACGTCACCGGCACCGCCGCGCTGATCGACCCCGGCACGGGCGCGCAGGTCGTGCGTTTCGAGGACTTCACCGTCGAGCCCGGCCCCGACTACTTCGTCTACCTCGTGCCCGGTGCCGACGCGCAGCGTCCCGGCGACGGGGTGCGGCTCGGCGCGCTCAAGGGCACCCGCGGCAACCAGAACTACCCGGTACCCACCGCCGTCGCGAACGGCCCGGTCACGGTGCTGATCTGGTGCCGAGCGTTCGACGTGCCGGTCGCGCAGGCGACGCTCCGTTTCTGACCCCTGATTCTGGCCCAGCGCCTGCTTCTGGCCCCGCGCCTGCTTCTGGCCCAGCGCCTGCTTCTGGCCCAGCGCCTGCTTCTGGCACAGTCGGCGCCGTGTCGAGCCAGCCCGTCACCGACCCCACGCTGGGCATCGCCGTCGACGTCGACCGCACGGGCGAGCCGCCGCACCGCCTGGTGGCCATCGGCGACTCGGTCACGCAGGGCTTCGCGAGCGGCGCGGTGTTCCGCACGGACCTCAGCTACCCGGCGATCGTCGCCCACGAGCTGGGCTGGGACGGGCTGCGGGTGCCGCAGTACCCCGGGGTGGGCGGGCTGCCGCTGAACATCGAGCGCCTGCTGCGCACCCTTCAGGACCGCTTCGGCGTGCGGTTCGACTGGTGGGAGGTGCCGCAGGCGCTGTTCGCGCTGCGCGGGTACATGGACGAGGTCGAGGACCACTGGGAGCGCGGGGCGGGCTCGCGCAACCCGGCGGTCGCGCCGCCGCGGCACCTGCTCGCGGTGTACGGCTGGGACCTGCGCGACGCGCTGGCGCGCACGCCGGATGTCGCGCTGGCCGCGGTGCGCCCACCGCGCGACGACCTCGTCAACCAGCTCGTGTCCGACCACGGCGCGCGGGCGGCGCTGCGGGTGCTGCCCAACCTCACCCCGGCGCAGCGCGCCGGCACGGTCTTCGACGCCGCGGTGGCGCTGGGTGCCGACGGCGAGCCGGGGATCGAGACGCTGGTGGTGGCGCTGGGGTCGAACAACGCGCTCGGGGCCGTCACGAACCTGTCGTTCGTCTGGAGCGGGATCGGCCACGACACCCTCGACGGCAGGGACGGGTTCACCGTGTGGCGCCCCGAGCACTTCCGCGCGGAGCTCGCGCTGGTCGCCGCGCAGGTGGCGCGGGTGCGGGCGCGGCACGTCGTCTGGTGCACGGTGCCGCACGTGACGATCGCGCCGTTCGCCCGCGGCGTGGGCGCCAAGCCCCCGGGCTCCGCGTACTTCGACCACTACACGCGGCCCTGGATCTCCGACGCCGAGTTCGACCCGCGCCGCCACCGCCACCTCACCGGCGCGCAGGCCCGCGCCGTGGACACCGCCGTGGACGCCTACAACGTCGACATCGTCGCGACGGTGGCGCAGGCGCGCCGCGACGGGCACGACTGGTACGTCTGCGACCTCACCACGCTGCTCGACCGGCTGGCCGTGCGCCGCTTCGTCGACGACCCCGCCGCCCGCCCACCCTGGTGGACCCCGTACCCGCTGCCGCCCGCACTCGTCGCGCTCGACCCGCCGCCGGACGTCCGGTTCCTCACCACGGGCCCGGACGGGCGCCGCGCCACCGGCGGGCTGTTCTCCCTCGACGGGATCCATCCGACGACCGTCGGCTACGGCCTGCTCGCCCAGGAGCTGATCACCGTGATGGAGCGCGCGGGCGTGGTGTTCCGGCACGCCGACGGCTCCCCGCGGCCGGGCCCGGTGCGGGTGGACGTCGAGCGGCTGATCCGGCACGACACGCTGCTCACCCGCCCGCCCGGCACCGTCACCTCGGGGCTGGAGATCCTCGGCTGGGCCGACGATGTCGCCGGCGTGTTCGGCGCGGCCCTGCCGTTCTGACCGCCGTCGTGCCACGCAGGGCAGCGTGCGGGACTCGTCCCCGGGCGGGTGATGCGCGGGGGCGGGCAGCTCAGCTCCCCTGGGTCAGCACGACCACGACCAGGCGCAGCCACGAGATGTTGACCCCGGCCTGCGGCGGGCGTCGGGGCGCAGCGACATCGTGGGCTCCCGTGGGTCTGGCCGGCCGGGTCGTCGGTCGAAGCGTCGCAGCCCGGTACGGCCCGGTTCTCGCCCGGTGGGGGTGAGCTGTGCGGCGGGTGGCCAGGCCGCCCCGGCGCGGGCGGCGGGTGTCGTGCGGGACCGGTGAGGCCGCGGCGGCGTGGCTCACCCCGTGCAGGGGAGGTCGGCGGGCGGGCGCGGTCCTAGCGTCGGGTGAATGAAGCAGGCCGTGCTCGTCCCGTCCGGGTTCGACCCGGCGGGCTCGCAGGGCGTCGTCGACGGCGTCGCGGTGACGGCCGCCCGCGGGGTGTCGGCCGACTCCGAC
>JBQTJE010000182.1:0-11979 GCA_052387455.1 Pseudonocardia sp.
TGGCATGTGGGGTATTGGTAAGTGGGTATTTTAGGGTTCCGGTTCCCGGTTTTTTTTTCTTTTTTGGTTGGTTCTTAATTGGGGTTTCTTGGCCCGGCTTGGCCCCCCCCGCGCCCCCTGCGCCCGCGCCGCCCCTGCGCCCCCTGCCCCCCTGCCCCCCTGCGTCCCTGCGCCCGCGCCTGTGCCCGCGCCGCCCTGCGCCCGCGGCCGGACCGGCCGGGCGAGCGATCCGGCAACCAGCTCGTCAACCGCGCTGAGGTCGCGCTCCTGACGATCACCCGGTGGGCGCCGGGGTGTCCGGGCGGCATGACAGGGTGGGGTCGTGACCCCGGAGACCCTGTGGATCGTGGCCGTGGTCGTGGCGGTGCTGCTGCTGATCGCGCTGGTGGTCGGCCTGCTCCTCGCCCGGCGGCGACGGATCAGCCTGCGCGAGCCCGACCGGGACGAGGCGCCGCGCCGCGGTGGGACGTACGAGGCCGGCGGCGGTTTCAGCTTCTCCGCCGGCACCGCGGCGCCGCCCCGCCGGCCCGAGCCCACCCCATCCGTGCCCGAGCCGCCCGCCCCGGCAGCCGAGCGCTCCGCGCCCGTCGCGCCGCCGGACGTGGCGGCGCCGAGCGACCTGTCCGCCCCGGCCCCCGCCGAGCCGCAAGCCGCGCCCGCGCCCGCCGAGCCCGCGCCCCCCGAACCGCAAGCCGCGCCTGCCGAGCCCACCGCGCCGCAGGTCGCGCCCGCCGAGCCGCAGGCCGCCGATCCCGCCCGCCCCGCCGAGCCCGCGGCGCCGCCCGAGGAGGAGCCCGTGCTGGCCGCTCCGGCGGCGCCCAGCGAGCCGATCGCCCCCACCGCCGGGCGGCTGGAGCGGTTGCGCGGCAAGCTCGCCCGCTCCCGCACCGGGCTGGGCCAGGGACTGCTCGGCCTGCTGGGCGCGGGCGAGCTCGACGAGGAGTCGTGGGAGGATATCGAGGCGACGCTGCTCCAGGCGGACCTCGGCCCGGAGATGACGGCCGAGCTGGTCGCGCGGTTGCGCGCGGAGCTGGCGAGCCGGGCCGTCCGCACGCCCGAGCAGGCCCGGGCGCTGCTGCGCGACGTGCTCACCGACGCCCTGGCCGTCGACGCCGACCGGTCGGTGCGGGCACTGCCGTACGACGGGCGTCCCGCGGTGCTGCTGGTGGTCGGGGTGAACGGGACGGGCAAGACGACCACCACCGGCAAGCTCGCCCGGGTGCTGGTCGCCGACGGCCGCCACGTCGTGCTCGGCGCCGCCGACACCTTCCGCGCCGCCGCGGCCGAGCAGCTCGCCACATGGGGGGAGCGGGCGGGCGCCACCGTGGTGCGCGGCCCGGAGGGTGCCGACCCGGCCAGCGTCGCGTTCGACGCGGTGAAGCAGGCCACCGCGGAGGGCGCCGACGCCGTGCTGCTCGACACCGCGGGCCGGCTGCACACCAAGACCGGCTTGATGGACGAGCTGAACAAGGTCAAGCGGGTCGTCTCGCGCCAGGCCGAGGTGGACGAGGTGCTGCTCGTCCTCGACGCCACCACCGGCCAGAACGGGCTCACCCAGGCCCGGGTGTTCGGTGAGGTCGTCGACGTCACGGGTATCGTGCTCACCAAGCTCGACGGCACCGCCAAGGGCGGCATCGTGTTCCGGGTGCAGCGCGAGCTGGGTGTGCCGGTCAAGCTGGTCGGCCTGGGCGAGGGCGCCGACGACCTGGCGCCCTTCGAGCCGGCCGCGTTCGTCGACGCCCTGCTCACCTGATGCGCGTCGCGGTGACGGGGGCCTCCGGTCCGCTGGGGGCCGGGGTCGTGCGCGGGCTCGTCGAGCGGCTCGGGGCCGGTGCGGTTCTCGCGCTCAGCCGCACCCCGGTCGACCTCGGGGTGGCGAGCAGGCGCGCGGACTTCGACGACCCGGACGCCCTCGTCGCGGCCTTCGACGGCGTCGAGCGGTTGCTGGTGGTGAGCACCCCGCGGATCGGGCACCGGCGCGTCCAGCACCGGGCCGCGATCGCCGCCGCGGCCCGCGCGGGCGTGGGGCACGTCTTCTACACCTCCGGAATCGGGGTCGACCTGCCGGGCAACCCGTCGCCGGTGGTGCCCGACCACGCCGACGCGGAGACCGCACTGGCGGCATCCGGGCTGCGGTACACCGCGCTGCGCAACGGGGTCTACACCGAGACGTTGCTGCTCGCGGCCCGCCCCGCGGTGGCCGCGGGGGTGTACGCCACCAGCGGAGGGCACGGCGCCACCAGCTACGTCACCCGCGACGACCTTGCCGCGGCCACCGCGGCGATCCTCGCCGACCCCGCCGACCCGGGCCGCGCACTCGAGCTGACCGGAGCCGAGGCGGTGACGGGCGCTGACGTCGCCGCTGTCCTCACCGGCCTCGCCGATCGCGAGGTGCGCTACCAGCCGCTCACCGACGAGATGATCGAGGCCGGGATGGTGCGCGCGGGCCTGCCGGCCGAGGCGGTCGCGATGGCGCTGGAGTTCGGGCGCGCCGCCCGCGGCGGGTTCCTGGGTGAGGTCACCGACACGGTGACGCGTTACCTCGAACGGCCGCCGGTCGGTGTCGCACGGTTCCTCTCCCGGCACCGGTCGGCGCTGGTCTCCCTGCCCCGTTCGGGTTAGCGTCACCTGTCCGTAACCGGAGGCCGGTCCCCGTTCACAGCCCGGAAACGCGATCAAGAACTGCCGGAAACACCGGTTACCGAGGCTTTGCCCACCTGCCGCACGGTCAGCGGCGAGACGGGAGGAGTGGACGTGGGCGTGCCCGATACCGGCGATACCGCCTGGATGATGACGGCGACCGCCCTGGTGTTGTTGATGACACCGGGGCTCGCGCTGTTCTACGGCGGCATGGTACGCAGCAAGAGCGTGCTGAACATGATGATGATGAGCCTCTCGGCCATGGGCCTGGTCGGCGTCATCTGGGTGCTCTACGGCTACTCGATGGCATTCGGCTCGAGCGTCGGCGACGCGGGCCTCATCGGCGACCCGACACAGTTCGCCGGTCTCGCCGGCCTCACCGACGGCACCTACCTCCCCGACGCCGACGCGGTCCCGCCGGTCGACGTGGCGGTACCGCTGGTGTTCACGATCCCGTCGGTGGTGTTCGTCGCCTTCCAGGCCACCTTCGCGATCATCACCGTCGCGCTGATCTCCGGCGCGGTGGCCGACCGCATGAAGTTCAGCGCCTGGCTGGTCTTCGCGGGCATCTGGGCCTCGGTCGTCTACTTCCCGGTGGCGCACTGGGTGTTCGCCTTCGACGGCGCCACCGCAGGCGAGGACGCCCCCGGCGGCTGGATCGCCAACGACCTCGCGGCGCTCGACTTCGCCGGTGGGACGGCGGTGCACATCAATGCCGGTGCCGCCGCGCTGGCGCTCGTGCTGGTGCTGGGCAAGCGGCGCGGTTGGCCGCGCGAGCCCATGCGCCCGCACAACCTCACGCTGGTGATGCTCGGTGCCGGCCTGCTGTGGTTCGGCTGGTTCGGCTTCAACGCCGGCTCCGCCGTCGGCTCGGGTGCGATCTCGGGCTTCGCCTTCGTGAACACCGTGGTGGCGACCGCCGCGGCGATGATCGCCTGGTTGCTCGTCGAGCGGTTCCGCGACGGTGCGCCCACCAGCCTGGGTGGCGCATCCGGCGTCGTCGCCGGCCTGGTCGCGATCACTCCCGCCTGTGCGTCGGTGTCGCCGATGGGCGCCATCGCGGTCGGCGCGATCGCCGGCGTGCTGTGCGCGCTGGCCGTCGGGCTCAAGTTCCGCTTCGGCTACGACGACTCGCTCGACGTCGTCGGTGTGCACCTCGTCGGCGGCCTGGTCGGCACCCTGCTGATCGGCTTCCTCGCCACGGAGTCCTCCCCGGCCGGTGTCGCCGGGCTGCTCTACGGCGGCGGTGCAGAGCAGCTGGGCAAGCAGGCGGTCGGTGCGTTCGCGGTCCTGGGCTACTCGTTCGTCGTCACGCTGCTCATCGCCTTCCTGCTGAAGGTCACGATGGGGCTGCGGCTCTCCGACGAGGCCGAGGTCGCGGGCGTGGACGAGACCGAGCACGCCGAGTCCGGCTACGACTTCTCCAGCCTGCGGGGTGGCGGCGGCCTCGGCACCGCCCGGCCGCCGATCGGCGCTTCCGCGCAGGTCCCCGTCTCCGCCGGCAAGGAGGGCTGACCCGTGAAGCTGGTCACCGCGATCATCAAGCCGTTCGTCCTCGAGGACGTCAAGGGGGCGCTGGAGCAGATCGGCGTGCTCGGCATGACCGTCAGCGAGGTGCAGGGCTACGGCCGCCAGAAGGGGCACACCGAGGTCTACCGCGGCGCCGAGTACGCCGTCGACTTCGTGCCGAAGGTCCGCGTGGAGGTCGTTGCCGACGACACGCTGGCCGACAAGGTGGTCGACGCCGTCGTCGAGGCGGCCCGCACCGGCAAGATCGGTGACGGGAAGGTGTGGGTCACCCCGGTCGAGAACGTGGTCCGGGTCCGCACCGGCGAGCGCGGGACGGACGCGATCTGATCCGGTCCGTGCACTGATTTTCCGACCTTCCCACCGGCCGCTCCGGGGCGCTGTCTGCCGCGGAGCGGCCGCTGGGCGGCTAGAGGGGGTACGCGACGTGGTGGTCGCCGGTACGGGATCCGCCCAGGATCTGGCCAACGCGAAAGCCGTGCTGCTGGCGGGCAGGCGCAGGCTCGGCCCGGACGCCCTGCGCGCGGCGCTGGTCGACCTGCACGACTTCTGGCTGGCGTCCCGGGCCGCCTCGATCGGGCTCGACGACCGGGCCGCGCTGGTGGCGGTGGGCGCGCTGGGCCGTCGCGAGCTCGCCCCGTACTCCGATCTCGATCTGGTGCTGCTGCACGACGGGCGCCGCGACGTCGATCGCCTCGCCGACCAGCTCTGGTACCCGCTGTGGGACGCCGGGATCGGGCTCGACCACTCGGTGCGGACCCCGGGCCAGGCCGTGCAGGTCGCGGCGACCGACCTGCGCGCGGCGTTCGGGCTGCTGGAGCTGCGGCACATCGCCGGTGACGCGGCGCTGTCGGAGAAGGTGTCCGCGGCGGTGCGGCAGGCCTGGCGCGCGGGTATCCGCGGGCGTCTCGACGAGATCACCGACACCGCGCAGGACCGCTGGACGAAGATCGGCGACGTCGCGCACCGCGTCGAGCCCGACCTCAAGTACGGCCACGGTGGGCTGCGCGACGTCCAGTTGCTCGACGCACTGGCGATGGCGCAGTTGCTGCAACGACCTTCCCGCGAGGTCGGCGAGGCCCGCGACCTCGTGCTGGACGTGCGGACCGAGCTGCACCGCATCGCCGGCCGGGCCCGCGACGTGCTGCGTGCGCAGGAGGCCGACGACGTGGCCTCGGCGCTAGGCCTCGGCGACCGGTTCGACCTGGCCCGTGCGCTCTCGGGTGCGGCGCGGGTGATCGCCTTCGCCGTCGAGGTCGGGCTGCGCTCGGCGCGGGCGGCGCTGCCGCGGCGGGGGTTGGCGGCGCTGCGCCGCGCGCCGGTGCGTCGCCCGCTGGACAACGGGGTGGTCGAGCACGCGGGTGAGGTGGTCCTGGCCCGCGACGCCTCCGCCGCGCGCGACCCGGCGCTCGTGCTGCGGGTGGCCGCGACGGCGGCGCGCACGGGCCTGCCGGTGGCCGCGGGCACGCTGCACCGGCTTGCCGACACCGCCCCGGAGCTGCGCGAGCCCTGGCCGCGAGCGGCGCGCGAGGAACTGCTGTCGCTGCTGGGCACCGGTCGCCCGCTCGTGGACGTCGTCGAGGCGCTGGACCGCACCGGCCTGTGGGGTCGGCTGTTCCCGGAGTGGGGCGCGGTGCGTGACCTGCCCCCGCGCGACCGGGCCCACGTCTGGACCGTCGACCGCCATCTCGTCGAGACGTGCGCGCAGGCGGCCCGGCTCACCACCACCGTCGCCCGCCCGGACCTGCTGCTGGTCGGCAGCCTGCTGCACGACATCGGCAAGGGCCGCGACGGCGACCACTCGGTGGTCGGGGAGTCGCTGGCGGTGCAGATCGGCAACCGGCTGGGCTTCCCCGAGGCGGACGTGGCCGTGCTGGGTGCGGTGGTGCGCCACCATCTGCTGCTCCCGCACACCGCCACCCGGCGTGACCTCGACGACGCCACGACGGTCGCGAGGGTGGTGGAGACCCTCGACGCAAACCCACTGGTCCTGGAGATCCTGGAGGCGCTGGCGGAGGCCGACTCGCTGGCCACCGGCCCGGGTGTGTGGAGCCCGTGGAAGGCGAACCTGATCCGCGACCTCGCGCAGCGGTGCCGGTCGTTGCTGGCCGGCGAGGCGCTCCCGGCGGTCGCGCCGCGCAGCGGCGTCGGGCAGGAGCTCGCCGCGGCGGTCGGGTCCGGGGCGGGCGCCCAGGTGCGGTTCGGTGGGGACACGGCGCCCGCCGAGGTCGTCGTCGCCGTGCCGAACACGCCCGGGTCGCTGGCCGCCGTCGCCGGCGTGCTGGCGTTGCACTCGCTGGAGGTGCACGCCGCCGAGCTGGGCACCAACGGGCGGCGGCCCGGCGAGCACGTTGCGCGCGACGTCGCGGTCTACGAGCTCACGGTGTCGCCGCGTTTCGGAGGCCTGCCCGATCCGGCGCTCGTGCGTGCTGATCTGATGCGGGCGCTGGAGGGGTCGCTGCCGCTGGCCGAGGCGCTGGCCCGCAAGGAGCGCGACTACGCACCGATGACGCCGTCGGGGGAGGTCCCGGCGCCGCCGCGGGTGCTGTGGTTCGACGACGAAGCGACCGGCGCCGTCGTGATGGAGCTGCGCGGCACCGACCGCATCGGGTTGCTGCACCGGGTCGCCGCGGCCCTGGCCGAGTGCGCGGCCGACGTCCGCTGGGCCCGGGTCTCCACCCTCGGGGTGTCGGTCGTCGACTCGTTCTGCCTGGCCGGGCAGGGTTCTGGTGGCGCGCTGCCGGTGGCGGACCGGCGGCGCATCGAGAAGGCGGTGATCGCCGCGGTGTCCTGAGCGGCGCCGGGGTGCCGGGTCGAAACCCCCGCGACACCGAGCCGTAACAGGAATCCCGCAGTCGTTCACCTCGACGCAACACCGTGTCGCACGGACGAAACACGCACCTCTGAAGATCCGTCCAGCTGACGGTGGAGGTGTGCGGATGGACACGGGTAACACGGCCTACGTGCTCGGGTGTGCGGCGCTGGTGATGTTGATGACGCCGGGACTGGCGTTGTTCTACGGCGGGATGGTCCGCTCGCGCAGCGTCCTCAACATGATGATGATGTGCCTGGTCTGCCTGGGCGTGGTGAGCCTGGTGTGGGTGCTGTTCGGGTTCTCGCTCGCGTTCGGCGACTCCGCGGGCGGGCTCGTGGGCGGCCTGGAGCACGCCGGCCTGCGCGACGCGAACGCGGTGGTCGGTGGCGAGACGGGCATCCCGCTGCAGGTGTTCGCGATGTTCCAGCTCATGTTCGCGGTGATCACGGCGGCGCTGGTCGCGAGCGCGGCGGCCGAGCGGGCCCGGTTCTGGCCGTGGACGCTGTTCATCGCGCTGTGGACGGTGCTGGTCTATATCCCCCTGGCGCACTGGATCTTCGCCTTCGACGGCTACGTCAGCGAGAGCGGCGGCTGGATGGCCAACTCGCTCAAGGCGCTGGACTTCGCGGGCGGCACCGCCGTGGAGATCAACTCGGGGGCGTCGGGCCTGGCGCTGGCGCTGGTCCTCGGCGCGCGGCTGGGCTGGCCGCGCGAGCCGATGCGCCCGCACAACCTGCCCGCCGTGCTGCTCGGTGCCGGCCTGCTGTGGTTCGGGTGGTTCGGCTTCAATGCAGGCTCCGCGCTGTCCGCGGGAGCTGTGGCCGGCAACGCCTTCGTCACGACGATCACGGCGTCGGCCGCCGCGGTCATGTCGTGGCTCGCGCTGGAGCACCGCCTCGACGGGCGCCCGACGAGCTTCGGCGCGGCGTCGGCCGCGATCGCGGGCCTGGTGGGCATCACGCCCGCATGCGGGTTCGTCGACACCTACGGGGCGCTCGTGATCGGCCTGCTCGCCGGGATCGTCTGCCAGCTCGCGATCCGTCTCAAGTACAAGCTCGGCTACGACGACTCCCTCGACGTCGTCGCCATCCACGGCGTCGCCGGCCTGCTGGGCATGATCATGCTCGGCTTCTTCGCGACCACCGCGGTGAACCCCGCCGGCGCGGACGGGGTGTTCTACGGCGGCGGCTTCGGCCAGCTCGGCCGCCAGGCCGTCGCGGTGGCGGCCACGGCGGCGTGGGCGTTCGCGGTGACCGCGCTGCTCGCGTGGCTGGTCAAGATCACCGTAGGCTTCCGGGTGACACCCGAGGTGGAGGCCGCCGGGATCGACGAGGCCGAGCACGCGGAGACCGGCTACGAGTTCTCCGCGCTGGCGAGCACCGGCGCCGCCGCCCGCATCGCCACCGCCCAGCAGCAGGAGGAGACCGCACGATGATCCTGGTGACCGCGATCGTGAAGCCCTTCGCCCTCGGCGACGTCCGGGCCGCCCTCGAACAGCTCGGGGTGCTCGGGATGACGGTGAGCGAGGTGCAGGGCTACGGCCGCCAGAAGGGCCACACCGAGGTCTACCGGGGCGCGGAGTACAGCGTCGACTTCGTGCCGAAGGTGCGCGTCGAGGTCGTGGTGGACGACGCGGCCGCCGAGCGCGTCGTCGAGGCGGTGGTCGCCGCCGCCCGCACCGGCAAGATCGGCGACGGCAAGGTGTGGACCACGCCGGTGGAGAACATCGTGCGGGTGCGGACGGGGGAGCGCGGCGCGGACGCGCTCTGACCCCGCCGTCTCGCCCGACCGCGCCCACCGGTTCGCGCGGCGCCACCGCCCGGACGCGGGCGCGGCGCGAGCGGGTGGGCGCGGCGCGAGCGGGTGGGCGCGGGTCAGGCGCTGCGGGCCGACGGCGCCACCGGGACGCGGTGGCGCCGGCCGATCGGCACGACCAGCGGGGTGCCCGCCACCGGGTCGGTGACCACCTGCGCGTCGAGCTCGAACACCTCGCGGAGCATCTGCTCGGTGAGCACCTCCGCGGGCGCCCCGGCGGCGACGACCGCGCCGTCACGCATCGCGACCAGGGTGCTCGCGTACCGGGCGGCGAGGTTGAGGTCGTGCAGCACCATCACGACCGTCCGGCCGCGCTCGGCGTGCAACCGCTCGACGAGGTCCAGCACGTCGACCTGGTGGGCGAGGTCGAGGAACGTGGTGGGCTCGTCGAGCAGCAGAACGTCGGTGCCCTGGGCGAGCGCCATCGAGATCCACACCCGCTGGCGCTGCCCGCCGGAGAGCGTGTCCACCGTGCGCTCGGCGAACGCGGCCATGTCCGTCCAGCCCAGCGCCTCGGCGACGGCGGCCTCGTCGTCCGAGGACCACTGCCGGTACCAGGCCTGGTGCGGGTGGCGCCCGCGGGCGACGAGATCGGCGACGGTGAGGCCCTCCGGGGCGATCGGGGCCGACCGTGGACGCGACCCGGGACAGCGCCGGGTAGTCCTGCTCGAGCCCGAAGTCGTTGACCGCGAGCACGAGGCCCGGGCGCAGGGCGGCGACCTGCTCGATGTTCGCGCCGGGCGCACCCTCGCCCTCGGCGGCGGCCGGGACGTCGATGAACGCGGTGCGCGCCGGGTCGACCCGGTCTTCGAGGTACGGGGGGAGCCCGCTGTCGTACCGGGCCTGCCGGATGATGCCGACCGGGGTGATCCCCAGCGCGACGGCGGCGTCCTCGTCGCCGATCGTCACGACCCGCTGCGGGGGCGCCGGCACGGTCGTGACGCCGAAGCGGTGGGTGATGGAGACCGGAACGCGCCGCAGCTCGCCAGCAGTGCCGCGGCGACCCACAGGCCCGTTCGGGTGACGCCATGCGACGGCTGGGTCCCGCCGGCCGGAACGAACGGGGCGGGCTCGGCGTTCAGCCGGAGTGAACTCCAGCAAGCCGGCGCGGGCCGGCGCACCGGACGTCGTCCCGGGGCGCGTGCTGGTCCTGGTGGCGGGCATGCCGGGCGCCGGGAAGTCGACGCTGCTCGCCCGGCTGGTCGTCGACGGCGACGTGGCGGTGGTCGACTCCGAGTCCCAGCGGGCCGCGCTTGCCCGCGCGTTCCCGGCGGGTCTGCCCTACGCCCGGTACCGGCCACTGGTGCACCTGCTGCACCGGCTGTCGATCGCCCGCGTCGCGATCGCCGGCCCGCCCGTCGTCGCCGTGCACCTGCCCGCCACCGGGGCCTTCCTGCGCGGTGCGGTCGCGGTGCTCGCCGCGCTCACCGGACGGGCGGCGCACCTGGTGTGGCTCGACGTGGAGCCCGCGGTCGCGCTGCGCGGGCAGGCCGGCCGCGGGCGGGTGGTGCCGTCGGCCTGCTTCGCGGCGCATGCCCGGCGGGCGGCGCGCGCGGGCGCGGCGCTGCGCGCGGGGCACCTCCCGTGGGGGTACGCGCGGGTGACGCTGCTGGACCGCTCGCGCGCCGCCGTCGACCCGGGAGCGCTCGCCCGGCTGCTGCGGCCGGCGCCCGCGTCCGGTCAGACGGTGCCGCTCACCCCGGGCAAGTAGGCTCGACGTCGTGTTCGCCACCCTCTCCGAGCGCCTGTCGGGCGCGCTGGCCGGCCTTCGTGGCAAGGGCCGGCTCTCCGACGCCGACATCGACGTCACCACCCGCGAGATCCGCATCGCGCTGCTGGAGGCCGACGTCGCGCTGCCGGTGGTCCGCGGCTTCATCGCGCGGATCAAGGAGCGGGCCAAGGGCGCCGAGGTCTCGGGCGCTCTGAACCCGGCCCAGCAGGTCGTCAAGATCGTCAACGAGGAGCTGGTGGCGATCCTCGGCGGCGAGACGCGCCGGGTCCGGCTGGCCAAGGAGCCGCCGACGGTGATCATGCTGGCGGGCCTTCAGGGCTCCGGCAAGACCACGCTGGCCGGCAAGCTCGCGCACTGGTTCAAGAGCCAGGGCCACACGCCGCTGCTCGTGGCGTGCGACCTCCAGCGGCCCAACGCGGTCAACCAGCTCCAGATCGTCGGCGAGCGGGCGGGGGTCACGACGTTCGCTCCCGAACGTGGCAACGGGGTGGGCGATCCGGTCGACGTCGCCCGCCGGGGCGTCGCGCACGCCCGGGACAAGATGTTCGACATCGTCGTCGTCGACACCGCGGGCCGCCTCGGCGTCGACGAGGAACTGATGCGCCAGGCGTCCGAGATCCGCGACGCCGTAGCGCCCGACGAGACGCTGTTCGTCGTCGACGCGATGATCGGCCAGGACGCCGTGGCCACCGCGGAGGCCTTCCGCGACGGCGTCGGCTTCACCGGTGTCGTCCTCACCAAGCTCGACGGCGACGCCCGCGGCGGCGCGGCGCTCAGCGTCCGGGAGATCACCGGCCAGCCGATCCTGTTCGCGTCCAACGGCGAGAAGCTCGCCGACTTCGACGTCTTCCACCCCGACCGGATGGCCTCGCGCATCCTCGGCATGGGCGACCTGCTCACCCTCATCGAGCAGGCCGAACAGGCCTTCGACGCCGACCAGGCCGCGGCCAACGCGCAGAAGATCTCCAGCGGCGAGCTGTCGCTGGAGGACTTCCTGGAGCAGATGCTCGCGATCCGCAAGATGGGCCCGATCGGCAACATCCTCGGCATGCTCCCCGGGGCGAACTCGGGCCAGATGAAGGATGCGCTCGCCCAGGTCGACGACTCGCAGCTCGACCGGCTCCAGGCCATCATCCGCGGCATGACGCCCGCCGAGCGGTCCGAGCCGAAGATCATCAACGCCTCCCGCCGGCTGCGCATCGCCAACGGCTCCGGGGTAACGGTCTCGGAGGTCAACCAGCTCGTCGACCGGTTCTTCGAAGCCCGCAAGATGATGTCCTCGATGGCCGGCCAGATGGGGCTGCCGTTCACTCGCAAGAGCGCCACGCGTAAGGCCGCCAAAGGCAAGAACAAACAAGCCGGGAAGGGCCGTAAATCAGGGAAGGGCCCGACGCCGCCAAAGGTGCGCAACCCGCTGGGCGCACCAGGACTGCCTGCCGGATTCCCGGAC
>JBQTJE010000183.1:0-15201 GCA_052387455.1 Pseudonocardia sp.
GCCGACACGGAGCGGGTACGGCTGCACCCGTACCTTTCCGAGCGGGTGCTGCACCGGTGCCCGGGCCTCGCCCCGGTGGCCGCGCTCGCCGGGGCGCACCACGAGCGGCTCGACGGGTCGGGCTACCACCGCGGCTGCGCGGCGCCGCAGCTGTCCCGGGCCGCGCGGTTGCTGGCCGCCGCCGACGTCTGGACCGCGCTGGGCGAGGACCGCGCCCACCGCCCGGCGCACCCGCCCGGCGCCGCCCGCGACGCGCTGTGGGCCGAGGTCGGCGCGGGCCGGCTCGACCGGGACGCCGCCGAGGCCGTCCTCGCCGCGGCCGGCGAGCCCGACGGGCGCCCGCCCGCGCCGCACCGCCCCGCCGGGCTCACCGACCGCGAGATCGAGGTGCTCGCCCTGATCGCCCGCGGCGCGACCAACCGCGCCGTCGCCGCCCGGCTCTCGATCTCGGCGAAGACCGTCGGGCACCACGTCGAGCACATCTACACCAAGATCGGCGTCTCGACGCGGCCCGCGGCGGCGCTGTTCGCGATGGAGCACGACCTGCTGCGCGGATAGGGCGTTCGCCCGATGCCGGGCCGGCCGCACCCGGCGCACGCTCGCGGCTCCCCCACGCAAGGGAAGGAGCCCACGATGGAGAAGGTCACCTCGCACGACGGCACCCCGATCACGTACTGGCGCAGCGGTGACGGCCCGCCGCTCGTGCTCGTGCACGGCACCACGGCCGACCACACCCGGTGGCAGTCGATCCTGCCGCTGCTCGAACCGCACGTCACCGTCGTCGCGATGGACCGGCGCGGACGCGGCGGCAGCGGCGACGCCGACGACTACGCGCTGGTCGACGAGGCGCACGACGTGGTTGCGGTGGTGGACGCGGTGGCCGACGCCACCGGCGGCCCGGTGGATGTGTTCGGCCACTCCTACGGCGCCTCCTGCGTCCTGGAGGCGCTGCCGCTCTGCGCGTCGATGCGCCGGGTCGTGCTCTACGAGCCCGCGCTCAACGCGATCGCGCCGCCGGGCTGGCTCGACCGGATGTCCGACCTGCTGGCGACGGGCAGGCGCGAGGAGGTCGTGGTCGCCCTGCTGCGCGACCTCGCCGGCCTCACCGAGGAGCAACTGGCGCAGGCGCAGGCCGACCCGTCGTGGTCCGGCCGGATCGCGGCCGCGCACACGGTCGTCCGGGAGACCCGCGCCGAGGAGGCCTACGTGTTCGACCCGACCCGGTTCGCGGCGCTGACCGTGCCTGTGATGCTGCTCGCCGGCTCCGAGACCACCCCCGACCTGGCCGCGTCGACGACCCGGCTCGCCGCGACGCTGCCCGGGGCGCGGCTGGTGACGATGGAGGGCCAGGGGCACGTCGCGATGCTCACCGCGCCCGAGCTTTTCGTCGGCGAGCTGCTCGCGTTCCTGCGTTCGCGCTGAGCGGCCGGCGCCACTCAGCGGGGGGCGTACATGATCACGACGACGCCGAGGAGGCAGACCAAGGCGCCGAGGGTGTCGTAACGGTCGGGCCGGAACCCGTCCATCGCCATCGCCCAGGCGAGCGAGCCCGCGACGAACACGCCCCCGTAGGCGGCGAGGACGCGGCCGAAGTGAGGCTCCGGTTGCAGGGTGGCGACGAAGCCGTAGAGACGTAGGGCGACGGCGCGCGCGATCAGCACGAGTCGCCGGTGCCGTCGGTCTCGGCGAGGAGGGCGGTCACGAGTGGTTCCGCCGACTCGGGCGCGTGCACGTCCAGCTCGACGTAGCTACCGGCAAGGGTGATCCGGAAGGTGAGGAACGGGCAGCATTCCTGCTCGGCGACGGCCAGAGCGTCGAGGTCGCAGGCGCGCTCGGCGGGCAGCTGCACTCGCATCCCCCATCAGGCAGGCGCGTCCGCACGGCGCCGTCGAGCAGCCGCCGCCAGTCGGCCGCCCGTTCGCGGTAGCCGGCCGGGTCGAGCGAGCACGCGAGGGGGGACTCGACGCCGTCGGTCGCGGACTCGCTCGGGCTGCTTCGGGAGGTCGGCCCCGGTGCCGCCGCCCGCCCGGGTCGCCCAAGGTGCAGGAACTCGCAGGCACTGTCGCACCGCCCGTCCTTGGCCGGCAGCCGGCGCAGGTGGTCCAGGGCGACGGTGAGCTGGTCGCGGAACGCGGTGAGGTCGGCGATCCGTTGGTCCGCGTCGGCGATCTGCCGCCTGATCATCGGTCGCAGCTCGTCCCGGATCTCGCGGCACACCCCGTCGTCCCACACGTGGAGCAGGTCGCGGATCTGTTCGAGTGCAAGGCCGAGCTGCTTGGCCGCCGCGATGAACTGGACCCGCTCGACGTCGGCCTCGCCGTAGCGCCGATAGCCGGCCGGGCTGCGATCCGCGGCGAGCAGGCCGACCTTCTCGTAGAACCGCAGCGTCGTCGCGGGAACGCCGACCCGGTCCGCGAGCTGGGAGATCCGGTAGGTGGTGGTCACCCGGGAACGCTAGACCTTCGACACGGATCGAAGGTCAAGCTCGCTACCGCGACGGCGTCTCGGTGGTGATCTCCGCCGTGCCGGCGTCGTGCCCCCGGTGGGGGTCGAACCCACACTGGGACCCTTTTAAGGGGCCTGCCTCTCACCGGTTGGGCTACGGGGGCGCGCGGTCAGGGTACGGCCGGGAGCGGCGTCAGATCCGGGTGACCAGCAGGCTCTTCCCGGCGGCGCGGGCGAGGGCGGCGATGTCGTCGGGATCGCTGGTGAGGATCTCGTCGCCGTCGGCGGCGGCGTCGACCACTCCTCCGTCCACGACGTCGCGGAGCCGGGCGACGCCGAGCAGGGTCCCGACGCGTCGCGCCTGTTCGCTGCCCAGCTCTACCTCGTGCACGCCTCGCAACAGCACGGCGAGCTGTGCTTGGCGGGCGCCGTCGCGCCAGACCTGAGCCACGGCGCCGGTGGTGGTGAGCACGTCGATCCTGCCGCGGTTCGCACGTTCCAGGAAGGCCCGGACCGTCCGGTCCCGGCGGTCGTAGGCAAGCAGTGCCCCGGCATCGAGCACGAGACTCACGCCGCGCCCACGGAGCCGGTGACGATCTGCGTCGTGCGCCTGGCCGCCGCGATCAGGCGCTCGATCTCAGCCGGGCTCAGCTCACCGTCCTGCGCAGCGACGGCGTCGAGGGCCTCGCGGAGCCGCCGCTGGCGTACCCGCGCCTCGGCCGCGACGGCCAGCCAGGTGGACACGCTCACCCCCTCGTCACCCGCCGCCGAACGCACTTCGGAGACGAGCTCGGACTCCATCGAAATCGACAGCTTCTCAGCGCTCACCAGGCGATACTACGACGTTGCTACCTGAGTAGGAAGAGATCAGCCCTGGCGCGCGGCCGGGATCTGCGCGGCGCCGGCCTGCTCGTGGGGGGTGTCCGACGCCGGTTGCTCACGTCCCGCGACCCGGTCGAACTCCGCCCGCGGGTCGTTGATCTGCCCGAGCGCCACGACCTCGCGGCCGAAGAACAGCGCCGTCGTCCAGTCGATCACGATGCGGATGCGCCGGTTCCAGGTGGGCATGCGGCTGACGTGGTAGGTGCGGTGCATGAACCAGGCCGCCACGCCGCGCAGCTTGATGCCGTAGATCTCCGCGACGCCCTTGTACAGCCCGAGGCTCGCGACCGACCCGGCGTAGGAGTGCTTGTAGTCCCGCAGCGGACGGCCCCGCAGGTGCGCGAGGACGTTGTCGGCCAGCACCTTCGCCTGGCGCACGGCGTGCTGGGCCGACGGGCTGGTGCGGGCGTCGGGGTCGTCCTTCGAGAGGTCGGGGACCGACGCGCAGTCGCCGGCGCTGAAGGCGTCGGGCAGGCCGGTGACCTGCAGCGCGGCGGAGCAGTCGACCCGGCCGCGGGCGTCGAGCGGCAGGTCGGTGTGCGCCAGCATCGGGTTGGGCTTGACCCCGGCGGTCCAGACGATCGTGTCGGTCTCGAACTCGGTGCCGTCGTCGAGGACGACGTGGCCGCCCTCCATCGTCGTCACCCGGGTGTCGAGGAAGACCTCGATGCCCGCGTCGAGGAGCTGCTGCGTGGTGTAGACGCCGAGCGCGGGCCCCACCTCCGGCATGATCCGGCCGGCGGCCTCGACGAGGACCCAGCGCAGGTCGTCGGCGTCGAGGTTCTCGTAGTAGCGGGTGGCGTAGCGGGCCATGTCGGCCAGCTCGGCGAGCGCCTCGATCCCGGCGTAGCCGCCGCCGACGACGAGGAAGGTGAGCAACCGCCTGCGCAGCGCCGGGTCGATCGTGGTGGCGGCGGCGTCGAGCCGGGACAGGACGTGGTTGCGCAGGTAGATGGCCTCGCCGACGGTCTTGAACGCGATGCCGCACTCGGCGAGCCCGGGAATGGGCAGGGTGCGCGCGACCGACCCGGGGGCCACGACGATCACGTCGTAGCCGACGGTGGTGACGTTGCCGCCGGCCAGCTCGACGGTGACGACGCGCGCGGCGTGGTCGATCGACGTCACGCGTCCGGTGAGGTGGTGGCAGCGGCGGAGCACCTTGCGCAGCGGCACGACGACGTGCCGCGGCTCGATGGACCCGGCGGCGGCCTCGGGGAGGAACGGCTGGTAGGTCATGTGCGACTGGGGGTCGATCACCGTGACCGAGGCCTCGTCGCGCCGCAGCCGCTTCTGCAGCCGCAGCGCGCTGTACATGCCGACGTACCCGCCGCCGACCACGACGATCCTGCTGTTGCGCGCCATGGGGTCCATGTTCCCCGAACCGTTGCGGTCCTACCGCAGAACAGTCGGTGACGGCTGTTACCCTTTACTCATGGCAGCAGAAGTAAAGGCCAGTGCCCCGGACGTGCCTGCGCAGGGGCGCCGGCGTGGTCGCACCACGAAGGTGAGCAGCAAGAACCAGGTCACGCTGCCCGTCGCGGCGCTGCGCGCGGCCGGGGTGGGGCCGGGCGACGTGTTGCGCGTGGAGGTCGAGGCCGACGGGGTGTTCCGGCTGGTCCGCGAGCGGGATCCGTGGTGGGAGCTGTTCGGCAAGCTGTCGAGCGGCGGTCTGCCGATCATGAGCCGCGAGGAGCTCGAGGAGATGCGGGACGAGTGGGAACGATAGTTCTCGACACCAGCGTCGTCATCGGTTTCATCCGGGTGGACGACGCCCTGCACGGTGCGGCGATGACGGCGATCCGCGATGCTCGGTTGGGCGAAGACACGTTCATCCTGCCCGCATCGGTGCTGTCGGAGTCGTTGGTCGCCGCCCATCGCGCCAGCTCGCAAGCGGCTTTCTCGATGCGCCGGGATCTGATCGCGTTCTTCGGCCCGGCGCGCGTCATCGACGAGGAGGTGGCCGACACCGCGGCGCGGCTGCGTGCCACCCACCCCTCCCTTCGCCTTCCGGACGCGCTGGTGATCGCCACCGGCGTCATCGATGACGGCGCGGTGCTGACCTGCGACAAGCGACTGGCCTCGGTCGACGCCCGCGTTCAGGTTCTCGCGCTCGACTGAACGTCGACGAGTCCGGCGGCGAGAGCCGCGGCGTGCAGCACGTCCTCCAGCATCGCCGGGGTGAGCCGGCCGGTGAACGTGTTCTGCTGGCTCACGTGGTAGCTGCCGAACACGTGCAGCGGTCGCACGGCCGGCGTGGCGGCGGCCGGCGTGGCGGTGGCCGGCAACCCGCGCCCCGCCGCGGCCAGCTCCACGTGCGCGCCGTGGCCGAACCGCGGCCGCGGGCGCGGCACCGCCCAGCCCGCCCCGGCCAGCAACGGCAACAACGCCTGCCAGCCGAAACCGCCCAGCACCACCACCGCGCGCACGGTCGGGGCGAGCAGCGCCAGCTCGGCGCGCAGCCACGTCCCGCAGGCGTCGCGCTCGGCGGGGGTGGGCTTGTTGTCCGGCGGCGCGCAGTGCACCGGCGCGGTGATCCGGGTGCCGCGCAGCGCGAGCCCGTCCCCGATGTGGATGGCCGACGGCTGGTTCGCCAGGCCGACGGCGTGCAGCGCCGCGTAGAGGACGTCGCCGCTGCGGTCGCCGGTGAACATCCGGCCGGTGCGGTTGGCCCCGTGCGCCGCCGGGGCGAGCCCGACGATCAGCAACGCCGCGTCCGGCGGGCCGAAGCCGGGCACCGGGCGTCCCCAGTAGGTCTCGTCGCGGTACGCCGCGCGCTTCTCCCGCGCCACCCGCTCCCGCCACGCCACCAGCCGCGGGCACGCCCGGCAGTCGGCGACCGCGGCGTCCAGCTCGGCGACGCTCGACCACGATCGCGTCTCGTGGGCCGTGGTCGCGCCGTCGGCCGCCGTGGCGGCCCGCCGGACGCGATCTTGGGCGGGCGTCATGCGATCGAGCGGGCGATCCCGTCGAGGATGTCGTGCTCGCTGACGACGAGCTCGGTCACCCCGGCGCGGTCGTGCAGCTCGCGGGCCAGGACGTCGACGATGAGCGCGCCGGCCCCGATCACGTCGATCCGGCCCGGGTGGATGCCGCCGCGGCGGGCGCGCTCCGCGCGCGTCTCGCCGAGCAGGTCGGCGGCGACGCGGTGCAGCGTGTCGCCCGACAGCCGCGACAGGTGCACGGCCACCGGGTCGTACGCGGGCAGGTCCTGCGCCACCGCCGACAGCGTCGTGATCGTCCCGGCCACCCCGACCCACGTGCGCACCCCCTCGACGGGCACGGCCGCGAACGCCGCGTCCAGGATGCCGGCGGCCACCTCGCGGGCCTTGGCGACGTCGTCGGCGTGCGGCGGGTCGCCGGGCAGGCAGCGCTCGGTGAGTCGCACACTGCCGACGTCCACCGAGCGGGCCGCGCGCACCTGCGCACCCGCGCCGGTGAGCGTGCCGACCACCAGCTCCGTGGACCCCCCGCCGACGTCGACGACGACGAACGGGCCGTCGGCCGGGTCGAGGTCGCCCACCGCTCCCACGAACGACAGCGCCGCCTCCTCGTCACCGGAGATCACCTCGGCGTCGGCGCCGAGGGTGTCGCGGACCATCCCGAAGAAGTCCTCGCGGTTGCGCGCGTCGCGGGTGGCCGACGTGGCGACCATCCGCACCCGCTCGGTGCCCTTGCGCCGCAGCACCGCGGTGTAGTCGGCCAGGGCCGCCCGGGTGCGCTCCAGCGCCTGGGGGTCGAGCACGCCGGTGGCGTCCACGCCCTTGCCCAGCCGGACGACCCGCGACTCCCGGTGCACGTCGCGCAGCGCGAACGTGCCGTCCGCGGCGGTGGTGACGTCGGCGACGAGCAGGCGGATCGAGTTCGTCCCGCAGTCGATGGCGGCAACCCGGGACATGCGCGGCTCCTCGGCGTGGCGGTGGCTCAGCGGTGGCGGTGGCTCAGCGGTGGCGGTGGCTCAGCGGTGGCGGTGGCGGTGGCGGCTCGGCGGTGGCAGGAAAGCCACTTTCACGCCACCAGATGGCGTGAAAGTGGCTTTGCTGCCAACGGGCGACGGTCGCGGCCACCGTACGCGTCACGCGCAGGGGCCCGCCGCCCACCACGGCCCGACCTCGTCGAGCGCCTCGTCACCGAACGGGTTCACCCCGGGCCCGCACGCCAGCGCGTGCGCGACGTGCACGTGCAGGCACTTGACCCGGTCCGGCATGCCGCCCGCACTCACCGCGGTGCCGAGCGGCTCGATGGCGTCGCGCTGCGCCAGGTAGGCCTCGTGCGCGCGGCGGTAGGCGGCCGCGAGCTCCGGGTCGGCGGCGAGCCGCTCGGTCATCTCGCGCATCCGCCCGTCGGCCTCCAGCCCGCCCAGCCGCGACGCCAGCCGGGAACAGGTGAGGTAGTACAGCGTCGGGAACGGGGTGCCGTCCCCCAGCCGCGGCTCGGTCTGCACCACCGACGGCAGGCCGCACTGGCAGCGGTGCGCCACCTGCCGCACGGCGCGCGGCGGCCGGCCGAGCTGCGCGGTGACGGCCGCCCGGTCGGCGGGCGGGAACTCTGGCCGGTCGGCGGGCGAGAACGTCGCCCCGTCCGTGGGTGGGAACGTCGCCCCGTCGGCGGGCGAGAAATCCGGCCCGGCGGTCACCGGCGCTCCACCTCGGGTGCGAGCGCGTGGTCGCGCCCCGACGCCACCTCGGTCCACAGGCGCAGGTACCAGGGTGCGCCGCCGAACGGGTCGGTGACCGGGTCGGCGAGCGCGTCCCCGGGCAGCTGCACGACGTACGGGATCTCCCCGGGCGTGACGTAGCCGAGCCGGGAACGCGCCTGGGCCTGGGTTTCGGCGGGATCGGCGAGCCGGTCGCGGTCGCGGGTGAGCCGCTCGACCTCCGCGGCGAGCGCCCGCTGCCGCTCGGCGACCGCGGCCAGCTCCTGGCGTTGCGCGACGTAGTTGCGCAGCGGCACCGCCACCGACAGCGCGAGCGCGCACACCACCACCGCCAGCAGCGCCGCGCGGCGGGTGGAGGACAGCCCCAGCAGGTCCGACGTCGCCGCGACCATGCTGCCCGCCCGCGACCGGGCCCGGACGAGCCGCGGCGCCCGCGCGCGCGCCGACGCGACGGGCCGCGTCGGTTCGGCGGTCCGCGCCCGAGCCTGCTCGGCCGGGCGCCGCGCACCCGACCGCGACCGCGCCCGGCGCGCGGCGGCGTCCGTCACCGCGCCGCCCGTCAGGCCGGCGCGGTGTAGCGGGGGAATGCCAGGTCGCCCGCGTAGCGCGCGGCGTCGCCGAGGCCCTCCTCGATCCGCAGCAGCTGGTTGTACTTCGCCACCCGCTCCGAGCGCGCCGGGGCACCGGTCTTGATCTGCCCGCACCCGGTGGCGACGGCGAGGTCGGCGATCGTGGTGTCCTCGGTCTCGCCGGACCGGTGGCTCATCATGCAGCGGTAGCCGCTGTGGTGGGCGAGGGTGACGGCGTCGAGGGTCTCCGACAGCGTGCCGATCTGGTTGACCTTCACCAGCAGCGCGTTGGCGGCGCCGCGCAGGATGCCGTCGTCGAGCCGCTCCGGGTTGGTGACGAACAGGTCGTCGCCGACGAGCTGGACGCGGTCGCCCAGCTCGGTGGTGAGCGCGACCCAGCCGTCCCAGTCGTCCTCCGAGAGCGGGTCCTCGATCGAGACCAGCGGGTAGGCGTCCACCAGGTCGCGGTAGACCGCGCTCAGCTCGGCGGAGGAGAGCTTGCGACCCTCGTAGGAGTAGACGCCGTCGGAGTGGAACTCGGTGGCGGCGACGTCGAGGGCCAGGACGATGTCGCGGCCCAGCACGTAGCCGGTCTTCTCCACGGCCCCGGCGATGAGGTCGAGCGCCGCGCGGGTGCCGGGCAGGTCGGGGGCGAAACCGCCCTCGTCGCCCAGGCCGGTGGCCAGGCCCTTGCTCTTGAGCACCGACTTCAGCGCCGCGTAGACCTCCGCGCCCCAGCGCAGCGCCTCCCGGAACGACTCCGCACCCACCGGGGCGATCATGAACTCCTGGACGTCGACGGAGCTGTCCGCGTGCGCGCCGCCGTTGATGATGTTCATCATCGGCACCGGCAGGACGTGCGCGTTGGGCCCACCGATGTAGCGGAACAGCTCCAGCCCGGACGACTCCGCCGCCGCTTTCGCCACCGCCAGCGACACCCCCAGCAGCGCGTTCGCGCCGAGCCGGGACTTGTCGGGGGTGCCGTCGAGGTCGACGAGGCGCTGGTCGATCACCCGCTGGTCGACGGCCTCCATGCCGGTGAGCTCGGGGCCGATCTCGTCCAGCACCGCCGCGACGGCCTTCTCCACGCCCTTGCCGCCGAAGCGCAGCGGGTCGCCGTCGCGCAGCTCGACCGCCTCGTGCTCGCCGGTGGACGCGCCCGACGGCACCGCCGCCCGCGCCAGCGTCCCGTCGTCGAGGGCGACCTCGACCTCGACCGTCGGGTTGCCCCGGGAGTCGAGGATCTCGCGCGCCCCGACCTGCTCGATGACCGCCACTGTTCTCCCACCTGCCACGAATGGTCCGACCTGCCCGGATGCCGGGCACACTCGGCGGCCAGGGTAGCCGCCGCCGTGCGCGATGCCGCGCAGGAACCGCCGGGATCACCGCGGCCCCCTCGCGGATCGGGTTCGGGACACCTAACGTATGGGCGACCATGACGAGCGCACCCGACGAGCTGTTCGAGTCCTTCCGCCGTGCGGAGATGCTGGTCGCCCGCAGCCGTCCGCTCGACGCGCTGCAGGCCCTGCTCCCGCTGCTGGAGGACCGGCCCGACGACGTGTCCGTGCAGCTGCTGGCCGGGCGCGCCTACCTCAACTCGGCGCAGCTTCGCCGGGCCCAGGAGGCATTCGAGCGGGTCCTCGACCTCGACCCCGCCGACCACTACGCCCGCTTCGCGCTCGGCAAGGCGCTGCAACGGCAGGGGCGGCTCACCGAGGCGCAGACGCAGCTGAGGATGGCCGCCGCGATGGTCCCGCGCCCGGAGTACCAGGAGGCACTCGGCGAGGTGCGGGCCCGGATGGCGACGGAAGCCGCACACGGGGAGTAGCCCGTGCGGTGGGCGCTGTGCGGCGTGGCGCTGCTCGGGTTCGCCGCCGCGGCCGCCGGGATCGGGGTGCCCGCCACCGACGGCCAGCACGTCGCGGTCGACGAGACCCAGTACGTGCTCACCGCGATCTCGCTGGCCGAGGACGGCGACCTCGACATTGCCGACGAGCTCGCCGCGCAGCGCTGGCGGGCCTTCGCCGATGTCGAGCCGCCGGTGCAGACCGCCGTCCGCGCCGACGGCCGGGCGATCAGCCCGCACGACCCGCTGCTGCCGCTGCTGCTCGCGCTGCCCGTCGCGCTCGGGGGGTGGGTGGGCGCGAAGCTGGCGCTGGCGACGGTCGCGGGGGCGCTGGCCGCGGCGACGCTGTGGACGGCGGTGCGCCGGTTCGCGGTGCCCCCAGGGCTCGCCACCGCCGGGGTCGCGATCGCGGCCGCGTCGGCGCCGCTCGCGGTGTACGGCCAGCAGCTCTACCCGGAGCTCCCGGCCGCGCTGGTCGTCGTGCTCGCCGTAGCCGCCCTCCCCACCCCGGCCGCCCGCACCCCCGCCGCCCGCACCTTGGACCCTTCGTGCGGGTCGACGGGGCCCGTGAACAGCATCAAGGGTCCAAGGTGCGGTGCGGGGCGGGCGGTGGGGCGGGGGGTGGGGGTGGGCGTGGCGGTGGTGGCGCTGCCGTGGCTGTCGGTGAAGTACGTGCCGGTCGCGGCGGTGCTCGCCGGGCTGGGCGGGTACCGATGGTGGCGGGGCGGGCAGCGGCGGGCCACGCTGGTCGCGGCGGTCCTGGTCGCGGCGGCCGGCGCGGTCTACCTCGCCGTGCACCGGGTCGTCTGGGGAGGCTGGACGGTGTACGCCAGCGGCGACCACTTCGTCGCCAGGGGCACCGAGTTCGCGGTGGTCGGCGACGACGTCAGCCTGCCCGGGCGCGCGCTGCGTCTCGTCGCGCTGCTCACCGACCGTGACTACGGCCTCGCCGCCTGGCAGCCCGCGTACCTGCTCGCGGTCGCCGCCGTCGCCGTGCTCGCGGTGCGCCGGCCCCCGAACGTCGCCGCGCTGCTGGCGCCGCTGGGCACCGGCTGGCTGGTCGCGACGTTCGTCGCGGCGACCATGCACGGGTTCTGGTGGCCCGGCAGGCACGCCGTCGTGGTGCTTCCCCTGGCCGTCCTGGCCGTGCTGACCTGGCTGACCTCCGAACGCCGGGCCCGCGGTCCGGCCCTCGTGCTCGGCCTCGCCGGCGTCGTGACCTACGCGGGGCTGCTGGTCACCGACGGGTTCGGGTGGGTGCTGGGACCCGACGTCGCGACGGCACCGTGGCAGGTCCTGCTGCCCGACTACCGGGGCGGGTTCCTCCTCGCGCACATCGCCTGGTGCGTCGTCCTCATCGGACTCGCGGGCGGCGCGGTCGTGATCGCCCGACGGGGGAAGGTCACGGTTCACCCGGACCGGTGACTGCCAAGCCTGCCCAGTGTTACCGTGAGGCTCCCCTAACTACAAGGACTCTCTCATGCGACGTTGGGCGCTCCCGCTCGCCGGCCTGCTCGGGCTGGCCCTGCTCCCCGGCTGCTCCGCCGACGACGGCGCCGGCACGACCGCGACCGGATCCACCGGCTCGGCGTCCGGGCTGTCCGCGTCGAGCCTCGGCGGGCAGACCAGCGACCCGCTGGTGCTCGCGGCCGTGCAGCAGTACAAGTCGTACGCCGAGGACCAGGTCGACGAGGCCGTGCGGCTCACGTCGGTGCTCACCGACGCGGTCCGCGCGGGCGACCTCGCCGCCGCCCAGGCCGCCTACGCCCCGTCGCGGGTGCCGTGGGAGCGCATCGAGCCGCTCGCCGGGCTCGTGGAGGAGATCGACGGCAAGATCGACGCCCGGGTGGACGACTTCGCCGACGAGCAGGACCCGGCGTTCACCGGCTGGCACCGCCTGGAGTACCTGCTGTTCAAGGAGAACACCACCGCGGGCGGCGCCCCGTTCGCCGACCAGCTCGACGCCGACCTCGCCACGCTCCGCACGGAGCTCGCGACCCTCGAGGTCCCACCCGCGACGGTGCCCGTCGGCGCCGCCGAGCTGATCGAGGAGGTCTCCGCAGGCAAGATCACCGGCGAGGAGGACCGCTACTCCAAGACCGACCTGTGGGACTTCAACGCCAACCTGGAGGGCTCGAAGGCCGCCATCGAGCGGCTCGCGCCGTCGCTGCGGGCCAAGGACCCGGCGCTGCTTGCCCGGATCGAGACCGGCTTCGCCGACCTGGACCGCACCCTCGCGCCGCTGCGCGCGGGCGACGGGTGGCAGCTCTACTGCCTGGAGAACGACGCGTTCCCGTCGCCGCGCTGCCCGGCCGTCACCGTCGCGCAGACCACCGTGGACACGCTCAAGGCGCAGCTCGCGAGCCTGTCGGAGAACGTGTCGCAGACCGCGGGCGCGCTGGGGCTCACGTGAGGGAGGGCATCTCCCGGCGACGGTTCGTCGCCCGGACGCTCGGCGCCGGGGTCGCCGCCGGCACGGTCGGGTTGGCCGGCTGCGCAGCGCCGGCGGGCCCGGCCGCGCCCCGGTTCGTCCCGTTCCAGGGCGCCGGGCAGACCGGGATCACCTCGCTGCCGATCCCGGCCCGCGGGCTGGTCGCGGCGTTCTCGGTGCAGTCGCCCGACCGCGCCCGGCTCGCGACGATGCTGCGCGACCTCACCGACGAGACCCGCGCGCTCATGGCGGGCACGCCGCCGGTCGAGCGGGACGCGGCGTACCCGCCCGTCGACTCGGGGCTGCTCGGCGCGGAACCACCGGCCGACGACCTCGCCGTCGTCGTCAGCGTCGGGGCGTCGCTGTTCGACGGCCGGTTCGGGCTGGCCGGGCAGCGCCCGCGCGAGCTGGTCACCATGCCGTTCCTGGCCAACGACCGGCTCGACCCGGCCGGCTCGCACGGCGACCTGCTGCTCAGCGTGGAAGCGGGCCATCCCGACACGGTCCAGTTCGCGCTGCGCCAGCTCATGCGGCGCACCCGCGGCGACCTCGTGCTCAAGTGGATGGTCGAGGGCTACGGCCGCGGCGCCGGGTCCGGCAGCGCGGGCGGCACCCCGCGCAACCTGCTGGGCTTCAAGGACGGCACCGCCAACCTCGACACGACCGACGCCGCGCTGATGGACCGGCACGTCTGGGTCGGGCCCGGCGACGGCGAGCCCGACTGGGCCGTCGGCGGCTCCTACCAGGTGGTGCGGATCATCCGGATGTTCGTCTAGTTCTGGGACCGCACCCAGCTCGCGGAGCAGGAGGCGCTGATCGGCCGGCACAAGGTCAGCGGCGCCCCGTTGAGGATGCGCGAGGAGTTCGACGTCCCCCGCTACGACGACGACCCCGACGGCGCCCGGATCGCACTCGCCGCCCACATCCGCCGCGCCAACCCGCGCACGCCCGAGACCGCCGACAGCCTGATCCTGCGCCGCGGCTTCTCCTTCACCCGCGGCTTCGACCGGGCCGGGCGCCTCGACCAGGGGCTCGCGTTCGTGTCCTACCAGCGCTCGCTGCAACGGGGCTTCCTCGCGGTGCAGGACCGGATCTCCGGCGAGAACCTGGAGGAGTACGTCCAGACCCAGGGCGGCGGGTTCTACTTCGCGCTGCCCGGGGTGGCCGGCCCGGACCGCTACCTCGGCGACGCGCTGGTGGGGTGATGCGGCGAGACGCGGCCGACGTGGGGGCGCGAGCGTGCGGTCAGTCATCCCGCGCGCTGCTGGAGCGCACGCTCGCGGCGCGCCAGCTCGTGGCGGACGCGCCGCGCCACGTACCACGGGCGGTGCAGCACATCCGCGGCGGAGAACCGCAGCACCGTCCATCCCGCGGCCGCGAGCAGGGCCTCGCGCCGCAGGTCGCGGCGGGCGCGCTCGGCGGTGCGGTGCTCTGCGCCGTCGTACTCGATCGCAAGCAGCAGCTCCGAATAGGCGAGGTCGAGCAGGAACGTGCGGCCCGCGACGGTGACAGGGTGTCGCATCGACGGCTCCGGCAGGCCGCCGTGCACGAGCGCGAGCCGCAGCCGCGTCTCCATCGGCGAGTCCGCGCCCGGCCGCGCGAGGGCGACAGCCGCGCGGAGCTGCTGGACTCCGCGCGCCGGGGCGTGGCTGCCCGCGAGCCCGTTGAGCCTGTCGAGGCGGAGCTCGCGGTACCGCACGAGCGCGTCGAGCGCGACCACGGCCTCGGTGACGCACGCCGCCCACCGTCCGAGGTCGTACGCCGTACGCAGCGGCGTCGTGACCACCACGCCGGCGACGGTCGTGCACTCGCCGGGCCCCAGCACGTCACGGCGCACCCGCAGCCCCGGGTGCGACCGCCGCTGGCGGGGCGGGTGCAGGAGCACCTCGGCGGGCGCGTCGCCCGGCGCGCAGGAAGCGCCCAGCAGCTCGGCGGCCGCGTAGCCGGCGAGCACGCCCGTGGCGCCGACCAGCGCGTGCGCGGCGAATGCGCGCACCCGAAGATCGACATCGACGCCCGCCGCGACGTGCACGTCCGGCAGCAACCGGACGAACCGCGGGCCGTGCAGCACCCCGCGGGTGAGGTGGCCGGCGGCGAGGGCGGAGGAGCCGCGGAAGGGGATCGTGGGATCGAACACATTCGGAACCGACGGCGCCCGAGCCGCAACGGTTCCGTCCGCCCCAAGATCGTGTGCGACCGCGAACGGTGGCCCTACTCGCCGGGCCGCACCGAGCGTGCGGCGACGCAGGCCGGCGGCTGCCTCGGCGCACGCTGGGCGAGGCACGGGCGGCGATTCGGCGGACCGAGCGCACGCTCGGCGGGCGCGGGCGGCGGGGCGGGGGTGGGTGGCGCGCGCGGGGGGCGGGACGGGGGT